>NZ_CAKKLI010000041.1:0-48927 GCF_918697855.1 Paenibacillus sp. CECT 9249 | reverse complement strand
GAAGTAGAGCTACGTGAGATAGTCCCAGCATAACTGTAACTTTATGGATATTAATGTTGCTTAGGAAACCTTTTCGGTCCAAGGGACTTTAGCGCTTTAATGTTAAAGAGTTTATTTTCGTACAAAACATCTATGATTGCCCTGAAAAGACCGCCTTTTGTACGAAAAATCATACAAATCCGCAAAAAAACCAGTTACATCATCGGTGGCGAGTAATGAAATTGACTCCTTTTGTGCTCATTAGCGTGTTTCTGTTTCGTTACACGAGCAACAAGGTGATTTCCAGGCGATTAGCCTGCTTCCGTTTCGTTTAGCCGCTCAACGGATCGTCAGCCGCGCAGCGGTATTTTGAAATTTTGAAGTTAACAATTTTTGCAGGCATACGCTGCCTTTCGACCGATTCCGGTTAAAAAAACTGCATTTTCACAAGTTTCGGGGAGGAACTTGCCTTCACTGAACGAAGGGGATTTCGACGAACGGGAAACAAGAGGCCATACGTATAAAAACATCCCGCCCCACTCAAACGAGTGAAACGGGATGCTGCAGGCTGCGATCCGCCTTATTTGCTAATAAATTCTTGCACCCAGTCGCCTTGGTAGTATGCAACGCCGATCAGGGTGAAGTTCGGGCTCATAATGTTTTGACGATGACCCGGACTGTTCATCCAAGCGTTCATCACTTCTTGCGGCGTGCGCTGTCCTCTGGCGATGTTCTCGCCCGCGTACCGGTAATCGATACCGTATTGTGTCATCATATCGAACGGAGAACCGTAAGTCGGAGAGTTATGGTCGAAATAACCGTTCGTTCTCATATCGATCGCTTTATCCATCGCCATTTTGGCGAGTTGTTGGTCAACCGCAAGCGGCTTCAGGCCTTCTTTGGCGCGCTCTTGGTTTACCAAGTCAACGACTTGGGAAGCGAATGCGGCTGCATCCGCAGGCACATTTCCTTGATTATTTTGTTGCTTGCCTTGATTTTGATTTCCTTGATTTTGCTTGCCTTGATCTTTATTGCCTTGTTCTTGGTTGCCCTGCTTACCTTGCTCGTTGCCGAATCCAGGCCACGCAATTTTGCCGAAGTCCGGGTTTTGAATAACCTGCGTGTTCCGAGGCAACTTATTAAGGATATCTTGCAAAAAGGAACTGCAATCGCCGGCCGGCGCCGCCGATGCCGCTGTAGGTATAATAAGTCCCAAAGCTAATGTAGCAGCAAATACAGTTTTCGTCAGATGTTTTTTCATGTTGATTCATCCTCCTTGGCATTATTGCGAAGCGAACTTCGCTGTCATGTCACTTTCGACATCAACTGATGACAAAATTGTAACATGTATCGCCGCAGGATTCATTTTAAAAATAATGGAAATTATTCTAATAACAAGGATTCTCTCAGCCGACGAACCTCTTCTTCCACATCACTTTGCGCATAGCCTAACTTGCCGTACAACGCTTTGGTGTAATGCTGCATTTTTTCGTTCGCGCTTGCTGCCATATTTTTGAATTCGATCAATTCCCGGATCATCCGGTCCCTTCCCGCTCTCGTAAAAGAATCGTTAATCCGGACTTTAAAGTAATCGTGCACGATATAGTTTCTTGTTCGCAATACTTCGAACAACTCTTGCAAATCGTTGTCTTTCAACCGGTAAGAATGCTTGAGTTCCAATATTAATTGGCCGAGCGTGTTGTTTCGCGTCCGCTCGAACAGCAATTCCAAATCGCGCTCTGTCGGTACCGTCCCTTGCGAATGCCGCAACAGGACGATCATATGGGAAAGCTGGTGCTCAAGCACTTGCGAATAATAGACCGCCAGCCCGAAATAAGCGTATACTTCCCGGCTATGTCTGCTCTCATCGTAACTTTCGCTGGACAACGCCATCATTCCTTTGCATCCATTAATCATCATCGTGCTAACTCGTACTTTTTCCATTCGCACTCCGTTCATTATGAAATAACGAAACGATTTCCCCGTTATCATAACATACTTTACGCTAAGGTTCTCATTCTCAGGGGAGAATTTCTCATTTTCCACGCCAGAACATAAGACTGAATCTTTTAAAGAGTTTCTCCGCTTTCTTCCACGCCTGGCGCAGGCCTTGATACGGTCACCCTTGCGTTCCCCAGCAAAAACACGAATACGGCTGCAAGCAAACCGATCGGAATCGCCCATTGAAACATTACTGCAATCGAATCGCCCAATACGCCGATCAACTTGCCCAGAAGGTCGGGAGGGATCATTTCACGGGCGTTATTCTGCAATAGTATCTGCGGATTGCCGAATTTCTCGGCCAGCGCCTGATCGGACAACAAAGTCTTATATTGTTGTTTTAAATGGTTAGCCTGTATGCCGCCAAGCAAGGCAATCCCGAGCGTATTGCCGACGGATTGGAAAAATCGGACAAGCGAGTTGACGGTGCCGCGTTGATCAATTTCCATATGATGTTGAGCCGCCATAGACGCGATCGGGTAAGAAGCGCCAATGCCGAGGCCCATAACGATCATGCTGCAAGTCAGCACCCAACGCTCTGTTTCGGCTGAAACCGTACTCAACAAAAAAATCGAAGCAAGCAGAAAAACGACGGAACAAATCATAATACTGCGGTATGACATTCGTTTCACAAGAACTCCGCCAAGCGTACTGCTGATCACTAAAGCGATCATCATCGGAGCGATCATCATGCCGGCGTTTGTAGCAGTCCCCCCGAAGACGCCCTGAATAAAGAGCGGAATATAGGAGGCCCCCGCCATCAAAATCATGCCGTAAAAAAAACCGATAGCAATGCTGGACGTAAATAAGCGGTTGCGAAACAACGGCAGCGGAACGAGCGGATCCCGAACTTTTCCCTCGATCCCAATAAAAAGCGCTAGCAGCACAGCCGCTGCCGCAAATAAACCGATAATTGCCGGCGAGTTCCAGCCATAATCCTTCCCCGCCATCTCCAACGCGAACATCGAGCATAGGATCGCTCCCACTAACGTCAGCGTACCCGCCCAATCGATTTGTTGCTTGCGCAATGACAGCGATTCATGATAACAAGAAACGATCAGGATAAAAGCAATCAGTCCGAAAGGCAAATTAATAAAGAAAATCCATCTCCAATCCACAACATCCGTAAAAAATGCGCCAACAAGCGGTCCTAACACGCTGGAAATACCGAAAACGGCTCCGAAGAGCCCTTGCATTTGCCCGCGTTTCTCCGGTGGAAACATGTCGTAAAGAATCGTGAAGATGACCGGCATCAACGCTCCGCCGCCGATTCCTTGCAGCGCGCGGTACAATATCAGTTGCGTCATCGTCTGGGAGCTTCCGCATAATGCCGATCCGATTAAAAAGAGAACCAACCCTGCAATAAAAAAAAGTTTGCGCCCGTACATATCGGATAATTTACCGAACACGGGCATCCCGGCCACGCCGGCAATGAGATAAGCGGAGAACACCCATGCCATCTGCTCCAACCCGCCCAATTTCGAGACGATGGTCGGCACGGCGGTAGCAAGCACCGTCGAATCCAACGAAACAAGCAATAATGCCAAAAGCAAACCGAGTACTGTCCAACGAGTGTTTGATTTTTTTGAGACAGACATATGATCACTCCAATTTTACAATTTTATATACAAGTTTGTATAGTAACACAGCGGGAGTATCCGTTTCTCCGCAAAGCCGTGAAACGGATACTATGGCAGCAAACCTTCGTTAATTTTCGCGATCATTCTTTCGATCCATTGCAGTTCGGCTTCCATACGAGAACGGATTAACGTTAAGTTCTCACGGACAAAACGCGGCGAACCAGGCGGAAAAAGATCGAACTTGATTGTGCTGTTAATGCTTTCGAGAGTGGCTTGAACCAAACCGATCCGATGTTTTAACGCTCCTAGCAATTGTTCCTGCGGAATGCGATTCATAAACATCAGAGCAATATGAAACGAATCGGATCCCGGCTTATAGTCCCATAAGGCAGTATGCAATAAGCGTTCGAATTCCAGGTTCCCCTTATCGGTCACGGAATACAGAATGCGCGACGGTCCCTTTTTACTCTCCAAATTGCCCGTGTGGCCATCCGGCTGCAGCAAGCCTTCGCCAGCCATTTTATTCAGGGCGAAATAAATGGACCCGTACGCGATATTCGCCCATTGATCGGCGCGCCACGCCTCTAATTCCTTACGAACGTCGTATCCGTGAATAGGTTGGTGCTTCAATAGAAGCCCAAGAATTAACAAACGGGTGGATGACATAAATTTTCGTTCCCTCACCAGTACCTGAATTTGTATACAAACTTGAATAGATTGACAATGATTTCCTTACTATGCTGCCGTCAATATAAAGAATTATACAAAATTGTATAGAGAGAGACAAGGAGAAATTTTCTTAAATCGATCAACACCCTACCGTGCCTCCGGCCAAAATTGATATTCGGGCAAATTGACGCGTTCGTCCTCGTCCAGCCGAACTCCTTCCCCTTGCAGGAACAGCTTCTGCAACTGGTTCGATACTTCGTCTTTGATCGCAATCTCCCCTTTCGCATTGACGATGCGATGCCACGGCAATTGATGCTTCGCGCTCGAGGAATGCAATATTCTGACCACCTGTCTCGCCCCTCTGGGACTGCCGGCCAGCTTAGCAATTTGCCCGTACGTCATGACGCGGCCTTCCGGGATGCGTTGTATCATGTCAATGACTTTGGCGGTAAATGGTTTCACCCTGGTCTCCCCAATCCGTTGTTGAACCTTATACTGCCAGTATAGCATGTTTCCTTCCGCATTGCTTTTAGCCCCAAGTGCTGTAGCCGCTTGTCATTTCATCGCGCCCATGCCCTGTATCTCCACGTCAACCTTCACATTTACCTCCGCATCGGCGAATTCCTCTCCCCAATCGTCTTCGACTTTTTTCCATTGGGGATAGGCATACGCTCTCGCATACATGCCGAATCCGACGGGATCGATTTTCGCGGCCTGTATTTTACGAATAAAATCGGCAAACTGGCGTTCCAGCTCCGATTCGATGTAACGCTCGAGAGCACGCGTTTCCTTTCTCATATCGATCGGAAACAACCGTTCCGTTAAGAAAATGGCCATTTTGATATTGACGTCGAACCGAAACTTGCCGCGGTCGTATCTCGCTTTTTTTCGCGTTTTTACGGAAAAGGTGTTAAAACTTAACTGATTGGTCGGCAGGAAGCGCAAGGAGCTTTTGAATTCCGGAAGCTGCAGCGTCAACGGGAACGCCCCCTTTCCCGGCTGTTTCATCATATTCAGCAGCTTGGTTTCCGTCGAGGAAATCGTAAGCTTGTATTTCTCCCGATCGTCCAGCAGCGCCGTCCCCAAAATTTGAATGTCCCTTCCCTTTAGGCCGATCTCGGTGATCGCCGAAGTCATTCCCTTTTCCTTGTGATGCCGGTAAAATTGCTGCAACGTCGTTCTGACGGTCACGTTCCTGACATAGGCCATGTCGATCACTTTCATCAAATACAAAGGCAAGCGCGGCTTGTCTTTCGGCGATAAACGGATAATATCGTATACAGGCCCATCCACCATGACAAGGCGGGGCGTAACCGTATTTTTCGGATCCCTGTATAGAGCATCGAGAATCGTAGCCCAGCCGGGATGCCGCATCAGCTTTTTGCCTACCAATATGAGTTCTGCCTTGCCTCCGGCCGTCGATCCAAGTACCACCTTATCGAATTCGTCCCTCGATTTGCGCAACGTCGTTGATGTTACCTGAAACTCTTCTTCCTTATCCTTCGCTTCCTTATTGAAGACCGGACTGGAAATGGAAACCTCGAACTCGTTTTGCTCATTCAAATCCATGCCGATCACCAGGGATAGCGTTAAATTCTCGATCAAGTTCTGGTCCTTGCATCCCGTTAACGCGAGTAAGGCTAAACATGTAATAAATACGGCGAAAAGCTTTTTTGTCATTTTATCCTCCGCTCCGAACAAGTTTCCGATGCAACATTATGTATAGAAACAGGAATACCGGCAATGCGCATACTACGATATACGCCCCTTTCACCGCCCAACTCGTCCATCTTTCCGATTCCGCCCACGACGGCTGCAGGACGTAACTCATCACAATCATCGCGATCAGAAACAACGCGACGGCCGGACCGTGGTTCCGGGAACCGAACAATCTCGCCGTGCCGAAGGCCGCACCGAATAAATAAGGGGTCCAAGCAGTTGATACGACAATCAGGTACACAGCAAGATATATCATATCGAACCGTTCCAGAAACCGAAATTCGATCACTTTCAACAAATTCAGCACCGGTTGATTGTACTCCGTAATTTCGTTCGGGCTGAAATAAACGAAACAGATGAGCGTAATGAACAAATACACCAACATCGTCAACGTATTCGCCAGAACCACGCCGCGTACGGCCCATTCCTTTTTCGTCAAGTAGGGATATATAAAATAAACGATCTCGTACCCGACAATCGAATTCGTCGTCACCGTCACGCCGTCCAAAATCGGACCGAGACCCGATTTCCAGACAGGCAGCAAATGAATCAGTTGGCCGTCCCTCAACGGAATCAGGAGAATCAAACTCATCCAAATGGTCAGATAAAAGACGATCTCCGCGTATCTTCCGACGATTTGCAAGTTTTTGGCAACGATAATATAAGTCGGAACGGCAAACAGTATCATGATGTATACGGCGGGGGTCATAGGGAAAAACCATGACTTTATAAACAAAATGGAATTGACGAGAATGCTCCAGCTAAAAAAAGCAAAATAAGCAACAATCGGAATCAAGAGCAATTTCCCGAGAAAACGTCCGAATAGCCGAACGAGTAATTCGGGCAGCGAATCCTGCGGGTATTTGCTCATGACAAGCACAATAAGAATGCCGAAGAACAGGTGGGCCAGCCAGGCCAAAAGAATGCTGATCCAACCGTCGGTTCCGGCCTTTTCCGCCACCAGGCGGGGGAGCGACAAAACCCCCATGCCGACGGCTGCTCCGTGGATGAGAAGCGTATATTGCATGAACGTAATCTTGACGTTTTTCATGGTCGTTTCCCTGCCGGATCTTCTTCCAGCCGATTTTCCTGCTTCGGACGGGGACCGGTCGGACGCTTGATCATCGTCCACAGCGGAAAGCGGAGGAGCGTATCCTTCCAATCTGTGAAGCGCACCGGCCCGAACGGACTCCCGTAAGCCGTACCCAACGATTGCAAGGACAACAGATGCGCAAGCATAATCATCGCTCCGATTACGATTCCCACCAAACCGAACATAAACGCCATCAGCATCATCGGAAACCGCAGCAAACGAATCGCCGCTCCCATATCATGATTGGGAATGACGAAAGACGCGATGGCCGTGGAAGCGACGACGATCACCATAATGTTGCTGACGATTCCGGTTTGGACGGCCGTTTGGCCGATAATGATGCCGCCGACGAGGCCTACCGTTTGCCCGATCGGAGCGGGAAGCCGAATGCCCGCTTCGCGCATCAATTCCAACGTAATCTCCATAATGAATGCTTCCATAAACGGGTGAAACGGCACGCGCGCCCTCGATTCCGCGATCGATAGCAGCAATTGGATCGGGATGACCTCATAATTGAACGAAATAAGAGCGATATAGATCGCAGGCAGAAACAAGGCGACAAACGCCGCAAAGAAACGCAGCAAGCGAATAAACGAAGCGCTGATCCAGCGCATGCTGTAATCGTCCACGCTTTGGAAAAAGGAGATAAAAGAGACGGGACCGATCAATACGCTTGGCGAACGATCCACGACGACGGCATATCTCCCCTGCATAACATGCGAAGCGGCCGTATCGGGCCGCTCCGTCAATATGAACTGAGGAAATGGAGAAAACGCATGGTCCTCGATAAATTCGGCTAATTCCCCCGTATTGATGATATTGTCGATCTTCAACTCTTTTATTCTTTGTTCAAGCTTTTCCAATACGGCCGGGTCTGCGACATCCCGCAAATACATGACCGATAATTTGCAATTTCCTCTGGAACTAATGTCAAATTGTTTGATCTTCAATTCATTGTGCGGAATATAACGGCGAATTAAAGCGATATTCTGGCTTCCCGTCTCGACGAATCCTTGATGAGCCCCCTTCAGCGAGGCTTCGAGCTGGGGATCCTCGATGGCGCGCTGCGGCCAACCTTGCGTACCGAGTATAGAAGCCCTGCCGCTTCCCTCGACGAACAAGACGCTTTTCCCGTGATATACGGCATGTTCGACCGCAGACCAATCGGACGTTTTGCGCACATCCCCCGTTGCGACCGGAGGCTGATCGGGGGGATATGACGTCGCGCGAATCAAAGGAAGCACGATATCGTTGTTTATCGAATTTTTATCGGTCAAACTGTCCAAATACACGAGCGCTGCGGGAGTCTCTCCATGTATATGACGCACGACCAGGTCGGGAGTCAGCGTAAACTGCTCCTTAACGTATTGAATGTTTCTGGCGAGCTCCGTATGAACGTTTTCCGGCCCGGGTGCGGGCGGTTGAAGCATGCGATTTTCATTGGCCGAAGGTTTGGGGCGTTTACGAAAAAGCGCTGCTAGAAATGAAAACATGCCGCCCATCCTTTTTCTGTCATTTTGATGGTTAGGTTTCACGGCATTGCCAACATTTATTCATGAAACGGAAACTTCTTTTTGCCTCCATGCCGGATGCTGCTCGATTCGCCGGAAATCGCGGGTAAAGTATAGGCAGATTCCCATGAATGCGACACTCGCGCCTCCGATCGCTAGAACAATTGCAGGCGTTGCGATTTGATGATCGAGCAAAAAAGAAGCCAGAAAATAACTAAGCGGCGACAATCCAAGCCCCATGAGGCGGTTTAAGGAAATAAACCTGCCGAGCATATGCGTTTCGACAACGGTTTGCGCGTAGGTGTTAAAAGGTACGTCGATCATGGTCAGCATCATGCCCAATATCGCCATCACGACAAACCCGTGATAGGCCTGCTGCATGAAACCGAGAGCCGTCAGGCTTCCGCCCATGACGACGACGAACCAGGCAAGCAGATGCAAGCGTCCGCGAAACCCTTTGGATAAACCGACGATGATGCCTCCCGCAACGGCTCCGGCTCCGAGCACTCCCTCCATATTGGCGAACATGCTGCCGTCCCAGTTCAATTGTTTAATCAGGACGGGGAGACCGACATTCAGCGGGCCGTTTAACATGAAATTAATGAGCAGCGATAAGAGCGATAAGAGAAAGAGGATGCGAATCGAAATCATATATTTCGCCCCGTCCATTAGTTCCCTTATAAATCCGGCCGGTTTCGGCGCCTCGTCCCGCCGGCCGGGCGAAACCGGTTTGATCCGGATCGCGAATATAAAAAGAGACCCTAGCGCAAACATCGATGCGTTGACCGCAAACATCACCGGAAATGAAACATGCCCGAGCAGCACCGAAGCGATCAACGGCCCGCCGACGATGCTGATCTGCTGGGAAATCGACAACAGGCTGTTCGCCGCCCCAAGCTGGTCCTTGGCTACCAAAGAAGGTACAATCGCCCCGCTCGCCGGCCAGAAGAAGGCGTCCACCGCTCCGAACAACCCGGCCATGACAAAAGCGGCCGCCGGATACCATGAAGGATCGCAGACGAGAATGACCAGGGAAAATAAGAAGAGCACGGCCCCCCGGGCGATTAAAGACAGGAACATGATCGTCCTCCGGTTGTACCGGTCGGATGCAATCCCGCCAACGAGCATTAAGACCACTCTGCATATCCCCATCGTCATGAGCGCAATGCCGAGCGCACCTTTCATCGTAACGGTATCGACGAGAAACCAGGATAGCATAATGAGGACGGCCGCGTCCCCGAAGGAAGAAAGAATGTTGCCGACCCATAGCCAATAATAGGATGAAGACAGCCCGGCAAAATCGCGCAAACCGGCCCTCATGGCGTCCGGTCCTCCTCCCGCTTCTTGCGGACGACAATATCGTCCACCGGTTCGTACGCTTCCGGGAGCGACATTTCGTCCGAAACGTACAACTGTTCGTTCGTCATAAATCCGACGTACGAGAAGAAGAACAATTCGCCAACATCTTGCGCGTTGCCGCGCTGTACGCGTTCGGCATATTTGCTCTCCAATTCCTCGAATTCCTGCACAAGCGCTTTGAATTTTCGTACCCAGTCCTTAATTTCATGCAGCGGAACCTTATACTCCCCGTTTCCGTGCAGCACCGGCGGCCTGGATGATTCCGGGGCGAAGGAGAGAAACGATTCCTCCGGAGCATGGCGGAGGCGGTACATCGCCGACCGCAAATTGTTTAGCATCGTCTCTTGTATGATCGTCGTGTCGGATTTCAAAGACGGAAGCAACTCTTCCGAGATGCGGAAATCGAATGCGACGGCGCGGTAAAATTTTTGGACGATCCCGTTTTTCTCTTCGGTGCGTGTCACTTCGAGCAATCCGTTTCGCTCCATTTCTTTCAAATGATAATGAATTTTGGATGCGGATGTGTGCAAGACGTCGCCTACCTGTTTGCCGGTGTATTCCTGTCTGATCAACATAATTAATATTTCCAGCCGCAACGGGTCGCTGATCGCTTTCAGTTGGTCCGGCGTCTCGATAATCATAAATCGTTTCAACCGTTATTCCCTCCAATGTTTTTTAACATTAAAAATATTTTGAATGTATTATAATATTTAATCGTTGTAAATGCAACATATGAAACTGATCTCTCTCTCGGAAATTTTCGAGGGCGGACGGTTATGTTGCACAAAACCGCCCGAACAGTATAAAGACCGCCGGCAATAACCGGCGGTGCAAACAAATCGTTACTGAAGTTATTTTCTCTTTGTACGAAGCCATAACGTCTTCAACAGGATAAACGCCGCGCAGCCGCCGACGAATAACGCGGCGAATTCCAGACCGGGATTGCCTCGTATGACGCCGAACGATACTTGATGCTGCAAATAGCCCACTTGCGCATAACTGTCGACGATATCCGGCACGTAATGCAGGGTCATATAGTAACCGATGCCGATCTGCACGCCGTAATACACAACGATCAACAATAGGGAAAAGATCACGGATTGCACGATCGTTTTCATATTGTCCGCCCCCTTCGCCAGTTTGCAGTTTTCTGTATCGGCAGGCACGCGATTAGGGAAGATCCGTTCTCATCGCGATCCCGACGATATCCCGCTTTCCTTCCGATATCCGGATTTCGAACGGTTGGAAGCCAAGTTTATGGTAGAGGGCAAGTGCGGCCGTATTCGTGTTATGGCAAATCAGCCGCAATTGGCGCAAATGCAATTCCTCTCTAGCCCTTTCCTTCATGACGTTCAGCAAATATGCGCCCGCCCCGTTGCCCCGGCATTTCGGATTGACGATAATATTTCCTAACCAAGCGTGATCGCGTTCCTTCACATCGTAGAAATTGCCGTAACCGGCGACCTCGCCGCCGCGCTCGATCACCGTCGGCAGCACCCGGCTCCTGGCCGCCTCGGCCAACTGATCCGGCTTGAGCGGATAGCTCCCTTTAGGAAACATATAATATTGCTCCGCCGCATTTTGCGGAAACGCCGATATGACCGTAAAATCGATCTCTTTCGCATTTCTGTAGCTGAACATTGAACCACCTTCTTTTTTACGGAATATATGTATATACGCAATCCGACTCGAAAAATCCTGCTTTCTCACCGATGTTTTTCGGCGGCGAATCGCCGAATTCCGACTGCAAAACAAAAAAAGGAGCGAGCCGCCGCTCCTCCCTTATCGTCTCGCTACGGCCGGTCCAGCCTAAAATCCCCCGAACCGGTGCGCACGTTCAGTTGAACGTCTCCCGAACCGAACGTCCCTTTGATCGAACGGCCTTCTTTGTCGCTTTCCTCGTAATTCATGCCGTCCCATCGGATCGTCCCTTTGCCGGAGCCTCCTTTGTATTGTACCGCCAAAGATTCCGGTTGCCGGGCCAGCAAAACGTCCACGTTGCCTGTTCCCGTCTTGAGATCGGCGTCATAGATCAGTTCTTCGAATTCCACCCGAATATTGCCCGAACTCGTTTTCCCCGACAATTTCGCTTCGCCGTCCATCAATTTCGCATTCCCGCTGCCGAGATCAAAAACGAGCGCGTCCGCTTTAAATCCTTCGGCAACCAAATTGCCCGACCGTGAATGGAGCGCGATCGAATCCGACGCCGTCATGTTCGACGCATTAATGTTGCCGCTGCCGGTCTTCACGTTCATGTTCGCTGCGTTCACGCCGGACAAATCGATATTGCCGCTGCCCACTTGCACCTGTAGCGTCTCCCATTGTTTGTCGGGCAGCCCGATCGAAAGCTCGATTTCCTTCCAATTGAATCCGATGTGAAATCCGCGCGGACTGACCATTCCTACCTCCAGGGAATCTCCTTGAGCGTTTATTTTGATGTCCGTCTTCTCCGCGTCGCGGGAGTTTACTCTTCCATGCAAACGAACGCTAATACGGTCCGAATCGCTATGCGTCACCTTCACGTTCGTACTGTCCGCTTTTACCAGAATATCGGATAACTGATCCGCATCGACCGTTTTCTCGATATCAATCTGCTTCGTGCCGAAGGATAGGAAATTTCCCGCAAACCCATACCCCGAACCGAATATGGAATACAATAAGCCAAACAAGCCTGCCGCCACCAGGACGACCCCTAAAAATACCGATTTTCTCATCTCTGTCTCTCCCCAATTCGCAAACTCATGCCGATCTCGCCGAAACCGCCGTTCTTGATCGCAGTTTCAGTATAACATCGGCGCGTCCGTCCTCCACCGGTCGAGCGGTGTAATTCGCACCCGACTTAGGTCCAGTTTGCGGCATCGGCATGCTCTCTTGAAAAATAGGAAAGCAACATTTCGAATCTCGAACCCGGCCGTTTCATGGTACAATATTCGATATCTGGACGATGAAGAAGGAGAACGCCGCCAATGAGCAATCCGCACGGCAATATGGAATATCGCGGGCCGGAGCTGCAAGTGCCCGTGCCGGAAGATTTCAACTTTGCGGAAACGGTAGGCTATATGAGCCGTTCCGGCAACGAATGCATGCACTATATTGATGATGGTACAATATACAAACGGATCCCTGTCGGGCCGGAATATCCGATCGTGAAAATCAGCGGCGGGGGCGAAGAGGCGCTTCATGTCCGGTTTCAAGGGACTGCCGATCCTCCGAGCGCGTCGACGCGTTCCGCGGCCGTTCAATATATTAGGGAATGGTTCGATTTGGATACGGATTTGACGCCATTTTACGCCATGGCGCATGCCGACGAATTGCTGCGGCCTACGGTCGACCGTTTCCGCGGCTTGCGCATCGTCGGCATTCCGGATTTATTCGAGGCGCTATGTTGGGCGATTATCGGACAGCAAATCAATCTTGCCTTTGCGTATACGTTGAAAAGGAGGTTCGTCGAACGCTACGGGCGGTGCGCCGAATGGAAAGGAAGGAGTTATTGGCTCTTTCCGACGCCTGAGCGTATTGCCGGCCTGGCCGCGGACGATCTCATCGATTTGCAAATGACCGCCAAAAAATCGGAATACTTGATCGGAGCGGCAAAGCTTATAGCCGAAGGCAAGTTAAGCAAAGAGCTTTTGTTGAACGAGGAACACGGCGGCGGTTCCGCAGAGCAACGGCTTGTCGCCATACGGGGAATCGGACCGTGGACGGCGAATTACGTCATGATGCGATGCCTGCGAATACCGTCCGCTTTTCCCGTTCAAGATGTCGGCCTTCATAACGCCATCAAACATTTGACCGGAACCGAGCGCAAACCGACCGTCGAGGAGATAAAGCAAATGTCGGCCTCATGGACCGGCTGGGAGGCATATGCGACGTTTTATTTATGGAGAGTTCTCTATTAATAGACATGAAGCGCCCCTTTCACGACAAAAATGCCCGGCCCGCCTTTTGTTAAAGAAGCGGACCGGGCATGCGATTAATCCAGCCTGATGTCGATGAAATGCTCGACGACCGGAAACGGATCGTAGAAGTGATGAAGCAGCGCTTTCCACTCCTCATATTCGGGCGATTGCCTGAACCCGACCATATGATCCTTCAACGATTCCCACCTGACGAGTAAAATATATTTATTTTCTTCTTCGATGCATTTCTGCAATTCATGGCTGATGTAACCGTTCATCTTGCGAATGATGTGCGACGCCTTGCGGAAGCTGCTCTCGAACTCGTTTTTCAACCCAGGCTTTATATGCAAAATCGCTACTTCCAAAATTTTCATAGGATCCATTCCCTCTTTGTCCGATTTTTCGGATAATCATTTATCCGATCGCCATAAGCGCCCCAAGCGCACCGCTGTATTCCCCGTTCTCCACAAAATAAGGATTGGCGCCTCTGAACAGGGCCGTTTTTTCCACGACATTCCGTAACGGATCGTTATCGGCAAAGGAAGAACCGATAAACACGATGTCGGCCGTTCCATACTGCCCGCCGGCATGCGCGCTTACCGTAGCCACCGTCTCGCCGACGAATCCGATGACCGAAGCGATCAAATCCTCTTTCTTCGGCGGACTTCCGGCGAACTTGTCGATATTGCCGAAATTGCTTGCCGTCAAATCTCCTGCCAAGGGAGGAACCGCTCCCTCGTAAATTTGAGCGACGGTAAGATCGATGCTGCTTCGGACTCCTTCGCCTGCCAATTTTACGATGGATTCGTAATCGCGCAGTCCTGTCAACAAATAGGACAATCCAAGCACCGTGCCTCCGCCGATGCCGGTACCTCCGACCCTCGCATGCGAATCGGCGTCGAGATAGTGAATCGATGTCCCCGTTCCAACATTGGTTAACAGGAAAGAGGGCATTCCCATTCCGCCTTGATGAAGCAAATGCCGAATTCCCCGGCAAGTGGCTGCGAATTCCGGAATATGCCGCGCGTCGCGTTCCAGCATCGATGCAAGCAAGCGGCTCTTGCCGCCGGTCAAACAAACGATCGCTTCGGGACGATGCTCGTTAATCCATAATGCCGCTTGTGTCAATTGGCTGGAAGGAATCTTATGATACTGAATCGAGTCCTCGCTTCGAAACGCGATCTTCACCAGCGTCCCCCCGGCATCGACGCCAATCTTGGGTATCGTTGCCACCGCTTTTTCCCCCTAACGCCAAATTTGTTTTGTTTCTATTATACTATGAATTTGTTCTATATAGGATTCAACAAATATAAAGGGCAGCGGTTTCGTGTTCCTCTTACAAGACAAAGGGGCCGAACGGATCGACAATTTTTTTATTGACTTTTTCGGACAAGCCGTTATAATTGTTTACATAATATATTATTAATTATTTCCAGTTTAGGACATAATATCTAGATTCCCTCACAATGTTCTACGCTTTAACCAACGAAACACTCCTATCGATCGTTCGAGCCGTTTCATATATTCCATCATGGCGCTTCACATTTTGCTTGATAGATATATTTAACCAAGTTCCCCCATATGAAAGGAGGTGGTTTGTTTTTAGATTTGCCAAGGAGGTGATCGTCCACTGTTTCGGCAGTACAGACGCGACAGCGATCGCAGTAATGTATCCGTTCTCATTCCAGCTGCTTTCCTTGCTATGAATTCGAAAGCCCGTTTCGAAAAATTGGAAGGTAAAAAAAAAGGAGGAGAATAAAATGGTACATCAAGTTTCCCTGAACGAATTCGTTACGAAATGGAAAATGGTATTTATTATCGCAGGTACGATGCTGCTCACGATGATTTTGTCGCTGGCGTTTGCCGAAAGCGCTTCCGCACACGGTTATGTCGATTCTCCGGCCAGCCGCGGCTATTTGTGCAAGCTCGGGCAAAATACAAATTGCGGCGCGGTCCAATACGATCCGCACAGTTTGGAAGGGCCGAAAGGATTTCCGCAAGCCGGACCCGCCGACGGGAAAATAGCGAGCGCTAACGGCCTTTTTCCGGAAATGGATCAGCAAACGGCGACGCGCTGGACGAAAGTGAACATGTCAAGCGGCAACAATACGTTCCATTGGACGTTGACCGCGGCTCATGCAACGACTTCATGGAAGTATTATATTACGAAGCCGGACTGGAACCCGAACGAACCGTTGAAACGGGCGTCATTCGATCTTACTCCCTTCTGCAGTTTCAATGACGGCGGACAACGGCCGCCGAATTCCGTTACCCATTCTTGCAACGTGCCGAGCCGCTCCGGCTATCATGTTATTCTGGCTGTTTGGGAAATTGCCGATACCGCCAACGCATTCTATAATGTCATCGATGCGAATTTCGGAGGCGGGTCCGGCGACAATCAACCGCCTACGGCGCCGACGAATTTGAGAACGACGGGAGTGACTGCAAACAGCGTTTCGCTCGCTTGGAACGCCTCGACCGATAATGTCGGAGTCACCGGATATCAGGTATACCGCGGCACGAACTTGGCCGCAACCGTTTCCGGTTCGACATTAAGCTATACCGTCACCGGGCTCGCCTCGAATACATCGTATTCGTTTACGGTTCGAGCCGTAGATGCGGCCGGCAATGTGTCGAACGCAAGCAACTCCGTCAGCGCAACGACTTCCGGACCGACGCCGGATACGGATCCGCCAACCGCCCCGGCAAACTTGCGTGTGACGGGTACGTCGGCCTCCAGCGTATCGCTCGCTTGGAATGCCTCGACGGATAACGTCGGGGTGACGGGATATCAAGTTTTCCGGGGCTCGACCTTAGTCGCCACCGTGTCGGGATCGTCGCTCAGCTATACCGTCGCCGGGCTTGCCTCGAGCACGACGTATTCATTCACGGTACGCGCGGTGGATGCGGGCGGCAACGTATCGGGCGCAAGCAATGCCGTCAGCGCGACGACCAATTCGTCCTCGGAGGCTCCGGCCTGGGCTCCCGGCGTTCAATATAGCGTCGGCGCTCTCGTAACATACGGAGGCAACGTGTACGAATGCCGGCAAGCCCATACGTCCCTGACCGGCTGGGAACCGCCGAATGTCCCTGCATTATGGCTGCTGAAATAATACACATAGGATAAGACCCTCGCCGGACAGCGGCTCCGTACGGAAGATGGCGCAATACCGTACGAGCCGCCCCCGTCGGGGGTTTTTACATACCGTACCGATGCCGCCGGAGAAGATCTGCAATATTAGTTCATTCGCATAGGTACAATCACACAATCAACAGGCCAATCGCACTCATAACATAAAGTACACAAATCAAGGAGGTGCTGTGCATTGTCTGGATACGTTGGAGGAGCTTTCACGAACACTGGTACGATTTTGGTGTTATTCATCCTTCTGGTTATCGTAGCTTGTAGCATTTGCGGCTTCAAATACTGATAAGTTCACCGCCTAGTCTTGACATCAAACCGCAGTATCCCCAATTGACAGCGACAACGAACTGAATGCTGGCAAGAAATCCTAAAGCGCCTAGCCGATAGGCGCTTTTCCCATTTCTTTGAACGTCTTCGATTCGTCTGTCTTGGATTTCCTGCAAAGGCGATAGCGCCCGATCGTGAGGTTGACAATAGCCGGCAAGATTGATTACATTTTTGGTAACAACTTCTCGGAGGTGTGCCTTGAGCATCAGACCGATCGATATCGCACGCAAACTCAACATCAGCACAAGCGCCTTGCGCCATTACGAAGAATGGGGGATCGTACCGGCCCCTGAGCGCGCCAAGAACGGTTATCGGCTGTACACGGAAGAACATCTTGCTTATTTCGAATGCATCCGCGCCATGAACGCCGGTTTCGGCATGCAGGTGACCAAAAACGCGATGATGAAAATTCAAAACAAGGAAGCGGAAGACGCGTTCTGGCTCGTAAACGAACAGCAAGCCCGCCTGCACCATAAAAAATTGCTTGCCGAGAAGACGGTGCAAATTTTGGGATCCATAGAGCTCGACGAGGCGGATGCCAAACAGAAAAGAAAATGGATGACGATCGGGGAAGTGTCCAAAGAAACGCAAATTCCCAGCACCACGATTCGGCACTGGGAAAAGATGGGGTTGCTCGACGTGTCGCGGGACAATGACAACGGTTATCGAAAGTTTAACCGGTCGCATGTGCGCAAAGTGCTCATTATAGGGACGTTGCGGGCGGCCGTATATTCGCTCGAAGTGATCAAGCAAGTCATTGAGGAACTGGACGGCCATAATGTCGAACAAGCGAGGCGAATCGCCCGCGATTCTTTGAAATATTTGAACGATTTAAATCAGGCTCAAATCAAGGGCATCCACTATCTATACCGCCTGTGCAATGTATTGAAATTAATCGATTGAATCGATCATGTCGAATCATTCATACGGCTCCCCCTCTCTTACCCTAACTTCTCTTTCAAGAATTGGCCGGTATGCGACGCTGCGATTCGAGCCACCGTTTCCGGCGTGCCTTCGGCGACGATCGAACCGCCGGCGTCTCCTCCGCCCGGCCCGATATCGATGACCCAATCCGAGCTGCGAATCAGATCGATGTTATGCTCTACGAGAATAACCGTATTGCCGGCGTCGACCAAGCGGTCCAACAGAACGAGCAATGGTTTGACATCGTTCGGATGCAAGCCGGTCGAAGGCTCATCCAGCAAATATAAGGTATGATGCTTGGAAGGCTTGCCCAATTCTTTTGCCAGCTTGATGCGTTGTCCTTCCCCGCCGGATAGCGTACTGACCGATTGACCCCACTTCAAATATCCGAGCCCCACTTCGCATAGCAGCTTCGTCATATTGGCCGCTTTCGGGTGATCGCCCAAGATGGGCAAGCTTTCTTGCACGGTCATATCCAAAAGATCCGAAATGCTGAAGCCTTGATATTTCACTCGCAGCACCTCTTCCTTGAACCGTCTGCCGCGGCAAGCGGGACAACGTACTTCCAACTCCGGCAGAAAATGCATATGAACCGACACGACGCCAAGCCCTTGGCATGATTCGCAACGGCCGCCCGCCGTATTAAACGAAAAATGTTTCGAAGTCAATTGGCTCCGCTTCGCTTCGGGCAATCCGGCGAACCAATTTCGCAATATCGTGTATACTTCGGTATATGTCGCAATATTCGATCGTTGCATCCGCGTTAGCGGCGACTGGTTGACGGTGATCAGCTTGCCGACCTCCTCCCATCCGGTGACGCTGCCGCAGCCATCCGGCTTTCCCCGCTCCCGATCGGAAGAGGCCAGCAGATCGAACAGCAGCGTAGACTTGCCCGAACCGGAAACGCCGGTAACGGAAACGAGACAACCGAGCGGGAATGAAACGGTAATATGTTTCAAATTTCGCAAATGCGCGTCATGAATCGTCAGCGACTTCCCCATCCCCCGCCTTCGCCTCCGTTCTGCCGGGTGTTGATTCGCATCTTTGAAAAAAGCGCCCGTAACCGATTCGGGCTGATTCATTAAATCTTCCAACCGCCCTTGCCCTACGACATAACCTCCGAAGCTGCCGGCTCCCGGACCCATATCGATAATATGATCCGCCGCCCGCATCACCTCTTCGTCATGCTCGATCACAAGCACGGTATTTCCCAAATCGCGCAGTTGCTTCATGACTTGAATCAAGCCCCGCGTATCGCGCGGATGCAATCCCGACGTCGGCTCGTCCAAAATATACAGCACGCCCGTCAGTCCCGAACCCAATATCGAGGCCAGCCTCAGCCGCTGCGCCTCTCCGCCGGACAGCGACACCACCTGCCGATTGAGCGACATATAGCCTAGCCCGACATCGGCAATGCGTTTCATTCTCACGATCATATCGTGCAAAATCGGCTCGACAAGCTGCAGGCTCTCTTCCGGAAGCGACTGCTGCTGCGACTTCATCCAAGCCAGCGAATCGCCGATCGGCCAGGAAGTTACTTCGGATATCGAAGCGCCGCCGACCGAAACGAGACGGCTTTCTTTCCTCAGCCTCGCCCCTTCGCAGTCGGGACAAATCTGTGCGCGGAAAAACTCCGATCCGCCCGAATCTCCGCCCTTCTCTCTGTACCTTCTCCACATGCCCGTTACGATACCTTCGAATTTCCCTTGATTCACCCCTTTCGGAGGCTTTATATTCGGGAAACGGCCGGAGAATTGTTCGCTCTCTACCCCATGCAAAAGCAAATCCCGTTGGACGGCGCTATACTCCTTGATCGGCAAATCGCCGTCGAATTCAAAACCGTAATGTTTGGCGGCGGCTTTCAATATGCTCAAATTGTATTCAACAAGGAAATCGTACCAAGGCAGCACGCCGCCTCCGCGCAAGCTTCGTCCTTCGTCGAATACGGCGTTCATGTCGAGCGAGGCGACATGCCCCAATCCGTCGCAACTCCCGCAGGCGCCCTCCGGTTTATTGAACGAAAAATGGGACATCGTCAATTTGTCCAGCGTGTGCCCGCAATTGGGGCAATGAACCTTCTCAAGCGCGTCGTACTCTTCATCGGCGATTCCGCGCACCGGGGCTTCGGCAGCGATCGCAGGCGCAACCGTCGTACCGCAAGCCGGGCAGGGACGTTCGCCCAGCTTGGCAAACATAATTCTGAGCAGCGTGTAGATGTCCGTTACCGTGCCGATCGTGGATCTCGGATTGCGGTTCGTCACATGCTGTCCGACGCTGATGGACGGCGAAAGCCCTTCGATGGAATCCACTTTCGGCTTGCTGATCGAATCGGAGATCATGCCCATGGACTCCATATACTGCCGCTGGCATTCTCGTTGCAGCGTATCCATCGCCAGAGTGGATTTGCCCGAGCCGGACGGGCCTGTCACGACGACGAGCTTATGCTTCGGAATTTCGAGCGAAATGTTTTTCAGATTATTTTCCCTTGCGCCTTGAATCCTGATATTCCCTTGCACTTGCATTCCTCCTTGTAAGACGAAACTGAAATTTTCATTTTGACAATTTCATACTACAACATTGATGCAAGTGATAAAGTTGATTCGACTAGCCTTTCCCGATCCGGGATCGTTCGGCGTTAAGTCCGTCATGCAGCTTTAAACTTTCTTAATAATGTTTCCGCTCGTTTTACCGTACCCTAGCGAAAAAATTCCATTAACTTTCTTGCTCCCTAATAATTCCCCTTAATAATACATTCGCCGGACGATCATCATAACAATATTCAAACTTCGAAGCAGAAGGAGGAATTTGCATTGGCCAAAACTTGGATGAGGATTGCGATAACGGCCCTTTGTATCGCAACGATGCTAAGCGGATGCGCGCAAAAGCAGGAGAAGCCGAAAGCCCAATCAACCAAAAAAGTGGAAGCGAAATCCGGGCAAAAAAAGAAACAAACAACGAAAAAAGCGAGCGATAACCGGAAAGGGAAATCATCTAGCGGTAAAGGCGGCCAAGTGATCGACAGCCGAATCAAAAGCTCCGGACTTTACGACAGCGGTCATTCCTCGACAATAGAAGCAATGTTTCATGCGGCGGGTATGACGGATGTGAAAGTTCTGGTACATGATAAGGACGTTTATATCGCTGATCCGAAGAAGCAGCTTCAAAAGGCAAAATGGAGTTTAAACACAGGCAATTTGGGGAAAGGTCATTTAAGCGCCAAAGGGGCCGGCCATCCTGTGGGGGCAAAAGGGGTTCGGGAAAGCAACATGAATATGGTCGTGCGGGAAATACGGAAAATTGCAGGCGATCAAGCGCGAATTTTTATCGTTAGCGATTCGAAGGCTCTGTCCGCCATGGATCGGGTCAAGTCCGTTCAAATATCCCCCGCCAAGGAGAAACAAATCGAACGCGATCTAACTTTAATGAAGAAAAACGCTTCGAAGAAAGAGATATCCCCATCGTCGAAACGAAAAAATAAATAAAATCATTCGTAGAAAAGCCTGGGTCCCCCAGGTTTTTATATTGCAATCAAAGAAAAAAACCTGATGCGCCTGCCCATCAGGTACGTTCGTTTCATAGTCGGGGCCGTGTTCGGCAAACACTATTGCCTGGCATACTCCGTCTGAAGAATGCCCATATGAATCAGATCATGCCAGCCTCCGTTCCGAAACAGGCTTTGCCTGGTGATTCCTTCCTGTTTGAATCCGATCTTCTCATATAACTTGACCGCCCTCTCATTAAACGAAAAGACGCACAAGGAAACGCGGTGCAAATTCATTTCAAGAAACGCGTAGTCCAGCAGCAGCCGCAGCGCCTCCGTGCCGTATCCTTTTCCCCAATGCCTTTTCGCTCCGATATCGAGAATGCATTCGGCATTCCGATTTTTATAATCGATATGGGTGAGCGACGTCACGCCGATCGGCGCGCCCGACGCTTTGTCCACGATCATATAGCTTTTGGCCGAATCCGATCCGAGAATGACATGATTGACAAAATCTCTCGTCGTTTCAAGCGTATGCATATCCAGCAAAGGACTGGTTGTCTGCATCACTTCCATATCGTTTCTCCAAGAATGATATAGCTCCGCATCTTCCGCCGTCATTTTTCTAAACTTGATTCTATCCGTTTCGAACAACACTGCGCTCTCCCTTTCTTATCTATCATTTATCGTCCGCGTTCGGACACAGCAATTCCTTCAAAGAAAACTCCAAAACCTCGAGCTGCTCGCTTACTTTGGTGCGCTCCGGACCTAATTGGTACGTATCCAGCATTAATCCGTCGATGCAAGAAATGAAATACAGCGCGATCGATTCCGGCTGCATGCGCGGCTGAAACTCGCCCCGTTCCGCCCCCAACCGGACGAATCGTCCGATGGCCTCCGCCAAGCTTCGATATCGCTGCGCAATATAAGGAAAATGTTCCTTGTTCAGCAAATAAGCCGACGACAGGAAAAATTCCGCCCTGGCGCGCAAAAGCGAGTGATGAATCGATGCAATGAGCTGCTGTTGCTTCCTTACCCACTCGGTTAATTGATTCCATAACGGAGAATGCTCGTCCGGTTCGAAAAATTGGAGCACTCTCCGGTCCTCAAATTGAAGCACTTCCATAAAGACATGCTCGATATTGTCGAAATAGGCATACAGCGCCCCGCGCGATACGCCTGCTTCGTCCATAATGTCCTGCATCGAGGCATGCGTATATCCTTTCCGGATAAACACTTTGAGCGCGGCTTGCAGCAATTCCGTTTTCTTCTCCTGCTTATATTTTTCGCTTACTTTCGGCGACACCGGTCTCAACTCCTTTCGTTAACAATTACAAAATATACACTAATGTCGTTTTTATACGCAATTCCATTATAAACGACATCAATGTCGTTTTCAACAATAAAAAAAGGGGCGATCTATTGGAAATTCCAATAGTCGCCCTATTTCGTTCAACAGACCTATTCCGACATCCATACAAGCTTGCCGCGCGTATTGATATATCCCTCGATATACCAGTCGTCATAACTTGGTCTCGTTTCCTTCGTTCTTACATACACTTTGGCCAGTTTGCCGCGGAACGAATCCGCCCATTCCAGCGAAGGCTTGACGACGTACTTGCCGGTTTTATCGATGAATCCGTATTTCTGCCCTGGGCTTGCCGGCGCTAAACCGTGGACGAATGTCCCACCAGCAAGCACGTTCGCGCTCGCGATGACCTTCTCGCCTTTTTTGTTAATATAGAACGATTTGCCGTTCCGCTCCACAAAGGCCAATCCTTCCGAGAACGGTCCGGCGGAAGTGAATTGCGGTTTGAGAATATATTTTCCTTCCCGGTCGATATATCCGTATTTGCCGTTGACGTATACGCGCGCCGCGCCGTCGGAGAACGGCGCCGCATCGGCGAAACGGGCGGGAATGGCGAGCTTGCCCGTCTTATCGATATACCCGTACAAGCCGTCCACAGCCAATTTGACGGCGGCCAACCCTTCCGAGAAATCGGAGGTGCTGCTGAATCGGTATGGAATAACGAGCTTGCCGGTTTTGTCGATATAGCCGCTCGCTTTGCCCATATTGACCCGGGCCATACCTTCCTTGAAATGCGAGGCGACATGATAAACCGGTTGAATGACGCGTTCGCCTTTCTCGTTCAAATAACCGTATCTTACCGCATTCTTGCCGTTCTCTAACTCGATTTGCTCCCCGAATAAGACCATGCCGTCCGACCAATAACTGCAGCGATTGATCGGGCAATCGAAGAGGCGGCTGCCGTTTGCATCATAGTAGATTTGTTTGCCCCCGGCCTTGTCGACGACGTACGGAGGATTCCCCGGCTCTTGGCCGTACCCGTCATACACCGGTTCTATGATCGTCTCGCCCTCCCCGTTTATAAAGCCGTATTTTCCGTCCTTCCATATCGGATACAGCATATCCGCTTCGGCCGAAGCGGCAGGTTCGAACTTGGCCGGCGCTTCTGCCGCAGCCGTTCCCGCATAAGCAAAACATAGCGACAATACGAGCGCGTAAGACAATATCGCTTTCTTCAATTTTCTTCCTCCCCATGAAGTGCATTGTTATTCAACTTTTTAGCATCATATCCAAAATGATCATACCACCGACAGCCGGCGCTTGCCAATATGAAGAACCTATGCCGCAATCCGGCCGTTCGGAAATGTTTGCATATATGACGATTGTTGTCATATATGATCGGTACAATGAAGATGTAATCAAAAACATACGTTGAAGGAGCGATCGATGGATGAAACCGTTACAGGGAAAAATAGCGGTGGTAGCCGGGGCGACACGCGGAGTCGGACGCGGCATTGCCGTTAGTTTGGGCGAGGCAGGGGCCACCGTTTACTGTACCGGAAGGAGCGTGCGCGGCAATCCGTCAAGCATGGGCCGCAAAGAAACGATAGAGGAAACGGCGGAAATGGTGACGGCGCGCGGCGGCATCGGCATACCGATGCGGGTGGACCATACTTCGGAAGAAGAGGTGAAAGCTTTCTTCCGGCAAGTTGCGGAACAGCAAGACGGAAGGCTTGACATATTGGTCAACGACATTTGGGGCGGAGATCCGCTCACGGAATGGGATACGCCTTTCTGGCAACATTCGCTTGCGGGCGGATTGTCCATGCAAAAAACGGCCGTCCAATCGCACATGATTACCAGCTATTACGGAGCGCCGTACATGGTTGCCCGGCGCGAAGGGCTCATCATTGAAATTACGGACGGCTCCGATTACCGTTATCGCGGCAATTTATATTACAGCCTTGCCAAAGTATCGGCGATCCACCTCGCGGAGGCGATGGCCGCGGAGCTTCGCCCGCATCAAGTTGCGGCGGTGGCCGTCACGCCGGGCTTTCTCCGCTCCGAAGCGATGCTGGACCATTTCGGCGTGGCAGAGGCCAATTGGCGCGATGCCGTCGCCAAAGACCCGCATTTCAGCGAATCGGAAACGCCGTACTTTATCGGGCGCGGCATTGCCGCCCTCGCCGCCGATTCGCGGTTGTTCGAGAAATCCGGCTCCGTGTTGACAAGCTGGGGCCTTTCCGATGAATACGGCATATCGGATATCGACGGCAGACGGCCCCATTGGGGCAATTATGCCGCCAAGCAAGGCTTCTGAATCGACGAGCGTTCTGAGCTTGGTATCTAGACCGCGCCTCGGCCAAATCGAGATACCAAGCTCATTCCTTCGCCTATTTGCTTTTTTGATATTTTCAAAAGCTTCTAAAACGCAGCCGTTGTTATGGATAGAGCTGCGCGATCTTCGCCAGATGCCGCCGCAACTCTTCGATCAATTCCGGCGGGGACAGCACCTGGACGTTTGAGCTATAGCTGAGGATATGCCGAATCGCATGCCCCTTCGAATAATATGAATTCGTTACATGCATGAAGCCGTCCGGTTTCGCTTCGATTCGTCCGGCTTCGAATTCGTCCCTTACTCTCGTCTTCACCGCCGGATGAAAACGAAGGACGGCCGGGAACGGAACGGGTCTTTCCTCGGAATCCCGTCTCGTTTCCAATTGCTCCAACGTCATCGCGCGGCGAACGAACGTGTCCGGCAACGTTTGCAGCCGGCTGATACGGGACAGCCGGAATATCCGGAAATCGGAGCGGATCCGGCAATAACCCCATACATACCACGCATAACCTTTCAAATATAGCCCCATCGGCTCGATCGTTCGTTTCGTTTCCGAGCCGTAAACATCCCAATATTCGAATGCCGCGAGCCGCGATTCCCGAATCGCGGCGTTGAGCGGTCCGATCTTCTCCTTCTCGTTCGGCGTCGGCGCATAATTCAAATGGAGGTTGGAGCTTTCCTCCTGTACGGAACGGCCGGGGACGAGCGATCCGATTCGTTCCAGCAAGCCGGCAATGTCTTGATTGTCCGTGGCCGATTGAAATCCCCGCAGCGCCGTGCAGATGAATACGAAATCTTCAAGCGTCAAGTATTGTTTATCCAGCCGATAGCCCTCCATAATCTCGTAACCGCCGTCCGAACCGGGAAACGATACGACGGGAATGCCCGCTTGATTGATCGCCTCCATATCCCTGTATATCGTTCGGAGCGATACTTCAAAGCGCTCGGAGAGTTCCGCAGCGGTTACTCTTCTCTGATTTAACAATGCCATCGTAATCGCCAACAGCCGATCCAGCTTCAATTGCTATCCCTCCAAGCATTAAAAAAGAATGAACAGTATTACATTCTGCGAACCGACCGGATCTCCTCCTTCCCGCATCTTGTCCGAATCCAAAAAAGTTTCCGCCCGCCGAATGCGAAACCGTATAATTTTGCAAACTAGAACGTACAATGATTGCACTGTCTTTAGCCAAATGCCGTTAAGTATAATGACTTACAGGAAAGGTAAATCCTATTGGAAGGGGTTGGAGGAATATTCTTGATGAACGAAGCACTTCGATGCTCGCGTTGTTGCAAGAGACGGAGGATTACGTTCCGGTGCAAGAATTGATGAATGCCTTTCATATTTCCAAACGGACCGTCTATTACGATATGAGTAAAATTAACGACTGGCTGCGGGACAATCGTCTCCCTCCCGTCGAATACGTCCGCGGGACAGGGTTTCTCCTTCCCGAAAAATCGCGCAAGCAGCTTCCCGGCAAAGCGAAAGAGATTCAGCCGAATCATTATTACTTGTCGCGCAACGAACGGAAAGCTTGGCTAGGCTTGCATCTTATTAGCCGGGCGAAACCGATGTTCCTCCACGATATGGAACAACTGCTGCAAGTCAGCCGGGGGACCGCTCATTCCGAGCTCAAAGCGCTGCGGGAAGAGTTGGCCGGATTCGGACTGCATGTCAAGTTTCAGCGCAAGCAAGGATATACGGTGCAGGGAAACGAGAAAGATCAACGAACGGCCCTCTCCCATTTTCTGTCCGAACTGCTGTCCCATATCAGTTGGAAAGACTTCGTCTCGCAAGTCCAAGGGTTGGTCAACGCCAATCTGTATAAATCCCATATCCCCTCTTTCCGGGAAGAGCAATTGTCCGCCGTTTACGACATTATCGCTTCCGGCGAAAGAACGATCGGCATGGAATTGACAGACGAGACGATCGTCGAGTTGGCCGTTCGGTTAATTTTCTACACGAACCGGATTATTCAAGGGAAAACCGTCTCGATGGACCGGGACGAGAGAGAAGCTTTGCAAGCGACTCCGCAATTCAAAGCGGCGCTCGATATTTCGCAAAAGCTTGGCGAATTGTTCGAGATCCAATTGCCGGAGGATGAGGCTTGTTATATTACCGTTCATCTATTGGCTGCCAAAGTCAATAAGATGGAAGACGAATCGGACGATCTCGAAACGATGCGGCTGCGCAAGGCGACCGGCCGAATGATCGATACGTTCGAGCGGCTCGGATGCGTTTATTTCCAACAACGCGAAGCGTTGGAGAAACAGCTGTTTCTTCATGTGAAATCGGCTTATTACCGGATCAAATACGGCCTTGCCAAGGAAAACCCTTTGACGGACACGATGAAAGACAAATACCGGGAAATATTCGAATTGACCAAAAAATCGGTGCACCCGCTCCAGGAACTGCTCCACAAGCCTATTGACGAGCATGAGATCGCTTATTTGTCCATGCATTTCGGCGGCTGGCTGCGCAGGGAACAAACCGAGCCGGCACCGCGCAAATCGGCGGCAATCGTATGCGTAAACGGCGTGTCCGCTTCGCGGATATTGAAAATTCAGTTGGAGCAATTGTTCCCTGCCGTCGATATCGAAGCGATTCTTTCTTTGCGGGACTATGAAGCGTTCGACAAACCGGTCGATTTTATTTTTTCTACCGTGCCGTTAACCGGCGCGAACGCTCCCGTCTTTATCGTCAACGCCATTTTGAGCGATACGGAGAAAGCGCATTTGCTCAATCAAGTACATCCTTATCTGGACGGCGGAAACGCAATGCCCGGCCCATCGGCGCAGACCATCGTCGACATCGTCAAAAAACACGCGACCATAGGCGATGAAAACGATTTGCACGAAGATATCCAACGCTATTTAACGGCAGCGCGCACCCAAACGCCGGAAGACCGCAAACCGGCGTTGCAAGATTTGCTGCCCCTATCCCGGATCGCCGCGGTCGACAAAGCGGAAGATTGGCGCTCCGCAATCCGGCTCGCCGCCGAACCTTTACTGAACGAGGGATGCATTATTCGCCCATATGTCCAAGCCATGATCGGCAAAATCGAGGAACGCGGCCCTTATATCGTCGTTGCGCCCGGCGTCGCGATCGCGCATGCCAGGCCCGAGGACGGCGTCGTCCGCGTTTCCATGGCGCTGCTTTGCATCCGGCGGGGCGTCGCTTTCGGCAGCGATCCGAAACATCGCGTTTGCCTGCTGTTCGTCTTGGCTAGCTCGGACGGGGAAACGCATCTCAAAGCGCTGTCCCAATTGACGGCCATGCTCAGGGAGGACAAGAACCGCGATCGACTGGCGAATGCAGCCGACGAGTCGGAAATCTTTCGAATGATCCGTCAATATTCCACTACTTCATAGGACACACTAAGGAGGATTTTACCATGCGTTTTTTAGAAAAAAGCCTGATTGCGCTCGATATCGAGGCGAATAGCGCCGAAGACGCCATTCGCGCGGCCGGACAGCTTCTCGTTGACGGCGGCGCGGCCGAACGGAGCTATATCGAAGCGATGCTGAAATCCTATCGGGACAAAGGGCCCTATTTCGTGCTCGCTCCCCATATCGCTTTGCCTCACGCGAAGGCCGAAGACGGAGTGCGCGAAGCGTCCGTTTCATTCGCCCGTCTCAAACAGCCGGTCCGATTCGGCCATCCTGCGAACGATCCGGTCGAGCTCGTATTCGCGCTCGGTTCGTCGAGCAGTTCGGATCATATCGCTTTGTTGCGGCGATTGACGACATTGTTGAACGATCCGGCCAATGTAACCGCGATGCGTCAAGCTCAAACGGCCGACGAAGTCGAAGCGTTGCTCGCCAAGGCGGAAGCGAAATAACGTCTCATCCCGATTTGCCATAACGAAAAATAGCTGACAAACAAAAAATGGAGGTAATAAATATGAAAATTTTATGCGTATGCGGATTAGGTCAAGGTACAAGTCTCATTTTACGAATGAATGTGGAGAGCGTGTTAAAAGAGCAAGGAATCCAGGCAGACGTAGAGCATACGGACGTTTCCACCGCATCGAGCATGTCGGCCGACTATATCGTAACCAACAGCGAGCTTGCGCAAAGCTTGCAAGGCCATGATGCCAAAATCGTCATCGTCAACAATTATTTCGACCTGAACGAAATTAAAGAAAAATTGAAAGAAGTTTTGTAAAAGCCTACGTAGGAGGAGTGTCCAATGGACGTTATTTTTTGGATAGCCACGAATATTTTCGGAACGCCGGCAATCCTGCTCGGATTTATCGTTTTAGCGGGATTGGTTTTGCAAAAGAAGACGACCAGCCAGATTGTTAGCGGAACGTTCAAGGCGGTCATCGGATTTCTCATCATCGGGGCCGGCTCCGGCGTCATCGTCAATGCGCTGAACGTATTCGAACCGATGTGGAAAGAAGTATTTGGGCTCGAGGCCGAGTCTTTAGGGCAATTTCTCGGCCAAGACGCGTTTAACGCCAAATTCGGCAGCGCCGTTACGCTCGCCATGTTGGTCGGCTTTCTCATCAACGTGCTGCTTGCCCGCTTTACGAAATTCAAGTTTATTTATTTGACCGGCCACATGATGTTCTGGACGGCCACGATCTTTGCAGGAATCGTCGTTCATACGGCCGGGGACGTTTCCCTTTGGAAACTCGTTCTATTCCTTGCCATCATCCTCGGATTGTACTGGACGCTCCAGCCTGCTTTAACGCAGCCGTTTATGCGCAAAATTACCGGGAACGACAATATCGCACTCGGTCATACTTCCGCATCGGTCGCACTGCTCGCAGCGTTGCTTGGCAAATGGTTCGGCAACAAAAACAACGATTCCGAAAAAATCAAAGTGCCGAAAGGGCTTGAATTTCTCCGCGACTCCAACGTCATTACGGCGCTTAGCATGGGCGTATTGTTCCTGGTGGGCTCGATCGTCATCGTCATGAAAGGGACGCCCGGCGCCCAGCAATTGATCGCGCTGGCGGGAGATCAAAACTTCATTGTGTACTCCATCATTCAATCCTTGACGTTCGCCGGCGGCATCGCGATCGTGCTGATGGGCGTGCGGATGTTCATCGGGGAACTGGTACCGGCATTCAACGGGATCGCGACCAAAATCGTTCCCGGCGCGAAACCGGCTCTCGACTCCCCCGTCACGTATCCATATGCTCCGAACGCGGTCATCCTCGGCTTTATCGGAGCGTTCGCCGGCGCGTTGATTTGGCTCGTCGTACTCGGCAACACGGTGGCCTACATTTTCGTACCGACAATGATCGTGCTCTTCTTCCACGGGGCGACCGCCGGCGTATTCGGCAACGCTACCGGAGGGGTGCGCGGCGCATTGATGGGGGGATTCATAACGGCTACGGTCGTCGCTTGGGGACAGTTCGTCATGGTTCGCTTCCTCCTCTCGTCGACTGTGCCGGATACGGCGATGTGGGCCGCGGACTCCGATATGTTCATATTGGGACCGATCATTCGCTTCCTGGCGCAACTGCTGTTCTAATCGATCGTACGGCATGATTTCACATCAACGAATTGGAGGTACAACAGGATGAGTTTTATTCGAACTTTGGACGCAGATATTTCGAAAGATCAGTTGGGTTTCACTTATTCCCACGAGCATATCGTATGCCGGCCGGCCCACTGGGCGGAGCGCAACGAAGACGACATGCTGCTCGACGATCCGGAGAAATCCAAACTTGACGTGCTTGATTTCAAGCGGCACGGCGGACAGGCAATCGTGGACGCTACGGCCATCGATTACGGCCGCGATGTGCCGGCGGTCCATAACATCATGAAAGAAACCGGCGTCCGTATTGTAGGCACGGCCGGTTTCAACAAAAGTTTTCTGTGGGACGCCGCAGTGAAGGACGAACTCAAGCCGTTGATCGGCAATTATAAAACGTATTATGAATGGATCGAGGCGAAAAGCGTCAACGAGCTTGCCGAATTCGTCATCCGAGAAGTCGAGGAAGGCTTGGAAGGCACTCCGTTTAAAGCGGGACAAGTCAAGTTCGGCACGGGATACAACCGGATTACGCCGCTGGAGGAAAAAACGCTGCGTGCCGTCGCCCGCGCTCACCACGAAACGAAAGCGCCGATCCACTCCCATACCGAAGTGGGTACGATGGCATTGGAACAAATCGAGCTGCTGCGAAGCGAAAATATCGATTTAAGCTTCCTGAGTCTCGGCCATATGGACCGCAATCCGGATCCGTATTACCATGAACAGCTCGCGAAGACGGGCGCGTACCTTTCCTTCGACGGAATCGCCAAAATCAAGTACGCTCCCGAAAGCACACGCATTCATCTCATTCTCGAGCTCGTGCGGAAAGGATACGAGGATCAAATCTTGATCAGCGGGGACACGGCTCGCAAAACGTATTACAAGCATTACGAACACGGCCTCGGATTGGAATATATTATCGCCAAATGGGTTCCGCGTTTTATCGACGAGGCGAACCGGGCGGGATTCGACGGACAGAAGCTTGTAGAGAAATTTTTCGTGAAGAATCCTGCGAACTGTTTCGCTTTTAAACGGTAAAGGAGGCGCGGCAAATGATCTATCAAGACGAGAACGCCTTCGAAGTGGCAAGCAAAATCGAGCGGACCGCATGCGCCATCTTGCCGATTGGGGCGGTCGAGGCCCATGGCCCCCATCTCCCGCTCGGCACGGACAACGTTCTGGCCGAACGGCTCGCCCGGCGGCTGGCGGAACGGACGGACAGCTTCGTCCTCCCTACTCTTCCCTATGGACAAGTATGGAGCTTGCAGAACTTCCCCGGCAGCATCAACGTCTCTAACGACGCGCTTATTCAAATGTTGTACGACATCGGGGAAAGCCTCGACCGCCAAGGATTCCGCATCTTCGTCATGCTGAACGGCCATCTCGGCAACGCGGTCGCTCTTAAGGAGGCCGCCCGCTTGCTGTACCGGGATTGCCCGGATTTGAAAGTATACTATTTTTTCTATCCCGGTTCGAAGCAAGCGATCGAACAAGTAAGGGAAACGCCTTCTTCCCACGCCTCATACTTTCATGCATGCGAGCTTGAAACTTCCTACATGCTCTATTTGGCCGAAGAATACGTAGATATGTCCAAAGCGATCAGCGATCCGCCGAATATCGGGATCGAGGCCGACTGCACCCCGACTCCGTGGGAAGAGTTCACATCCACGGCCGTGCTCGGAGACGCGACGCTGGCCACGAAAGAAAAGGGCGAGCATATCGTCGAAGCGTCACTAAAGACGATGGCCGCCATCGTCAACGAAGCCAAAAAGCGGCTAACAACCGGCAAGGAGCTGTGATAGAAATGCTTCATACCTATTTTCAACATCTAAGACAAATGCTTGACCAAGTCGAGAACAGAGAGGCCGACGCAATTCGCCAAGCGGCCGGGAAGACGGCCGAAGCGATTATGAACGGCGGCGTCGTGCATCTGTTCGGATGCGGCCATTCCCATATCTTGACGGAAGAAGTATTTTATCGGGCAGGCGGATTGGTGCCGATCCATCCGATCTTCGTAGAGAAATTGATGCTGCACGAAGGCGCAGTCCGGTCCTCGGAACTGGAACGGCAGAACGGCCTGGCCGAAGAGTTCATGAACGGCCAGGATATTCGGCCTGGAGAGGTCATGTTCGTACTGTCCACTTCCGGGCGGAATCCGGTTCCGATCGACGCCGCCCTCATCGCCAAACAAAAAGGCGCATTCACGATCGGCATTACGTCGATGGAATATTCGCAAAGCCAGCCTTCCCGCCACGCAAGCGGCAAGCATCTGTACAATTCCGTCGACTTGGCGATTAACAATTACGCGGTCAAGGGAGACGCGGTGCTGACCCATCCGGGTTCGCCCGTTCCGTTCACGCCGACGTCGACGGTGATCGGAGCGGCGATTCTGAACGCCATCCTGGCCCAGGCGATCGAGATCATGATCGAACGGGACTTTCACCCTCCCGTCTTCCTGAGCGGCAACATCGACGGCGCCGACGACCACAACAACGCGCTCATCGAACGTTACCGGGAAAGAATCCCTCTTCTTTCCTGACAAGTTATAGAGATTGTTCGAAAAGCCCCCTTTTTGAACTCAAACAAACAGAGACAGTGTTACCGATAGGAGGAAATAAACCATGACGGCTAGACAACTTACGATACAGAACGAACAAGGATTTCATGTCCGCCCTGCGCAACTTTTCGTTGATAAAGCCAATGAATTTGCGTCCAAGATTCAAGTCAAAAACGAGAACGGAGACGCGGCGGACGCCAAAAGCATGCTGGAATTAATGACGCTCGGGCTGGTCAAAGGGTCGTCGATTACGATCGAAGCGGAAGGCCCGGATCAGCAGGAAGCGGTGGACAGCCTGGCGCAGCTCGTCGAAAGCAAGTTCGGTGAAGACTAATGGCGGAACGGCATATTCACGGCATCGGCGTATCGGACGGCATTCGTATCGCCAAAGCGTTCGTATTCGCCGATGCGGCGGAGCGGGCCGTCCGCGAAATCGTCGAACCCGGCGAGACGGAAGCGGAGCTTGCGCGGCTTAGCGAAGCGAAACAACGCAGCGAAGCGGATTTGGCCAAGCTGGCGGAGCAAGCGAAGCAAACGCTTGGCGAGAAGCAAGCCGGCATCCTCGTCGGTCAAGCGCGGATGCTGTCCGACCCGGCCTTCTATCCGCAAATTGAAAAGAAGGTTCGGGAACAAAACTTCAGTGCCGAACATGCGGTTCGCACCGTCTCGGAACATTTCGCCGAACGGTTCGAGCAGATGGACAACGAATATATGCGGGAACGGGCCGCCGACATCCGGGATGTAAGCAAAAGGCTGCTTACGCGTCTTGAAGGACGGGAACGGATCAGCCTTGCCGATTTGCGCGAAGAAGCAATCGTCATTGCCGACGATTTGGCGCCGTCCGATACGGTCCAACTCGACAAGCGCTACGTACAGGCGCTCGTCACCCGCCTCGGGGGCAAGACGTCGCATACGTCCATTCTGGCCCGGTCGCTCGGCATTGCAGCCGTAGTCGGCGCGGGAGACGAAGTGAGCGATATTGCGGGCGGCGAACTTCTGATCGTCGACGGCAGCCAAGGCCTCTGCATTCGCGCCCCAGAACCGGAAACGATTGAGGAATACCGCCGGCGCATGCAAAGCGAGCAGGAGGAACAGAAGTCGCTGGAGCAATTCCGTCTGTTGCCCGCCAAGACGAAGGATGGCGTCCGCATCGAGACGGCCGCCAATATCGGCACGCCGCAAGAAGCCGCGGCCGCGGCGGAGCATCATGCCGACGGCGTCGGATTGTACCGGACCGAGTTTCTGTATATGAACGCCAACCGGATGCCGGACGAAGACGAACAATTCGCCGCCTACCGGGAAGTCGCCGAGCGTATGGAAGGCCGTCCGGTCGTCGTTCGGACGCTCGATATCGGCGGGGACAAAGAGCTTCCTTACTTGGCTTTGCCGAAGGAAGCGAATCCTTTCCTCGGCTATCGCGCCATAAGAATCGGACTCGACCGCCGGGAGCTGCTGCTCGCCCAACTGCGGGCCATTCTGCGCTCCAGCCGCTACGGCAACGTCAAAATTATGTTTCCGATGATTTCGAGCCTGGAGGAATGGCGGCAGGCGAAAGCCGTTTACGACGAGGCAAGAGCGCAATTGGCGCAGGAGAATATACCGGTATCCGACTCCGTCGAGCTCGGCATCATGATTGAAATTCCTTCGGCCGCCCTTCTGGCCGACGCGTTCGCCAAAGAGGTCGACTTTTTCAGCATCGGTACGAACGACCTCGTTCAATATACGCTCGCGGTCGACCGGATGAACGAGAAGGTCGCGTATCTATACGATTATTTCCACCCCGCCGTTCTTCAGTTGATCCGGCGTGTCATCGAAGCCGCCCATCGCGAAGGCAAATGGGCCGGCATGTGCGGCGGCATGGCCGGCGACCCGCTCGCCGCCCCGCTCCTGCTCGGACTCGGACTCGACGAATGGAGCATGGACGCAGGCTCGATCGTCAAGATCAAGCGGACGCTCTCGCGGCTCGACAGCGGCGAATGCCGAGCGTTGGCCGACCGTTTGCTGCAAGAGGCGACGACGGAGGAAGTCCGGCGTCAATTGACGCAATATATGGAAACATTGCATTCCGATTAAATTCGTAAGGGCTGCCGCGAGTCGATCAGACGACTTGCAGGCAGCCCTAACTTTATTCATTTGCTACCGCAATGTACTCCGCAATTCGCCGCTTTGGACCAACTAAGCCAAATACCGTTCTCTCAATATATTCAAATGATGAAGCTCATGCCCGGCAATAATGTAAGCGAGGGCTCTGACGGTAAGCTCGCTATTGTTGGCAACTCCGGTTCGCAGCCACGCCTCCTCGGTCAATCCGCGAAGCAAAGTTAACGTCGAACGGCGAACCGCCGCATAATCTTCCGATAATTCGGCCGGACTTCGCAACGAGAAAGACGCGCCCTTCACATATTCATTCTCGTCGAAACCCGCAAGCGGCGTCCGGTCCCCTCTTGCAATCCGAAGCAGCCGGTAGGCCATAATGCGCTCCGTATCGGTCATATGACCGATCATCTCTTTCACACTCCATTTCCCCGGCGCATACCGGTGTTCCGCTTGCGTTGCCGAGAGAGAGGCGATCAAGCTTTCCGTCTCCCCCGCTTGCGCGGCCAACAACTCGATAATGTTGCCATCCGGCACGATTCGAACATAAGGCTCGAAATGCGCGCCGTACTCCCCTTCCAGCGGCCTTTCCATCATATTCATCTCCTCCTTTTCCATCCATTATAGCACACAGCAACATGACAAAAATGAAAGGTTCCGTAAGGAAGATCAATGGCTGCTTTTCATCGAAGCGACTATAGTTAATAGCATAGAAGTTATATGATGAAGGAGTGTGCGAATCGCCATGCTGGACGTTAGAAACGTATCCAAAGTATATGAAGGCAAAGTAGCTTATCAAGCGCTATCGAATTTGAATTTAACGGTGCAAAAAGGAGAGTTCGTCGGCGTCATGGGACCTTCCGGAAGCGGAAAGACGACGCTGCTCCATGTCGTCTCCACGATCGACAAGCCGTCCTCCGGCGAAGTCATGATCGACGGGAAGAATACGCACCAATTGAACAAACGGCAATTGGCGCTGTTTCGCCGCAGGGAGCTCGGTTTCGTGTTTCAAGATTTCAACCTGCTGCAGACGCTGACGGTGAAGGAGAATATCGTTTTCCCGCTTACGCTCGAGAACGTCAGCGTTCGGGAACAGGACGAACGGGTCAACCGGATCGCGGACAAGCTCGGGATCGCGGATATTTTGAACAAACGGACGTATGAAATATCGGGAGGGCAATGCCAGCGCACGGCGATTGCCAGAGCCATTATTCACGATCCGAAGCTGATTCTCGCGGACGAGCCGACCGGGAACCTCGATTCGAAGGCGGCGAAGGACGTGCTGGAGACGTTGGAGAAATTGAATAAGGATGACGGCGCGACGATGATGATGGTAACGCATGATTCCCAAGCGGCCAGTTACTGCGACCGCGTCATATTCATCAAGGACGGCTCGTTGTATCGGGAGCTGCGCCGGACGGACAGCCGTCAAATGTTTTTCCAGGAAATTATGGGCGTATTGTCTTCGATTGGGGGCACGGAAGATGAATTTTCGTCAATTCGCATTTAGAAACGTCTTTCGCAATAAACGGCTGTACGCCGGTTATTTCTTCAGCTGCGCCTTCTCGGTCATGATTTTCTTCGTCTATACGATGCTCGCGTTCCATCCGTATCTTTCGTTCGACGGTACGGGCAGTTACGGAAGAGGCGCACAAGCGGGCATGGACGCTTCGCAATATATCATTTACGTATTTACGTTTTTCTTTATTTTGTATTCGATGAGCGTCTTTCTGAAATCGCGCAAGAAGGAATTCGGCATTGTAATCATGCAAGGGATGTCCGATTATCAATTACGGAAGCTCGTCTTTCTGGAAAATGTCATTATCGGGCTGGCCGCAACCGTATCGGGCATCGCCGTCGGGCTGCTGTTGTCGAAAGGCATGCTGATGCTCGGGTCTTCCATCCTGTCGTTGGAGGAGCCGCTGGCGTTCTATTGGCCGCTCAAAGCCGCTTGGCTTACATTCGCGGCGTTTGCGCTGCTGTTCATTTTCATTTCGATGTTTACGGCCATCATATTGCGCAGCAGTTCGCTGATCGATCTGCTGAAAGGATCGGCGAAACCGAAGCCTGAGCCGAAGGCTTCCACCGGACTTGCCATTCTGGCGGCTGTGCTCATAGCGATCGGATACGCCATCGCATTCATAGTGAAAGGAATACTCGTTCTGCTGGCGCTGCTGCCCGTCGTCGCGCTCGTCAGCGCAGGAACCTACCTCCTGTTCACGCAATTAAGCGTCTATATGATCCATAAGCTGAAAAAGAAACAATCGTTATACCGCAGCAAAACGAATATGATCACCTTGTCGGATCTGGCTTACCGGATGAAAGACAATGCCCGCATGTTCTTCCTGGTCGCCATCATCTCGACCGTCGCTTTCTGCGCGATCGGCACCCTAGTCGGAATGAAGTCGATGTTTACCGGAACGATTATCGGATCGACCGCGCCGATGAAATACGAATCCTATGCCGGGAACGAGCAGCAAGAACGGCATACCGCGCGGATCGAGCAAGCCCTTGCGGATGCCGGATTCGAATACGAGCCGATCGTTGTGAAGAAAAAGGCCGTCATCGATACCGCCACGAAGAAGCGGTACAGCTTCATATCGGCGGACGATTACAAGCGATTGACGAAGGAGAACATTTCGGTGGGCAGCGGGGAAGCGTTCCTGTTCTATCCCGACGATATGGGATTCGGAAATGCGGCCGCCGAGCAAGTACAACAAATTTCGGTCAAGGAAGGCCGCTCGCTCGCCGTGGCCAAACGCGAGGTGAAACCGCCGTCGCTGCTGCAAATCGATTATGCGGAAACCGCCGTCGTTTCTGCGGAAGTATTCGGGGCATTGCCGGATTCGGAGCAAGACTCCACTTCATATATCTACGATATAGGGGAATGGCGGCAAACGCTATCTGTCTCGAAGCAGCTGCAACAAGAATTGGGGGGTGGCGGCGAACATTACAGTTTCTCCGCGCGGGCGTATAATTTGAACGATACCAATCAAACGTTCGGACAAATTTTCCTGGCCGGACTATTCATCGGCGCCGTTTTCTTCGTCGCTGCCGGGAGCTTCTTGTACTTCCGCCTCTATGCGGATTTGGACAGCGACCGGATCCAGTACCGCGCCATCAGCAAGCTGGGGTTGACGGAAGCCGAGCTGTCGAAGATCGTATCGACGCAAATCGGGTTATTGTTCTTCGTGCCGATTATCGTGGCCGTCGTCCACGGAGCGGTCGCACTGAACACGCTGCAAAATACGTTCGGCGCGAACTTGATGCTGGAATCGGCGATCGTGCTCGGATCTTTCGCGCTCATTCAAGTCGTTTACTTCCTGTTCATCCGCGCCAATTATATTACAAAGTTGAAAAAAGTACTATAGGAGTCAATTTTATAATAGCTGCGCGGCTGACGGCCCATCGGGAGAGCTAACGAAACGTTAACACGCTAATGCCTGCTAAAACACCTTGTCGCCGGCGCAACGAAACTGAAACACGTTAATGAGGGGAAAAAGGCGGTAAAGCAGCCCATTCCCGAGGAATAACGGTACCTGCTTTCGTCAGGATTGGAACGTCGTCATTTTGAGCCGAGTAAGGATTATTCGTTTCGTTGGCGCCCAACAAAAAGCGCAGGTCCGCGCGGATCGCCTTCGAAATAGGGAGGTCCCCTCCGATATGCGCAATAAAGCCAGTTGCATCAACGGTGGCGAATGATGAAATTGACTCATAGCAGAACAATAATCAACTTGAAGGAGCGGCCGAATCGATCGGCCGCTCCTTCCGTATTGCAACCCGCAATTACAGAGCCAACTCCGCAATGCGCCGGTTGGCATCGCCCCGGTACAGCCCCCCGTGATAACAGATGACGTTCTCGATCTCGAAGCGGGCTAGTCTGCGCAGCGATTCGAGCGCCTCTTCCATATCAAGCGTGGTAGCCGGGTTGGGCCCGAGCAATTGTCCGTTCTCTACGGTCAACGCGTCCGCGGCGATCAACGTCTTGCTTCGCATATGATACAGGCTCGTATGCCCCGGCGTATGGCCGGGCGTGCCGATGACGGCGATGCCGCCGCAAAACGGCAAATGTTCCCCGTCGCCGATCGCGCGATCGACGCCGGCTTTCGGCGGATTCGTCAGCACCGCCCGAAATGCGCTGCGCATTTGCTCCGGCACCGAGGCCGGCAACGCCGCGACGGCTTTCTCGATCGCCTCCTCGGATATTTTGAGCAGTTTCCGCTCGCCTTCGATGAACGGCTTTTCCGCCGAAGAGGCCAATACTTCGATCCGTTGCTTCGCATCTTGCAGGATGACGGGAAGCGAACCGATATGATCCAAATCTTGATGCGTCACAATAATATGGCTGAGCTTCTCCAACGGAACGTTCGCTTTTAGAATCGCATCGCGAATAAGCGGCCATTGACCCGGGTAACCGGTATCGACCAGAACGGCCGAACGATCGTCCCATAGGAACGCAGGATGAATAACATCTTCTTTTCCCATCACGATCGCCGCAATTTCCAGCATAACCAATCCATCGGCTACTTTCATACGATCATCCTCCCTTAGTCGCATCGTTTTTTTACAGAACAATATACTACTGGAGTTTCCGCAGAAAGTAAATGGTAAAATTTTATATTATACCGCAAAAATTTTTATTTGTCAATATAAAAATTATTAAACACTCGAATGCGGCCGATTCCGTTAACGTCCGACCGTTAGGCGGCCAAAGGCAATTCAATATAGAATGTATAGCTCCCGTCTCGATGTTCGAGCCAGATGCGACCGTGATGCAGTTCCACAATCTGTTTGGCGATCGAAAGGCCCAACCCTGAACCGGAAGGAGAACGATTGTCTTTCCGCGACGGTTCGCCTTTATAGAAGCGATCGAACAGCCTGGCCTCCGCTTCCTTATCGATCGGCGCACCGGCATTCTCGATCGCCAGCAAAGCCCGTCCCCGTTCGGCGCGAAGCCGTACCTTCACCTCTCCCGGTTTGGTCGAGAACTTCAAAGCATTCATCAACAAGTTATCGACGGCCCTCGCCATCTTCTCCGGATCCATGACTACCGCGATGTCGTCGGCATCCCAAACCGTCGCGACGGTTAGCCCTTGTTCCTCGGCAATCGGCTCGAATTCGTACAACATTTGCTTCAGCAAATGTTTCAAATCGACTTCCCGCATCGACAACCCGACATCCCTGTTGTTCAACCGGGTATATTCGAACAAATCGTCGATCAGATGTTTCAACTGCTGCGTTTTCTGAACCGCGTTGTCGACGAAGCGGTTGTACTCCTCTCGATTTTGAAACGTTTCGTTTTGAATCAGATTCAAATAGCCGATCACGCTCGTCAGCGGCGTTCGCAAGTCATGTGACAATCCCGTAATCAACTCGAGCTTGGACCGCTCCGCCTGCCTTTCCCGCTCCATATGCCGCTCGATTTGCGCCGCCATATGATTAATGCATTGCGCCATATTACCAAGCTCGTCTTGCCTCGATATAGGAACCCGATAACGCAGATCGCCTTCCGCGATCAGCATGAGGCCGTCCGCCAAGAGCCGCGTATAGGCAACGATCTTGCGGGTGAATAACATAAAAAAGAACAGAAAGGAAGCGACAAAGACGATCAGAGGCACAAAAAAGAGCCGAGCGGCAATCGGGGTTTGATTCAGGATACTGGCGACGACGGCCATCAGCAGCAAAGCGAGCGTAAAGCTAAACGCAATCGACCATAAAATTTGCCCGCGCAAGCTTCTTCTCGCGCCGATCCAATGGAATATATTATTTTTCAATTTTATATCCCACTCCCCACACCGTTTTAATATATTGAGGTTCTTTCGGATTCGCTTCGATCTTCTCGCGGATATTTCTAATGTGCGCCATGACCGTATTTTCCGAATAATAAATCGATGGGTCTTTCCATACGCTCCGATAAATTTTATCCGTATTGAAAACATGGCCCCGATGCGACGCCAATAGCTCCAGGATGGCAAATTCGGTCGGCGTCAACGACACTTCCTTGCCGCCCGCGGCGACGAAATGACGGCTTCGGTCGATCGTCAAGTCGCCGATGCGTATAACGGAAGCGTCGCTTTCCATCTCCGAGTTGAAATGCTGCCTTCGAAACTGGGCTTTCACTCTGGCGGCCAGCTCCAGCGGGTTGAACGGTTTCGTGACATAATCGTCGGCCCCCGTCGATAGCCCCATAATTTTATCCAAGTCTTCGCCTTTGGCCGACAGCATAATAATCGGGATGTTCGATTCCTCTCTTATTTTCAGGCAAGCTTGTATTCCGTCCATACGCGGCATCATAATATCCAAGATCATCAAGTCGATCTTTTCCCGCCTGAGCAGTTCCAGCGCTTGAATCCCGTCTTCCGCTTCCAGCACGCGGTAGCCCTCGTTACGCAAATAGATATGGACAACATCCCGAATTTCCGCTTCATCGTCGACGATTAATATGTTTTTGGTCAAACGGCATCGCTCCCGTGCGTTGATTTAGGTATATCCTCGATTTCCCCCTTATGAATTTTTCCTGAAGGCGGCGAATTCGGCGACGGAATGTTACTTTAGAAACATTTTGATCTTTTTAAGCCCGTTTGTCACATGAGGATAGCGAAAGGGGACATCGAATTTCGTCGTATATCGAACGATGCTTTTATAGTGGGTGAACGCGTTGAATCCGGCTTTGCCGTGATAAGCGCCGATTCCGCTCTCCCCGACGCCTCCGAACGGCAAATACGGGGAGCCGACATGCATAACCGTGTCGTTGACGCATCCGCCCCCAAAGGACACTTCCCGCAAGATTCGTTTCTGCACTTGCTTCGATTCGGAGAATATATAAAGAGCCAGCGGCTTTGGGCGCGCATTGATCGTAGGAATGATATCGGATAAATCGTCGTATTCGAGCACCGGCAAGATCGGGCCGAATATTTCGTCTTGCATGACCGGGTCGTCCCAAGCGACCCTATCCAACAATGTCGGTTCGATCGCCAGTTTCGCCCGATCTATCCCGCCTCCGAACCGGACTTTGGCCGGATCGATCAAAGAAACGAGCCTGTCGAAATGTTTGGCGTTGACGATGCGGACATAATGCTCCGCTTGCAACGGATCGGCGCCGAACATTTCCGCGATCGCTTCTTGCAACCGCGCAAGGAACGGCTCCTTCGCCTCTTGATGAACGTAAAGATAATCCGGCGCTACACAGGTTTGCCCGGCATTGATCAGCTTGCCCCATGCGATTCGTTTGGCCGCCAGCTTCAAATCGGCGTCCCGATGGACGATGCACGGGCTTTTGCCTCCAAGCTCCAACGTAACCGGCGTCAAATGTTTGGCCGCTTCCTGCATGACGGCCCGGCCGATCGTCACGCTGCCCGTAAAGAAGATATAGTCGAACTTCTCCCGCAACAGCGCCTGACTCGTCTCGACTCCGCCTTGGACTACGCTTATATATTCGGGCGGATAAATCTCCCGGACGATGTCGGCGATGATGCCGGACGTGGCTGGGGACCATTCCGAAGGCTTCAAGACGGCGCAATTCCCTGCAGAGATCGCGGCGATTAAGGGCGCAATCAGCAATTGAAACGGATAGTTCCATGGCGAGATCAGCAGGGCGACGCCGTACGGCTCGGGGTACATCTTGCTCGTCGAGCCGAAATGCGTGAGCGGCGTCTTCACCCGCTTCGGCTTCGCCCAAGAGGCGGCATGTTTGATCGCATGGCGAATTTCATGCAAGACGATGCCGATTTCCGTTGAATACGATTCGAACGGCGATTTGTTCAAATCGGATTTCAACGCGTTCATAATCTCTCTCTCGTATTGGTTGACGCCCGCCTGCAGTTTTTTCAACGCTTCAAGGCGGTAAGACAACGCTTTCGTTTGATGGGTTTGAAAAAACTCCCTTTGCTTGGCGACGAGATGCGCATAGTTTTCCATAACCGAATTTCCCTCCGTTCACCGACGATTGGGCTTACATCAAAATTATATGCCATCGGCATCCGAATTTAAAGCAGTTCCAACTGCTTGGCGCGCTGGACGGCCAAGATCCGATTGTCGACATGCAGTTTCCTGTATAAATTGTTAATATGCGTCTTGACGGTTGATAAGGATACTTGCAGCCGGGAGGCAATCTCCTGATTCGTAAGTCCCGCATGGATAAGTTGTAACACGTTCGTCTCTTGCGCGGTAAGCGAATCGAAATGGTGTTCCTTCATTTCCGCAAGTTCGGTTAGCAGCCGGCTGTTGTAAATCGAACGAAGCAACCTTTTTACATAACTCAACGAGACGTTGCGGTTGCCGCGGCGATGATTGCTTTGGCGGGATTTCAAATAGGAGGCGAGCAATTTGCGAAGCGGCTTGCCCTCATCGACGAACGACCGGATATAACCTTCAGGCTCTGCCAACGCCAGCGCTCGCTCCAGCATATGCAAGCTTTGTGCCGCGGCGGAAATCGTTCCTCGGCCGGGCGGCCTTGCAGCTACCGGCGTTTCGGATCGAAGCGTGACGCTGTCTTGAGATGCCGTAGACGGAGCGACGGAATATATCGTGTACAGGAACGGATTTGACAACAAGGAATTCCGTGTGGGAGGAACGTCCTATACCGATCCGGAACTTGCTCCCAATACACCGTATGATTATACGGTCATTGCGCTTCGCAACGATTTCGAATCGGAAATTTCCGAACAGATTAACGTGACTACAAAAAGACGGGAATGAGGCAGCAGCGCAAACAACAAGATCCCCTTTGCATTGACAGAGGGGATCTCCTGTTACTGTTGCTATGGTTGAAATCCATGATGTAAAAAATACAACATTTCGCTATCTTATTCGTCTGCAAAGATAACTTTGTTGTACAATGTACAACATTCTCCGGGTATAACAGCGCATTCTGTCCTTTCATCTACGATTATGTTGCATAATGTGCAACATAAAGGCTCAAAACCGCCTAGCCCCTCCTCAAATGTTGTATTTTTTACAACGTAAGCAACCATCATGACGGTTTACAACCCCATGCCGTAACCTTTGCGTATCGCTTCGTCCCGGCTTTCGACTTGAAGCTTGCCGTAAATACGGTTAATATGCGATCTGACCGTCCCGTAGCCGATTCCGAGCTTTTCCGCGATCTCCTTATTCGTTAATCCTTGCACGATCAACCGGAATACTTCCTGTTCCTTCTTGGTAAGAAGCAGGGCGAACGGGCTCGGCGAATCTTCCTTGCCCCCCGCGTTCCCCAAGCATGCGAGCAAGCGGCGAATATTGGTCGCCGGCGGCGATTCGGCATCGCGCGGCAGCGAGAGGGATTCGTTAAGCATCGCCAGCATCTCGGCCATCGGCCGTCCTTCGTCGACATATAGGCGGACGAAATCCGTCCCTGTAATATGCAGCGTACGTTTCACGATGTTTAAAGCCGCCTCGGTCTCTCCCATCTTAGACAAGATAAGCGATTGCAGTACGTGAATTTCATCCCGATGATAGTTCCGTCCGGCCTGCACCGCGACGGCAAGCAATCGTTCCGCAAGTTCCCGCGCCTCCGCCAGGCGATCTTGAGCCAGCAGAATCCGCGCTAGAAACTGATACTCGTATAATTGCTGCGCCGTGAAGCTGTCGGCGGCCGAAATCCGGTACAGGCCGATCCACGTTTCCGCCGGCTCCAAGTCGCCGGCGTCCAGAGCGAGCCGGGCCAATTCCGCGTCGCAATAGATCAGGGCGGACGGGATGCCTAAACGAATGACACTCGTCTTCGCCTCCCGCAGCATGTCCTCCGCCTCGCTGCGCAGACCTTGCGCTTTGCGAATCCGGGACAACAGAAGCCAAGCGGGAACCAATGCTTCCGATGCGAGCGGGTTGTTGAAATCGGTGGATTCGATCGCCCGCCGGGCATACGATTCGGACGCCTCCAACTCGTTAAGCTCATACATGTGCTCGCTGACGGATACGAGCGCCGATCCGGCCAGTCCAAAATCTTCTACCGTTTCGATCAACTGATTCAAAAACGGAATGACGATATCCATGCTTGGGTAGCCTTCATGGCTGCTGGCATGCTCCTTGACGATCGAATGCTTCGCGCGGACGACCGACTGGGCGAATACCAATTTCGTCCCCGTTGGCTTATAGAGTCTGGACTGCTTCATATTATGAATGACAAGATTCATATCGTCCAAAGCTTGCGATGCGTAAAACGCCCGTACAAAATAAAGGCTTCCCAGAAAGTCGTTCTTCTCCTCCTCCGTCCACTCCCCGCCGGAAGCTTCAAACCTCTCTTCCGCCCGGAGCAGCATTCTTTCCACCAACGAATATTTACGGTCGCCGAACAGCAAAGTAAGCGCTTTGGAAAAATAAAGGGACGGAGATTGCAAAAGCAAAGATTCCGGCACTTCGGACAGTCTCATATACAAGGAAGTCCAATTCATTCGGATCATTGTGGCGGTCATTTCCTCGAGCAATCGAACGGCGCGGTTATAGTGCTTGCCGGATAAATAATAATCCAGCGCCTCCTCGTGCAAGCCTTCGTCTTCGCACCACGCTCCCGCCGCCGCGTACAATGCCGGCAGCCGTTCCGGATCCGCTCTCTGCAAGCGGCGAAATGCGAATTCGGAAAACAAATGATGGAAGCGGTACCAAATCTTTCGTTCGTCAAGCGGTATGACAAACAGCTGCATATGCTCTAAATCATCCAGTATCGACTGGCTGTCCCGGCATCCGGTTACCGCCTTGCATAAGGCGGCGTTCATTCGTTGCAAGACGGAACATTCCATAATAAAAAATTGCAGCCGTTCGTCCATCCCATGAAATACTTCTTCCAGCAAATATTGCTCCAAAACATGATAATCGCCGCTAAAATTGCGAATCAACGCTGCCGGATCATGCGAATCGCGCACAGACATCGCCGCCAATTTCATTGCCGTAACCCAGCCTTCCGTCCGCTTAACCAATTCCTCCGCATCTTGGGCGGACAATTCGAGCTTCATGCAATGCCGATAGAAATCGGCTCCCTCCGTCTCGGTGAAACGCAAATCGCGCGCATCCAAACGAACCATCATATCCCGGCTATGAAGCTTGGCTGCGGGAAACGGAGGCTCCGTTCTGCCTGCCAGCACAAGTTGGACATGCCGGGGCAAATGCTCGATAAAATAGGAAAACGACAAGACGACATTCGAATCGGTAACGACGTGAAAGTCGTCCAAAAAGAGGACAATCGGCCCTTCCAAACGCTGCAATTCGTTGAGCAGCATGGCAATGCCGGGTTCCGGCTTGGACGGTTCCAGCAAGGTAAGAACGGCATTCGTTCTTGCCATGAAGCCGGGGCTTATCGTATCGATCGCCGCGATCATATAGAGCCAAAACATCGTCAAGTCGTTATCGCCTTGATCAAGCGAAACCCAACCCGGCCGGGCGTCCAAGGTGCCCGCCAATTCGGCAAGCAAGGTCGACTTGCCGAATCCGGCCGGAGCGGAAATATAAATAAGGGCTGCATTGCGCGCTTGCCGCAGACGGCTAATGAGCCTCGGTCGGGCGAGCGTATCGGCGATCGTCCGGGGGATATGCAGCTTTGTCGTTAGTACCGGATAGGGCAGGAGCGGTTTCGTATCGTCGGCAAGCTGTGTCACTTAAAGTCCACCTCTGTTATTTTCTTTTTGCGGTCCATAATATCTTATTAAATTTCGTCTAGCGTTTAAAACCTTCCATAAACAAAGAGATCACTTTCATCGTGTCGTCCAAAGCGTGCCGTTGCTCCGGATGATGCGCGATCCAAAGCGCCGATTCGTTCAGGGCGCCGGAAATAAAATGCGTCATCGCTTCAATCGTTACCGGTTTAAAGCATCCTTGCCGCTGCATAAACTGCAATTGTTCATGCAACAGCCGCATCGAATTTTGCTCGTCCGTCATGCGCCACATTTCCCATCCCAATACGGCGGGACCGTCCAGTAACAATATCCGCTTATTTCGGGGCTCGACAGCGGCGGCGACGAACGCGCGGCAGCCCAGCAGCAGCTGTTGCCACAGGTCCTCGCTTGCGGCCGCTTCCGTTTCGATCCGCTCGGCAATTTCCTTTTGCACGGATTCGAATACGACGCGGAACAATCCCTTCTTGTTTCCGAAATGGTGGTAAAGCGCCCCGCGCGTCATTTCGGCCTCATTGACGATATCCTCCAGAGCCGTATCCGCATAACCGCGTTCCGTGAAATGCGTCCTCCCCACTTCGATCAGTTTACGTATCGTTTCATTCGTTTCTTCCTGGTTTCTTCTCATAAATGGATTTTTCTCCCGCTACATACTCTGTAATTATCTTGCCACTCTACTGTCATTTTTTCAACAGTTCCAAATTGTCCGCCAACTTTCAGACATAGAAGGGCGGATCATCTGCTAGCGGTTCCAGCAATGACAAATTGATTTCGGAATCGCCTTCCTAGAAGTCCGCGGTTCGACCCCGAAATAATGCTTCAAAGCTGTCGCGTTGCTCATTGATTGCCGTCCTCGTCGTTTGACCAGACAGCTTCTATATATTGCGCGCTTTCCGATTCCGACGGAGGGATGATCTTGATCACATCGATCAACACGCCGTTCGGGTCCGAAGTGATGAAATGCCGTTGGCCGAACTCTTCATCCCGAAGATCGAGCTGCAGCGGCAAACGCCGATCCACGATCAGTCTGCGATATTCCGCATCGACATCCTCCACTTCAAAATTCAGAATCAACCCTTGCGCTTTTTGACGGTAAGCGGCCGGTACGGTATGATGCGTCGCGTCCAAAATAGCCAATTCGTAAGGAATTTCGCCTTGCGCCAATTTCATGCTTACGTACCAATCGGCTTCGTATACCGCCTCAAAGCCGAAATGTTCTTTGTAAAACGCGGCGCTCAATGCGACCTTTTCCGTCAAAATGACCGGATAAAAGCTGTTTGTTCTCATAGAAAATCTCTCCTTTTCGATTGTTGATCCTATGTTAACATACATACTGTTTGTATGTAAATAGATTTATCGGTTGCTCAAAATGGCCGCTTGAGATCAACTTCATTTCCGACGAAGGTTGGCAAGCTGCGCGGATGCGAGGCGGGATCGCTTCTCTTCGCAGGTATCCGTTCAGTCCGCCTTTGGTCGAAATCCCGCTTGTTCAGGAGCAATGGCGTTGCATTAATTTTAAACCGGGTTGGGATGATGACTCAGGATTGGGATCACAAAATATAGCCGAAATATCATACTAAACGAGCGGCGCATGAGTTCAGTCCGTCGATTATGTTCGAAATTTCATACTCAAATCACGATTTGGGCCCTGATCCTGCAAAGGTGAGACGAAATATCATACTAAACGAGCGGCGCATGCATTGAATCCTTCCGTTATGTTCGAAATTTCATACAAATCCCCCATGGCCTGACGACCATCGCCATAAATGAAAATAGAGTTGCAAACTGTATCCGTTTTTGGGGTAATTAATATGGGCAGATCATAGGTCGAAAGCTTTTTGGTGTATC
>NZ_CAKKLI010000040.1:0-48945 GCF_918697855.1 Paenibacillus sp. CECT 9249 | reverse complement strand
GTTCGCTTCGTAGCAAGCTACAAAACGAACTCCGCTCGACTTGCATGTATTAGGCACGCCGCCAGCGTTCGTCCTGAGCCAGGATCAAACTCTCCATGAAAGATTTTCTTAAGAATAAGAAAATCAAAATGAAAGAGCCGAATAGCTCAAAATTTCGTTGCTGACGAGAACTTGTCGTTCTCAATTATTGATTAACGCGATCCATTTGTTCAGTTTTCAAAGAACTTACCCCGTCGACTTCATTCGCACTCGTTAACGTCGAATCACGTCGAACAGGAATTTCATCATATCAAATCGTTCTATAAAAGTCAACTTCTACTTCCTTCCAAAATGTTGGTCGGAATAGATACCATCATCCGTTCAAGCTTCGCCTGAACTTCGTTGGCGCCGCCGAAGCGACAAGAAATAATTTATCACAAATCCGCGCCGCATTTCAACACACAATTTTTTACAATTGGAAATTACGAAATGATCGGCAAAAAAAACCGCAGAACCAATGCGCTGGAGCATATTGCATTCTGCGGGTACGGCTTGCGAATTAAAGCTTGCGAATTAAAAAAATGTTACAACTAATAATATTGCGTGGGCGATCCCGACATCATTCTTGTTCCGCCAGTAAGTGAACTGTCAAAATAAACATCGCGTGCGACCAGGTAAGCGGAACGACCCAAGCCGTCTCCCCCGTCTCGCGATCGACTTGCTCGGGAAGCAACCCCATCTCCGTGCGGTGGTCGATAGCCCATTGAAGCAAAGCCCGCGCTTCCGCCGTTTGACCGTTGACGGCACGGTATTGGGCGAGCCAAAGCGTGGTTAAAATCCACGGGTTTCCTCCTATATATACATCATCCTCATAGCGCCGAATTCCTCCGACTCCGGAAACGGTTAAGCTTTGTTCGATCGTGTCGGCCGTTCGAACGGCATAAGGATGGTCCGGAGAAATCACCGCAAACGGCATGGAGACGCCAAGAAGACTGACGTCGACTACATCATCGTATTGCAAACGGCAAATCGGATATCCTTTGCCGTCTTCCGCAAGCGAAACCGGCACATTCCGCGATAAAGCCTCTTCGTATTGTTCCCGCGAGATCTTCCTTTTTACTCCCCGGTAAAATATGCCCTTGTCATCATTCCAACATGAACGGACGATGCTCTCCGATATGCGCCCGGCCGACGCGCGCCATTGTGCGCCAAGTTCCTCTTCTTCCATCAGTTCGGCGAAACGCGAAGCCGCCCTTAGTCCGGCGTATACCGCGGCGGCGGAATACGTATGTTCCGCTTCCCGTTCTTCCCATAAATCGTTGCTCGGCTTTGGCAACCCCGTTTCCTCATCGATAAATTCGGCCAAAAATTGCGCGCCCGCCTTGATCGCCGACCATACTTTGCGCGCAAACGAATCCCGCTCCCGTTCGGGCAATGCGCGATAATGTTCGAACATACCCCATAGGATCGAGCCGCCTTCATCGATTTGCAGCCCCCAGGACGGGGCAAGGCTGCCGTCGTGATAATGGCGCTGCTGCCACGAGCCGTCTGGGTCCTGCGCCGTTAACGCCCAATCGTAAAAACGGGTTGATAAATCCGTCAATCCCGCCTTATCCAGCGCGGTAGTAATAAATGCGGCGTCGCGTCCCCAACAAAAGGCATATCCCCCGCATCGCGAAAAATGTTCGTCGAATTCAGGCGCCGCAATAATGCTGCCGCTCTGTTCATCGGCCATCAGTTTCATCGCCAGCAAGGAGCGTTCGTACAGATCGTTTATTTCAACTCCGGGAAGCGGACAAGGCTTGGCCGATTGCAAAAATCGCTTCCAATAGGCTGCCGTTTGCTCGGCCCATTGATCCGCCGTACGGCTCTTCGCATGCTGCAACGCAGCGGCCGCGGCGGCCAAACTGCTGCCGGCGGTCAAATAAACCGGCATCGTCACCGTTTGTCCCGGCGCAAGCTCGGCAAATTCCCATTCCATCGCTCCGTCCGGGGCCATTTGGATGTTATTCCCGTTTAAAGCGCCGTTCTGCGCATTATCCCACGCATCGCAAGCTTGATATTTTGTGCATACGTTTGCACCCGAAGCCATAAAAAAAACTTGATGCCGAAAGTGAACCATCGCATCGTTCTCATCGTCAAAGCGGCTTGTATGATAGAACGGGTTTTCCCCGATCATTAACGAGCTGTAAAAAACAAACGAAAAACGAACCGGCTCCGTCCCTCGATTTGTGAATCGATAATCGAAAACAACGATATCCTGCCCGGGTACGACATAATAATGAGTCTCGACCGAAATAGGGCATCTGTCCGAATTTGCCGCAACGGCAAATATATTCGTTTGAGGTACGTATCGGGCGGCATGCTTCCAGCCGTCTTCCTCCCCGTCGAACCAACTCGTCTTGCCACCCACTCCGTCCAACCGAATTCCGCTGCGGATCGTTTCGACATGCTGAGCGATATCAACATGCGGCCACCATAACCGTACCATCCTTCCCGTCTTCGTCAAAGAGGCGAGAAAACGGGAATTTCCAATAACCGCATCGATCAAGTAAGGCTTTTTGTCCAAGTAAGTGTTCACTAAGTTCAACTCCGTTTCGAAATATGATGTAATGTCGATTCGCGGATCGCCAAACGATGCGGTACGATCATTCGGTTCGGCTGAACCGCTTCGTTCTGAATTAAACGGATCAATAATTGCGAAGCCATATACCCTAACTGATAAATGCCGATATCGACACTGCTTAGCGGCGGGCTCGAAAGCTCCGACAAGTATATATTGTTGAAACTAATCAACGCCAAATCTTCCGGAACTCGAAAGCCAAGCTCCGTCAATCCGCGCATCACCCCGAACGCGACGCTGTCGTCAATGACAACCAACGCCGTCGGCCGTTCCGGTTGATTCATAAAAAAAGACATGGCCCGGTATCCGCTCTCCTGCAAAAACTCCACTTCCACGATCCATTCCGGATTCATCGGGAGCTTATGCTGTTCCATCGCTTGGCGGTACCCGGCAAGCCGATCCGAGGAAACGGTTAGATTAGGCGGCCCGCTGACGAAACCGATTCGTTCGTGTCCCTGCGAAATCAAATGCGAAGTCGCATCGTATGCCGCTTGCACGTTGTCGTTGTCGACGCAATATGCTTCCGGAACGTCCTCGCTTTTTCCGATCAAGACATATGGAAACTTGTGTTCCTGCAAAAATTGCACGATCGGATCGTTCCTGCGCGACTGCAACAAAATAATGCCGTCCACTCTACGCCCCTTTACCAATCGCGTAATCGCTTCGATTTCATCGTTCTCGCTGCTGCCGGACGTCATCAGGACGTCATATCCGTTCCGGGAGGCTTGAGTCGTGATACCGCGAATATTTTCGGCAAAAAAGTGGTTTTGAAACAACTCCTCCGCCGGCCGAGGCAAAATCATCCCGAGCGTAAAAGTTTTATTGGAAACAAGGCTTCTCGCCATAATATTGGAGTGGTAGCCCATTTCCTCCATGATGCGTTTGACCTTCGCAACCGTTTCTCTGCTGATTCTCGGATGATTCGAAAGAACGCGAGACACGGTTGAAGGCGAGACCCCCGCTCTTTTGGCTACATCTTTAATCGTAACAGACATATTATCCCTCCACAGTGCAACCGTTTGAACCAACTGTTTTCTCCATGTTAGCGCAAATACGCTGAAATGTAAATACGAAAAGCAAGTGCACATCATCGCGAAAACAGCAATGTAAATTCGTTCAATTCATTTGATATTTGCCGTAATCGGGAGGAAAGGTAAGAAATTATACGTTTTTTCCGTAAAAACCATCTGTGCAAACGATTTTACACATCAATCGATATCATGTATGATCAAACCATAAAGATAGCGTTTGCAGCGTCAATTTCTTTATGCTTTCGGCTAAAAAAGTTGGCCTTTCCGCATATTAGTACAAACGTTTGCACAAAGCGCTGTCGCCTTTACAAGCTGCGTTTCTTCAGATGCTTGCTCTTCCCGAACAGGCTCGAAGGCGAAATATCGTTAGCTTAGAAAACGAATTCGTTTCAAAGGAAACCAACAATTTTCAGGAGGGGTTCGAAAAATGAAAAGAATGCTAGTACTTATTCTAACTCTTACAATGGTGCTTACCTTGGCTGCATGCGGCGGCGGAAAGTCGGCGGAACCGCCCGTGAATTCGGGAACGCAAACGGAAGCGCCGGCACCGGAAACAGGCGGGGATAGCGAAGCCGGGGAAGACATTGAAGGGCTTGAACCTGAACCGGGCGCGACTTTGCTTGTATGGGAAAGTAAAGAAGAACGACCTTTCGTGGAAGAAATTGCGAAACAGTTTACAGAAAAATACGGAATTCCTGTGAAGATGGATGAGGTCGGAGCAGGAGATCAAGTGACGAAGCTGACAAATGACGGGCCTGCCGGCCTCGGTGCGGACGTTGTACTTTTCCCTCACGACAATTTGGGCAAAGCGGTCGCAGCCGGTCTTGTTCTTCCTAATGACGTTTTTGAAGAAGAAGCGCGCAGCGCCAACTCGGAAATTGCGGTTCAAGGCGCTTCCTATGACGGAATTTTGTACGGATATCCTCGTTCCATTGAGACCTATGCGATGTTCTACAACAAAGACTTAGTGCCGAATCCTCCGAAATCTTACGATGAGGTTAAAGAATTCGCAGCAACATTTAACGATATCAAAAACAATAAATACGCCTTTATGTGGGAAATTGACAACTTCTATTTCGCATATCCATTCTTGGCTACAACCGGCGGTTATGTGTTCGGAAACAACGGAACGGATAAAACCGACATCGGTCTGAACAACGAAGGAGCCGTGCAAGGCGCTAAAGTGTACGCTTCGTTAAGCAAAGACGTGCTGCCGGTCAAATCCGGTGACGTAACGTACGACATTAAAAAGGGATTATTTACCGGCGGAACGCTGGCGATGAATATTGACGGCCCTTGGGCGATCGGCGACATTCGCGCATCCGGCATTAATTTCGGAGTCGCTCCCATCCCTTCGATTGACGGAAAACCTTCCGTATCGTTCTCGGGCATCAAAGCATGGTATGTTAACTCTTACTCGAAATATCCAAATGCGGCAAGATTGTTCGCTCATTTCGCTTCCACGAAAGAAGCGCAATTGCTTGACTTCCAATTAACGGGCGCGTTGCCGGCCAATAAGGAAGCTGCGGCCGACCCGAGCGTGACGGGCGATGAAATCGTAGCAGGCTTCTTGGAGCAATTCAAAAATTCGCAGCCGATGCCAAGCATTCCGGAAATGGGAAGCGTATGGGATCCGATTAAAGCCGCTATGTCGACCGTTTGGAACGAAGGAAAAGATCCGAAAGAAGCTCTCGATAACGCAGTGAAACAAATCAATGAGTCAATTGGCGCATCAAATTAACCTAGTTTAAGTATGAATAATGGATCTCTCACCCGCTGCCGCTCCGGCGACGGGTGATTCCATTAGAGAGGAGACCGGATGAGAATGGGCAATCATCGTAAGCAAGCAGCCTTGTTATCATTGCTCGCGCCTGGTTTGGGACAAATCTACAATAAACAGTTTATAAAAGGATTGCTGTTCCTATGTATCGATGCGTTCGGACTATATTATTTCATCGCCAATCTCGGGCATGCGCTATGGGGGCTTACGACGCTCGGAGAAACGCCGAGCAAATTCGAAAGAGTCGGCAAAAAAGTCGTCAACGTGGCTGGAGACCACTCCATTTATTTGCTGATCGGCGGATTGATCACTGTTTTGGCGTTATTGATCTTTATCGCATTTTACATTTATGCAGTCAAAGACGCTTACGATATGGGAAAATTGCGCGAGAAAGGCGGGAAGGCCCCTTCTTTCCGTAAAAATATAGCGAGTCTGATGGATAAAAACTTCCCGCAAGTATTGTTAACCGTACCTGCGATCGGAATTTTGTTCCTAACGATTATGCCGATCATTTTTATGGTTTTGCTGGCTTTTACCAACTATTCGTCTCCCGAATATGTCCCGCCCATGAAGCTGGTCAGTTGGGTCGGATTCGATACGTTTATCAATCTGATGCAGTTGAAATCGTGGAGCAGGACGTTTTTCGGCGTGCTGCAATGGACGGTCATTTGGGCGGTAATCGCAACGGTAACGACTTACTTCGGCGGCATGTTCGTGGCAATCGTCATTCAACAGGCGGGAATCCGTTTCAAAACGCTGTGGCGGACGATTTTCATTATTCCTTACGCCATTCCCCAATTAATTTCGCTGCTGGTCATGCGCAATATGTTCAACGGGCAATTCGGGCCGATCAATCAATATTTAGGCTATTTCGGTTTGGAAAAGCTGCCTTGGCTTACCGACCCGTTCTGGGCGAAAGTGACGGTCATTATTGTCAATATGTGGGTCGGCATACCGGTCTCCATGGTGCTTATTCTAGGCGTGTTGACGGCAATTCCGAAGGATTTGTACGAAGCGGCCGAAATCGACGGGGCTAGTCCGTTGATGAAATTCAAATCGATTACGCTGCCGTATATTTTATTTACGACGGTTCCTATTCTCATTATGCAGTTCGCGGGAAACATCAATAACTTTAACGTGATCTTCCTGCTAACGAACGGCGATCCTGTCAACGGCAATTACCAGTACGCGGGAAGCACCGATTTGTTGGTTACCTGGTTGTTTAAATTAACGCTGAACAACAATAAATACAACATGGCGTCCGCAGTCGGCATTATTATTTTCCTAATTATCGCTTCCTTGTCCATTTGGAGCTACAGCAGGTCACGTTCATTTAAAGAGGAGGATATGATCCGATGAAAAAATCAAACCGGACCGGGAAATCGACATTGCGGCTGACGGCCAGTTACGTTTTTCTGATTATCGCGGCCATCTGCTGCATCTATCCTGCTTTATGGGTTTTGCTGTCTTCCTTCCGCCCCGGAACGTCCTTGTTTAGCGCTACTTTAATTCCGGAACAATTTACGCTTGCGCATTATAAGGAACTGTTCACGTCCAAAAGCATTTTGTTCGGCAAATGGTATTTGAACACGTTAAAAATAACGACGTTAAGCATGATTTTCGGCACGTTATTAGTTACCATGACGGCGTACGCATTATCGCGCTTCCGTTTCAAAGGACGCAAGTTGTCGTTAACGGTGCTGCTTGTGCTAGGGATGTTCCCCGGTTTTATGAGCATGATCGCCATTTATATTTTACTGATGCAATTGAACTTGCTCGACACGCATGCGGCTATGATTATCGTGTATACGGCGGGGGCTTCGCTGGGCGCTTTTGTATTGAAAGGCTACTTCGATTCGATTCCGAAAGACTTCGAAGAAGCGGCGCGGATCGACGGAGCGAGCCATTTGACGATCTTTGCGCGGATTATGCTTCCATTGTCCAAGCCGATGCTCACGTACGTTGCCTTAACGAACTTTGTCGGAGGCTGGGTCGATTTTATTTTTGCGCGCCTTGTACTTCGTTCCAAAGAACAATGGACGGTAGCGGTCGGCCTTTGGGATATGGTTGCGAATTTTCAAAATAGCAATTTTACGACATTCGCTGCCGGAGCCGTTTTGATCGCCCTGCCGATTACGATTCTATTCATTTTCCTGCAGCGCTTCCTGGTTGAAGGCCTGACGGCGGGAGCGTCGAAAGGATGAATTACCGGCGGACAAAAAGACGCCATTCGCGGATGGGGCGCAGCGTCTTCCCAATATTATGGGCTGTTGTGCTGATCGTTGTTACGACTGCCGCATGTTCGAACGTCGAACCCGCCGGAGGAAATGTCGGTGTTCAGAGTGAGCGGACGGCTTCCGGGAATGTGCCGGCTTTCGACGGGCTCCTTGCGGCAGCCGATCTTCACGAACAGCCTTCTACCGTCTATTATGAAATTTTCGTGCGGAGTTTTTACGATTCGAACGGCGATGGAATCGGGGATTTGCGGGGGGTGACGGAGAAGCTTGACTACTTGCGGGAATTGGGGATTGGAGGCATATGGCTCATGCCGATTCAACCGTCGCCCAGCTATCACGGTTACGATGTAACCGATTATTACGAGGTCAACCCGGAATACGGCACGATGGAGGATTTGAAGGAATTGCTGGACGAGGCGCATCGCCGCGGCATCAAAGTGCTGATGGATCTGGTCGTCAACCATACAAGTTCGGAGCATCCATGGTTTCAAGCGGCCGCGGCCGATGCGGACAGCCCTTACCGGAGCTGGTACACCTGGGCCGAACCGGGACAGAAACTTGCCACCGACGGGGCTACCGGCTCGAACCCTTGGCATTCCTCCGGGAACGACCATTACTTGGGCGTGTTCTGGGAAGGAATGCCGGATTTGAATTTCGACAACCCTGAAGTACGGGCGGAAATGATCAAGATCGGCCAATTTTGGCTTAAGCAAGGGTTTGACGGCTTCCGGCTCGATGCGGCCAAACATATCTATGAGGATTTCAAATCGAACGCAGCAAGCCAAGAAGTGAAAGAGAAAAACAAGGCGTGGTGGCAGGAATTCCGCGCCGGCTTGAACGAAGTCAATCCGAACGCCTATCTGGTCGGCGAAGTATGGGATACGACGGCTACGATCGGGCCTTATCTCAATCAAGCGCTTGATTCCTGTTTCAATTTCGATCTAGCGAAAACGATTCTGTCGAACGCCCGCTCGGAGAAAGCGTCGGATATCGGGTTTGCGTTAAGCCGAAGCTACCAATTTTACAAGGAATCGTCTCAAGGAACGTTTATCGACGCTATTTTCCTTACGAATCACGATCAGAATCGGGTCATGTCCGAATTGGACGGAAAGGTAGAGCACGCCAAAATGGCCGCTTCGATCTTATTAACTCTGCCTGGGAATCCATTTATTTATTACGGCGAGGAAATCGGCATGCTTGGCATGAAACCGGACGAGCGCATTCGCGAACCGATGGTTTGGGCGGAGACGGACGACAGTTCTGCCGGAACGGGACAAACGGCGTGGATGCCCGCTTTCTACAATAAAGACGGGGGAAGCTCGGTTTCGACGCAATTGCAGGATCCGGATTCGCTTCTTCATCATTATCGCAAAATGATTCAATGGCGCAACGAACATGCCGTCTTGCAAAACGGCGATATCGTATCTTATAACGCGAACAACGCGAGCGTGCTCGCCTATGCAAGAATAACGAACCAAGAAAAGGCGCTCGTTCTGCATAATTTATCGGGCGAGCGGCAATCGGTCGCTGTACGGGATACTTCATTCTCTACGCTTGCCCTGGCCAGCGGAACGGGTGCCAAGTTATCCGACGGGCAGTTGGATCTTCCGCCCTACTCTACCGTCCTATTAAAATAACACATTTGAGGAGGATATCTATGTTCCTAGAAGCGGTTTATCATCGTCCGAAACAAAATTGGGCCTACGCATACGACCCGCAAACGATCCATTTACGGCTGCGGACGAAGCGTGCGGACGTGCAAAACGCCGAAGTCATCTATGGGGACAAATACTTGCCGTGGAATCAAATGCAAACCGTTCCCATGCGCATCATCGGTTCCGACGAACTGTTCGATTATTGGCAAGCGGAGGTGAAGCCTCCCTTCCGCCGGCTATGCTACGGATTCAAACTGCAAGCGCGGCCGGCCGGGGGTGCGCGGTCCAAGAAGCGCGATACGGGCGAGACCGTTTGGATGACCGAGCGCGGGTTCAGCGAAGCCGCTCCGGACATGCACCTCGGGCTGTTCGAATTCCCGTTCCTTAACCCGGGCGACGTATTCCAACCGCCGGCCTGGGTCAAGGATGCGGTCTTCTATCAAATTTTCCCCGAACGCTTCGCGAACGGAGATCCGGCTAACGATCCGGAAGGCGCGGAGCCTTGGGGCGGCGAACCGACGCCTTATAATTTCTTCGGCGGTGACTTGCAAGGCGTGATCGATCATCTCCATTATTTGGCGGATTTGGGCATTACCGCAATTTACTTCACGCCGATCTTCGAGGCGACAACGAATCATAAATACGATACGCGCGATTATTTCAAGGTCGATCCGCATTTCGGCTCGAACGAAACGTTGAAAACGTTAGTGTCCGAATGCCATCGCCGCGGCATACGCGTCTTGCTGGACGCGGTCTTCAATCATAGCGGCGGCACGTTCGCGCCGTTTCTCGATGCGAAGGAGAAAGGCGAACACTCGAAATATAAAGACTGGTTCCATGTGCGGCAATTCCCGCTCGAAGTGATCGACAAGGTGCCGACGTACGACACCTTCGCCTTTGAGCCGCATATGCCGAAGCTGAACACGGAGCATCCGGAAGTGAAGGAATATTTGCTCAAGGTGGCCCGTTACTGGATCGAGGAAGTCGGCATCGACGGATGGCGGCTGGATGTCGCCAACGAGGTGGATCACCAATTTTGGCGGGAGTTCCGTATAGTTGTGAAGGGCGTTAATCCTGACGCTTATATATTGGGCGAGCTGTTTCACGAAGGGATGATGTGGCTGCAAGGAGACCAGTTCGACGCCTTGATGAACTATCCGTTTACGAACGCGGTGCTGGACTTCTTCGCGCTGGGCCGGACCGACGGCGCGACATTCGCGGGCCATATCTACTCGCAGCTGTTCCGTTATCCGCTGCAAGCGAACGAGGCCACGTTCAATCTGCTCGACAGCCACGACACCGCTCGTTTATTGACGCTATGCGAAGGCGACAAGCGCAAAATGATGCTGGCGGCGGCGTTCCAGTTCACGTTCCTTGGAACGCCATGCATCTATTACGGCGATGAAATCGGTTTGACCGGCGGACACGATCCGGGTTGCCGCAAATGCATGGAATGGGACGAGTCGAAGCAGGATCGCGAGCTGCATGCGTTTTACCGGCAGACGATCGCGCTGAGACATCGGTATGCCGCGCTGCGCAACGGGGAATTCCGCTTCCTGCATGCCAAAGCGAACGACTCGCGGCTCGTGTACGAACGTTGGAACGACCAGGATCATTTCGTCATTGCGATGAATGCCGGCAAACGTGCGCGCACGATCGACATGGCGCTGCCGGAAGGAGTATGGAACGACGAATTGAGCGGAGAAGCGATTGCCGTCGAAGGGCGGAAGGCTAAATTATCGCTGCCGCCGTACGGTTACAGGATTTTGCATAAAGTTTAGTGGAAAATAATGAGGAGCTGTCTGAAGAAATATCTCTGATGGCTCCTTTTTGCTCCGTTTACCGGGGCACGGCGTGACGACCTGCACTTCCGCATTCTAACTAACCGGGCACGGCAATCTACACTTCCTCAATCTAACTAACCGGTGCACGGCGATCTACACTTCCCACACTCTAACTAACTCCAAAAACCGGCGTTAATTTGTAGCTAAACGGCTGTATCACCTCATTATCGCCAAAAACTACCGCTATTTCATGGAAAATCTATACATCTGCCAAACCTGCCAAATTTAGCTCCAGGAAATACCGCTATTTCTCTCTCACCGGTCCAAATCAACAAATTAACTCCATATTTTACCTTTAATAGTTTTTTCAAAAGTGTAAACCTTGCGAAAAACCTTTTGGCGTGCTCGCGAACTCCGAAGTGACCTCTTTTTTACGCCTTTTGTCAAAATCCCTCTCGCTCAGGCCTGAGGGGCGCATCAATTGCTATAAAGTTAATAAAGAACGAATCGCCAGTTTGGCCGGCGAACCCGGGACAAGAAATGGGATTGCTGTTTATGCCGGCATGTTCACAACAAAATCGTTGCGACCGGCTCTCTGAACGAGAGGGATGTCGACGAACGGATTGAGACTGAACAAAGGGGATATCGACGAACGGAAAGACACTGAGCAAAAGGGATGTCGACGAACAGAATGAGACTGAACAAAGGGGATATCGACGAACGGGTTGACACTGAGCAAAAGGGATGTCGACGAATGGAACGATACTGAGCAAAAGGGATATCGACGAACGGAATGAGACTGAACAAAGGGGATGTCGACAAAGGAGGAAAAGCAATCGTATAAATTGCTATAACGAAAACTAATCCCTCCTCCCCCTATCCCTATCCTTTATTCAACAAACGGAAAATTTTCAACGCCAATTGGATTTGCAGAAGTTCCTCCGCATTTTTCAAATCGGTATGCAATAGTTCCTTGATTTTGTCGATGCGGTAAATAAACGTGTTGCGGTGAATAAACATCGCTTTGGCGGCCGCGCTTACATTTTGTTGATGGGCGAAGTAATACTCCAAGGTGTCGATCAGGCTGACGCCGTGCTCTTGATCGTAATCGCGCACCGCTCCCAACGTTTGCAGGAAGAAGCTTTCCATGTCCGGAATTTTCATATTCGTATCCAGCAGGTGATATACGCCGTAGTCATCGAAATGGGAGACCGCTTTCGTATCCTTAAACCTCAACATCAGCCGGATCGTCTCATGGGCGTCGGAGAAGCTCTTGTGCAGCGAATAGATCGACGGGTACTCCCGGCCGATTCCGATGCGGAACGTCGTGTTGTTTATTTTCCCGGCAAGCAGGCCGTACAGTTCTTGAGCGAAAGATTTCGATTCGCTGATCGGGACGGGCGGTTTGTTCTCGTTTCGACCGATCAAAACGATGATCTGATTGTTCTTGTAGTAGCAAGTCAACTCCCCTGCCGCTTTGCCGGATATGCCGTAGATGAGATCGGCGCATTTTTTGGCCGTATGCTCGAGTTCGTACCTGCGATGGACCATATCTTCATAGGTTGCATCGGGTTCGATATGAACGACAATGCAATAATAGGAATAGTCTACCTTCAGGCCATGCAAATCGGACAAGCTTTGCAGCGTTTCCGCGGATGTAATTTTGCCGGTAAGCAGATCGTCGAAGAAATCTTGCCTGATTCGCAGTTTGACTGCGGTAATCTCCCTCGCCTTGATCCGGTCGAGCGCCAAGATGGTCGCCGCGTGCTCCAACGCCACATAATCGAACTCCTCCAACCCGCGCACCGTTTGCAGCACGACAATATAACCGTATACATAATCGGTTACGGCGATCGGCATAATATGGCATTTGATTTCCAGCCCGTTCGCGCAGTACATGCGTTTGATCGATTTTTTGATGTCGCTGATATATTTAGGGATCGTATCCGTGAAAGCGAGCGGGAACGCCGGCCTGTTCTTGGCCAGATGCAGAAATTGCGCAAGCGGCGTACCGTTGTCTTTACGGTCCGTATAATGAAGCAAATTCCAATCCCGATCCAGAATGACGACCGGATTGCGGATCGTATCCGACAATTCCGCCGAAATCTGCTCGAGCCCCCCTCCTTCCAGGGCGATTCGAAACAAATCGTTATGGAGATCGAGCGATCTGCGGTTCAGCGCGTCGTAATCCGCATTCGTTTTCTCGTTAATGATTGCGATCACCCGCGACAATGTATATTCGAAAGGCAATTCCAGCAGCGGAAGCCCGTACTTGTTCGCCAAATCGATCATGTTCTTAGGAAGTCGGTCAAAATAACGTTTCATCTTGATGCATAAGCCGGCGCAATTAATTTCCGCCAACTCTCTAATGACTCTATTTTGCAATTCTTCGCTGTCTTTAAAAATATACCCTGTCGATAGCAGCAGTTCGTTCGAGGTGAGCCAGTCGAAGACATCCGGATTTTCGATAATATTGACTATCGAAATTTCGTTGTCCAGCCCCTTCTCCCCCGCAACGATTTTGATGCCGTCGATCGCTTTAATTTTGAGCAGTTCTCTTACCGTCAACATCCATCGCACGCTCCTTCGGTTTCCCCATTGTGCAATATGCCCAGTGGAAATCGATTCTTTTTAGTCTCGCTGTACAATGACGATTACGCTGATAAACATCTACAATAATGGTGTCAGGCACGGTTTGTGAAAGACCGCGAAAGATTTTGTGTAATATTTCACAAAGTTTTCAAAAAGTAAAGAGAGCTGACCAAGTTTCTGCCATGTATCTGCTTTTATTCTAGCACCTTCGCCCATGCTCGGGCAATAGATTTCACTGATCCAAAAAGGTGCAAGCGGCTTTCGATAGGAATTGCGCCTGACCGGAAAAGCTACTTCATCACATGCAAAGGAGGGGAAATCCGCCTGATCATCAATCGCGAAGCAAGCCGGGTCGACAGAACGCTTCATGTAAGCGCTGCAACGTCCGGAGACGCGGCATTCATGCAACGTATACGAAATTCCGCATTCCTTGGATCCGTCCACAGCCGGTTCGATCGAACCGTTAACGTGCAATGTACTGAAAACGGCGAATTGTACACGATTGCGGCTTGCACGATCGATAACGGGCCCAATACGATCGTGATCCGGGCCGGCCGTTTATCCGGATTGGGCATTGCCACCGGCGATCGAGTCTATGCGGATCGTGCGATGCTGTACGTGGAACGCAAACTGGCCGTCTCGATCGCTGATGCCGCAGCATGGAAAAGCGCGCTCCCGAACTATCCGCTCGACGATCGGCGTCTCAGGCGCAATCTGATCGCCGCGAAAGCATTTGTAGAACTGGAAGGCAAAAACGGCGGCATGAAACGAGCGGCAGCCCGAGACAATCTGTTCGATGCGGAAGTCTCCAAACGGTTGGAGGAACGTTCCTCCTCTCTTCTCTTCGCTTTATCGAAGGGCGATACGGCAGGCGCAAGGGACCATGCGCTAACATTAATCGGTCTCGGTCCGGGGCTGACCCCTTCGGGCGACGATTATTTGCTCGGTTTGTTTACCATTGTCAACTTGCCGAACAGCCCGCTTCGGCGGTATCGGCCGCTCTGCGCGGATATCGCAAACGAGGCGGCCGGGCTGACGAATCCGATCAGCCATATGGGTTTGATCAAAGCGGCGGCCGGCCAAGTAAGGGAGTCCGTCGTCGAACTGCTCCGCTCGTTAACGGACGGCGATCCGGAACAAGCGATTCGCTGTTTGAAGGCGGTGCTAAACATCGGATCCTCGTCCGGAACGGATATCGCGATGGGACTGATACACGGTTTGGAACTGATAGCACAACATAGATGGAGGTAAGATATGGCGACCAAAATTGTAATTAAAAAGAACACTTACTTTGATTCCGTCTCTCTCATGTCGTTGTCGACGAAAGCGAATCGGATTGAAGGCGTGGATCAAGCCTTTATCGCGATGGGAACGGAAATGAATAAAGAAGTATTGCGAAATGTCGGTTTAATGACTCCTGAGCTGGAGGAAGCGAAAAACAGCGACTTGATGATCGTCGTCAAGACGGTATCCGTCGAGCTGACGGAAAGCGTTTACGAAGAGGTCGAGCGGTTATTCGACAAAAAGGACGCCGGCACAGGAACGAGCGAAATCAAGTATTCCACGCTCGACTCGGCGGCAAGCGCGATCCCCGACGCCAATCTGGCGGTCATCTCGGTCAATGGCGCTTACGCGGCCCGTGAAGCGAAGAAAGCGTTGGAACGCGGCCTGCATGTCATGCTGTTCAGCGACAATGTCAGCGTGGACGAGGAAGTGGAGTTGAAGACGATCGCGCATGAACGCGGGCTGCTCATGATGGGCCCGGACTGCGGCACGGCCATAATCGGCAATACCGGATTATGCTTTGCCAACGCCGTACGGAAAGGGAGCATCGGCATTGTCGGCGCCTCCGGCACCGGTAGCCAGGAAGTGAGCGTGCGCATTCACGATTTCGGCGGCGGCGTGTCGCAATTGATCGGCACGGGCGGCAGAGATTTGAGCGAACGCGTAGGCGGCATTATGATGCTCGACGGCATGAGAGCGTTGAACGAGGATCAGGCGACGAAAGTCATCGTACTCGTCTCCAAACCGCCTGCCAAGAGCGTGGAACAGAAAGTGCTGGCGGAAATCAAGAGCATGAGCAAACCGGTCGTCGTCTGCTTTATCGGCGGTTCCGAAGAAGCTGTCGTTCAAGCGGGCGGACATTTCGCCAAGACGACCAAAGAAGCGGCGCTGAAGGCGGTTATTTTATCGGGCGTCGATGAAAGTACGATCGATAAGCATCCGCTCAATCTGCCGCTGATTGAAGAGATCAAAGCCAAGCTGAAGCCGGAGCAGAAATATATCCGCGGATTATTCTGCGGCGGTACGCTCTGCGACGAGGCGATGTACTTGGCCATGGAGAAATATGCGGACGTCTACAGCAATATTCCGAAAAGCCCGGAATACCGGCTTGCCGATATTCATACGAGCCAGGCGCATACGTTTATCGACTTCGGGGACGACGAATTTACGAACGGCAAGCCGCATCCGATGATCGACCCGTCCACGCGGATCGAACGATTTATGCAGGAAGCGAAGGACCCGTCGGTCGGCGTCATTCTGATGGACTTCGTACTGGGCTTCGGATCGCATGAAGATCCTGTCGGCGTCATGCTCCCTGCGATTACGGAAGCGAAGCGGCTGGCCGAACAAGAAGGAAGGCATCTCGAAATTGTCGGCTATGTGTTAGGCACCGATCTGGACACCCCTTCGGTCGGCGAGCAATTGGAAAAGCTGGTTGCCGCGGGAGTTACCTATGCCAGCAGCAGTACGAACGCCGGACTTCTGGCCAGAGGCTTCGTTGAGAAAGGAGTATAATATGAACAACATTAACCAACTATTCGATCGCGAACTTCACGTCATCAACGTCGGTTTGGAAATGTTCAAGGACGATTTGATTAAGCAAAAAACGAAGGTTACGCATTTGGAGTGGAAACCGCCGGGCGGCGGCAAGCCCGAATTGATCGCCGCGCTCGACAAGCTGGAACGGCCCGATATCTTGGCGAAAATCGAAGCGGCCAACAAGTTGGCGGTGGAACGGATTATCCGGTCGCAACCGGTATTGACCGGGTTCGACCAGGCGATCAATGTCGTGCCGGGCATGACCAAAACGACGATTCTGCATGCCGGACCGCCGATCGATTGGGAACGTATGAGCGGTCCGATGAAGGGCGCCGTTACCGGCGCGCTCGTGTTCGAAGGGCTCGCGAGCAATTTGGAGGAAGCGGCGCAGCTTGCCGCATCCGGGGAAATTACGTTCTCGCCGTGCCATGAGCATAACTGCGTCGGCTCCATGGCGGGCGTCACTTCGGCCTCCATGTTCATGCATATCGTCGAGAACAAAACGTACGGCAACGTCGCCTACACGAATCTAAGCGAACAATTGTCCAAAATTTTGCGGATGGGCGCCAATGACGAGACGGTCATCGCCCGGCTCAACTGGATGAGAGACGTGCTCGGCCCTATGCTGCGGGACGCGATGAAGCTGTCCGAGAACGGCATCGATCTGCGCCTGATGCTGGCGCAGGCGCTTCATATGGGCGACGAATGCCATAACCGGAACAATGCCGGGACGACCTTGCTTATCCAGGCGTTGACGCCGCTTATTTTGCAAACGAATTACAGCACGCAGGACAAAATTGACGTATTCCAATTCGTCGCAAGCAGCGATTATTTCTCCGGGCCGACTTGGATGGCATTATGCAAATGCGCGCTCGACGCGGCGCATGGCATCGAGAACAGCACGATCGTCACGACCATGGCCCGCAACGGCGTGGAATTCGGCATCCGCGTGAGCGGCGCGCCGGGCAACGTCTGGTTTACCGGTCCCGCCCAGAAGGTGGTCGGACCGATGTTCGCCGGCTATAAGCCGGAAGATGCGGGGCTCGACATCGGCGACAGCGCCATTACGGAAACGTACGGCATCGGCGGGTTCGCGATGGCAACCGCGCCGGCGATCGTGGCGCTGGTCGGCGGAACGGTCGACGAAGCGCTTAACTATTCTACGCAAATGAAGGAAATTACGACGGCCGAAAATCCGAACGTCACGATCCCGCTATTGAATTTCCAAGGCGTTCCGACAGGCATCGATATTCGCAAGGTCGTCCAAACGGGCATTATGCCTGTCATTAATACGGCGATTGCGCATAAAGAACCGGGAATCGGCATGATCGGCGCCGGCATTACCCATCCGCCGGCAGATTGCTTCGAGAAAGCGCTGCTTGCGTTAAGCGAACGGATCGGGTAGCGGATTCCCTGGCATCGCCCCTCTCCCCTGCCGCCGGTTCGCCTGCGGCGGGAGAGAGAATCGCATTCCCGGCATTTGACCTACTATTCACCGACCTACCTTAAGGAGGCAATGACATGGACAAAGCATTAAAGGGATTGTTATGGAAACGAGGCGATTGGGCCGCCTACTTCGGCTTGCTCGCCAACAATTTAACCAATCTGTTGACAATGGCTTCATTATTGTTATTTGTAGTAGGTTTTCCCGACGATATGGTCTACGGCAGAATCGTGCCCGCTTTCGGTCTCTCGATCTTTCTCGCCAGCATGGCTTACGGCTACTTCGGGTACAAGCTTGCCAAGACAAGCGGGAGACTCGACGTGACGGCTTTGCCGTCCGGTCCTAGCGCTCCTTCCATTTTTACCGTTACATTTCTCGTTATTTTGCCGGTATACCAGCAAACCAATAACGCGCAATTTGCGTTCCAGATCGCATTGGTATGGTGTTTCTTCGAAGCGCTCATCTTAATTGCGGGCTCGTTCCTCGGCGACTTTATTCGCAAAATGGTTCCGAGAACCGTATTGCTGTCCTGTTTATCCGGTCTCGGACTGCTGCTGCTCGCCATGAATCCGATGCTGCAATCTTTTGAAACGCCTGTTGTCGCATTTGTCGTTTTGATCATTATTTTTATTAACTGGTTCGGCAAATCTCCGATATTCAAAAAAATACCGACAGGCTTTCTCCTGCTGGCGGTAGGTACGGCTCTAGCCTGGATCTTCGGCTTACAAAGCCCGGAAGCGATTACAGCGGCGCTGCATACGCTCGGGTTCAACCCGCCTGAAGTGCATGTCGTCAGCTTGTTCCAAGGGATCCCGCATGCCCTTCCTTATCTGGCATCGGCCGTTCCGCTCGGACTGGCGAACTATATTTTCGACTTGGAAAATATCGAGAGCGCGCATGCTGCGGGCGATTCCTACAATACCCGCAAAGTCATGCTAGGAAACGGCATTGCCTCGAGCATCGGCGCCTTTGCCGGCAATCCCTTCCCGGTAACCGTCTATATCGGGCATGCAGGCTGGAAATCGATCGGCGCCGGAATCGGGTATACGGTGGCATCCGGCTTATCCATGTTAATTATCGCCCTCTTCGGGATCGGAGCGCTGCTGCTGGCGGTCATTCCGGTCGTCGCCATCGTTCCGATATTGGTCTACGTAGGCGTCGTAACGGCGAACCAAGTCGTGCGCGAAACGCCTAAAATCGAAGTGCCGGTCATATTTATCACCTTATTCCCTTGGATTGCGAACTGGGCGTTGTCGCTGGCCAATAACGTGTTGACGGCGGCGCAAACGACAGCGGCCAAAGTCGGCATCGATACGCTGAGCGCGAAGGGCGTTTATTACAACGGTCTGGTTCATTTGGGGAACGGCGCGCCGCTGAGCAGCATTATGTGGGGCTCGATCGCCATCTTCGCCATCTTGAACCGGCCGCTGCGCGCCGCTACGTTCGCCGTCATTGCGGCGGGATTGTCGCTCTTCGGCATTATCCATGCGCCGACGGTCGGATTTGCGCAGGAAGCGCTGATGCCGTTCGTATATGCTTATTTGATGGTTGCCGCTCTGTTCGTTTATAAACATTTTGCAGACCGCAACGACCCGGAGAAGCAATTGGCTGCTTCAGAGGCTTAAGGGGCTTCATAGGTTGCATAGATCATGAATTTACGGAAAAAGGGGGCTACACGCATGAATAACGAATCATGGGATATCGAGTTGATTCATGCCAGCGAACAAGGAAATATGGAAATCGTCGAGCGGCTATTGGACAAAGGAGCCTCCGTCCATGCGCAGGACGCAAACGGCCGCACCGCCTTGATGGCGGCGACGCAAGCCAACCGGATCGATGTGGCCGCAAGGCTGATCGAGGCGGGAAGCGACGTGAACGCGAGAGATATTACGATGTTAACCCCTTACCTCTGTGCCGGGGCGAACGGGTTTCATGAAATATTGCGTTTGACGCTGGCTGCCGGAGCGGATATTGCAAGCGTCAACCGCTTTGGAGGAACGGCGCTGCTGCCGTCCAGCGAAAAAGGCTATTTGCGAACCGTTCAAGTATGCCTGGAGGCGGGAATTGCGGTCAACCACGCCAACCAGTTGGGCTGGACCGCGCTGCTGGAGGCGGTCGTTCTCGGCAACGGCGGACGCCTGTACTCCGATATCGTCCAGTTGCTGGTCGAGGCAGGCGCGGATATTGATATGCCGGATCGCGACGGCAAATCGGCGCTGCAGCATGCGGAAGAAATGAAGCAAGACAAGGTTGCGGCGATATTGCGGAAGCAGTATGCGGAGGATCGGCCGGCCGTTCGGGAAGCGCGCCGTTTGGCGCTCGCCGGCCGGTACGATGAAACTGTTGCCGAAATCGATCGGGCGCTGGCGTCAGACAGCGGCAATACGGATTTATTGTATTACAAGGGCTTTTGTCTGGGAGAGTTGAAGCAGTATGAAGAAGCGCTCGCCGTTTATCGTCAAGCGCTTGAAGCGGACGCGGACGATCTCGATTTCTATTTTTATACGGCAAACGCCTTGCGGATGATGAAAAAGCCCGAAGAAGCGCTGAAGGAATATGATAAAGCGATCGCGCTGAACCCGGGCGAGACGTTCTACCGCTATCATAAATCGAATTACTTGCGCGAATTGGGATGGCATGAAGAGGCTGTCGGCGAAATGGATCGTCTGCTCGCCCGGCAACCTCATCGATACGACTTCTCGTTCCATAAGGCGAACAGCCTCCGATCGCTTGGCCGGCATCGGGAAGCGGCCGCGGCGATCGAGAATGCGATTGCGTCCGACCCGACCAATCCTTTATATCATTTGCACCGATCGCAATCGCTCGCCTTGCTGGGAAGCTATGAAGAGGCCGTCAAGGAGATCGAGACCGCGATCGGCTACAATCCCGCCAATGCGGATTATTACTGCGAGAAAGCTCATTCCTTGCATGCGTTGGGGCGGCAGGAAGAAGCGCTGGCCGCCATCAGTCTGGCGTTATCCGCGGATCCCGGTCACGGCCGGGCGAACCGCATGCGCCGGGAATTGCTTGGCGAACGTTAACTGCAATACGCTTCGTTCGAACGCTGTGCGTTAACACTGTCGAATACACTTTTGCAAAAATAGAACCATTCATCGCTTAGGAGGGGTACAGTGGGGAAATTTGTTGTGGTAGCGATCGGCGGCAACTCCTTGGTGAAGGATCACGGCCGCGAATCGGTTCAAGATCAATACGAAGCCGTATGTGAAATCGCCGCCAACATCGCCGATATGGTGCAGGAAGGCGTCGACGTTGTCGTTACCCACGGCAACGGTCCGCAGGTCGGGTTTGCGCTGCGAAGAAGCGAACTGGCCCATGAAGCCGCGGGCATGGATGCCGTGCCGCTCGTCAATTGCGTGGCGGATACGCAAGGCGGTATCGGCTATCAAATTCAACAAGCGCTGACGAATGAATTCATTCGCCGTAATATCGACAAGAAGGTCGCCACAGTCGTGACGCAGGTGGAGGTTAGCGGCGACGATCCCAATTTCCGCCATCCGACCAAGCCGGTCGGCTCCTTCTTCACGTTCGAGCAGGCCGAAGAGATGAAGCGCGAGAATCCGGATTGGATCATGGCCGAAGACGCCGGACGCGGATACCGCCGCGTCGTTCCGTCGCCGCAACCGATCGATATTGTGGAAAAGGATGTCATCAAATCGCTGCTCGAATCCGGTTATGTGGTGATCGCCGTCGGCGGCGGAGGCATTCCGGTCGTCAAAACGGAGCGGCAAACGTATAACGGTATCGACGCCGTCATCGACAAAGACTTCGCGACCAGTCTGCTGGCCGGCCAAATCGATGCGGAAGCGCTGATCATTACGACGGGCGTGCCCCAAGTCTTCATTCATTACGGCAAGCCGAATCAGCAAGCGCTCGAGGAAATTACGGTCGAGGAGACCCGATCGTTTATGGAGAAAGGGCATTTTCCGGCGGGAAGCATGCTGCCGAAGATCGAAGCCAGCCTCCGCTTCCTGGAAAAGCCGGGCCGCAGAGTGATCATTACGAATCCGGAACATCTGGGGGATGCGATCCGGAACAAGGCCGGCACGCATATTGTCAATCAAGGCAAAGGCGGAAAGGAACAGGTGGAAGCCGGACGGCATGTAACCGGCCTCTAAAGGTGAAATAGGTCAACCGGGACGATCCGGTTGGCTTATTTTTTTGGTGAAGTGTCGTCGTGTGCTTAACATTAAATAGCCGGCCTTTGGTTTGCTGAATGAAGGGGATATCGACAAACGGACATCTTGATCAAATTAATCGCAACAGCCGACATGTCCGATATATTCTATAAAGGAATTTGGAAAATCATTTGGAGGGATTATTGTTGAAGAAGTTTCTTTTGCTAGTGCACATGATGGTTCTATTGCTCGTCTCCCCCGGAATCATACAAGCCGAGGGTCAAAAAACGCCCGGATTAGAAAATGCGTCTGAGAACACTGCGGATCAAGACCCGATCGTATTCCCGGTCGTATTTCAACGCGCTACCGGCGACTCCATTATTTCTCTCGCCGCGGATGAAAAAGGAACCATCATTGCCGTTACTTACGATTATATTAACGTCACGCACGATTTCGGAAAAACGTGGACGACAAGCAAGACCCCAACGTCGGACATGTACTCCGTCATGTATGCTCAAGGCAAATTTTATTTGTCCAAAATGCATGTGAACAAAGAGTATGAGGAGATCCCGATCTACGTCTCCGATAACGGCGATCAATGGTCTATCTTGCATCTCACTCCTGACGGCGCTCCGGCCGTTACTATTGTAAATGTTCAGTATGTCAATGGAACATACATCCTGATCGCGAAACAGTATCGAACGGAAAACGGATCGATCCTGTTCACTTCTGCGGACGGTATGGTTTGGTCCGAAACGGCAAACATTCCGTCGACCGTATACTTTCTTACATGGAACGGGTCGGTCTACACCGCTTACGGCAGCGGATATATATTTTACAATAAACCGGCAACATTCGGCAGAAATCAGTTTTTGGTCGATTCCAAGGATAAACGATATGCCGAGATGATTGTCTATAGCTCGAACAATCTGCAAGATTGGACCATGCAATCGGGCCAGGTGAAATCCGGAATGCTCTATAAATTTGTCGTCAACGATATTCCGTCCACCAATTATTACTATGATGTCGAGAAGTACACCGCCGATGGCGTCATCACATTATACGATTATTACGGGAATATTTTGACTTCGAAGGATGGAAAAAGCTTTACCATTCAGAGCAGACGGGATTTGTTTCCGACCAACTATCACCGTACTCCGACATTCAAAGCAGGCAAAAACTATATCATTTTCACGCAATATTGGCATAGCCCCGGGGTGATCCGTTCGAAAGCGCTCGTCTCAACCGATCGAGCGAAATGGAAACAAATCAATCTTGATAAAAATGTGCCTAATTCCATGGATGTCATTCAGGCGAACGATAACACGTTAGTCGGCTACGGCGACGACGGAAGGATAGCCATTTCGAATAACGGAATCGACTGGAAAAAAATTCGATAAGAAACATCGTTGCGCAAAGAAAAAAGGGAGCGAATGCGCTCTATTGGCGGATAAAAAAAGTCGCTATAGATGCATGTTCGTTCCCTCTTTGTTTGGCTAATCGATTACGGTAAAAAAAGCGGCCGGTTCAGAACGGATACCAGAACGATGTGAGCACACTCGTCTTAAGCCAAACCGCCAGCGCAACCGCGGCGATGCAAACGGCGGCGACCATATAATCCGAAACGGCAGGCTTCGTGGCGTTGTACCAGGTGCGGCGTTTGTTCGTGCCGAAACCGCGCAGTTCCATCGCGTTCGATACGACCTCGATGCGCTGCAACGAGGAGAACAGGAGCGGAACGGCGATGGACGATATATTTTTGATCCGTTGCAGCAGCGGCGCCTCTCCTTTGCGGAAGCCGATGCCCCGCATCTGCATCGAATTCGTAATGTTGCGGAATTCGGACTGGATGTCGGGAATGTAGCGGAAGGCGATGTTGACCGCATAGGCGATCTTGTACGGTACGCCGAGCCGATTGAGACTGCTGGCGAATTGGCTCGGATGCGTCGTGAAAATAAAGACGATGCTGATCGGCAGCAAAGTCAAATATTTGGCGGATAACGTTAAGACGTAAAACAACGTTTCCGCATTGATCCAGTTATAACCGATATTGATTACCGGCGTATTCGTGCCTGTCAATTCCGTGCCGTGCACGGGTGTGATGACGAGAATAAAGGCGGCATTGAATATATTGAAAACGGTCATAAACCAGAGCAGCACGCGAATGCGGCGAAACGGAATTTGGGCCGAGGCGAGCATGACGGAGCTCACGAAGAGCATGACGAGAAATACCCGCAAATCGAGAAACAGAAACGTCGTGACGGTCCAGGCCGCGAACAGAATAATTTTCACACTGCCGTCCATCCGGTGAAAAATGCTGTCCCCAGGCGTATATAATGTACCCATTTTACTCATGTTGCTTCACCTTTTTTTCATGCATAATAAAATGCTCCACAAACCGGGAGGAAGACGGCAATCCGGCCGCTTCGGCCAGCCTCGACAACGACATTTCCTTCAGATTGGCCCGTTCGATCACGCCGCGGTCCGTGAGGACGTCGGCGACACGATCGTCGGCGATTACTTGTCCGCCGGACAGCACGATCGCCCGCTCCGTGTATTCCAAAGCCAAATGCATGTCGTGGGTAATGAACAAGAACGATAAGCCGTTCGCGGACAAGGAGGCGATGAAGTCCATAAATTCGGTATAATGCTTGAAATCTTGTCCGGCCGTAGGCTCGTCCAAAATAATCAGCTTCGGCTCCATGGCAAGGATCGAGGCGATCGTGACCCTCTTCTTCTGACCGTAGCTTAACGCGGAGATCGGCCAGTTGCGGTAACGGTACAAGCCGCATATTTTTAACAACTCCTCCACCTTCGCGTCGATCCGGTCTTGCGCAACTCCCCGCACTTTGAGGCCGATTCCGATTTCATCCTTGATCATATGCTGCGTAATCATCTGGTTCGGATTTTGCATCACATATCCGATCCGTTCCCCGCGGCAGCGAACGCTCCAATCGTTCATGCTCTCGCCCGCGAATTTGATCTCCCCGGCCGTCGGACGCATAATGCCTGTAATGAGATGGCTTAACGTCGATTTGCCGGCTCCGTTATTTCCGAGCAGCGCGACAACTTCTCCCTCTTGCATATCAAACGAGACGCCTTGGATGATTTCATGCGTTCCGTCATAGGACGCTCTGACGTCCGTTAAGGACAGCAGCGCAGGTTTGGCGTCCGCTTGGCCGGTGGCGGGATCGATGGGGGCTGTGCGATTCGGGTGAATCGGCTCGCCGTACCATTCGAGCAAGGCGGCCCGATGCGGCGCCAGATCCAGCTTGGCCAGCGGCGTAAGCGCCGCGGACGGATCGAGCTTGCATCCCGCATATTTCAGCGCCTCGATATATAGCGGCTCGCGCAAGCCGTGGCTGCGCAGGGCGTCGGTAGCCAGGAGGTCGTTCGGCTTGCCTGCCGCCCGAATCTCGCCGCCGTCCATGACGACGATTTTGTCGATCGGCTGCTCAAGCACGTCTTCGATGCGATGCTCGATAATGATGATCGTCTTGTTCGTTTGCCGATGAATTTCCTCGATCAATTGCATCGCTTTGCGGCCGCTGGCGGGATCGAGATTGGCGAGCGGCTCGTCGAACAGCAGCACATTGGCCTGCGTCGACAAAATACCGGCCAAGGACACCCGCTGCTTCTGTCCGCCGGACAAGTCATGCGGGCTTTGCTCAATCCAATCGAGCATGTCGACGGTGTCGAGCGCGCGCCGCACCGCCTCGATCATGGCCGCTTGCGGCACGCCGTCGTTCTCGAACCCGAAAGCGACGTCTTCGCCCACGGACAAGCCGATAAATTGCCCGTCCTGATCCTGCAAAATCGTGCCGACCGTCTTGCTGATTTCGTGGATGCTCTGTTCGGTCGTGCTTTTTCCGTCGATCGTAAACGTACCGGTGAACTTTCCTTCGTACGTAAATGGAATTAGCCCATTGATACAATGGGCCAATGTCGACTTGCCGGAACCGCTCGGGCCGGCGATCAATATTTTCTCGCCGGGATGAATGTCCAGGGTAATATTTTTGAGTGTCGGTTCGGTTACGTTTTTATATTGAAAGCTGAAATCTTGAAATCGAATCATTCGTTGCTCCTATTTGTCTACCGTTAAGTTCGAGTTTTTCTTGTTGACTTGCAAAATGCCGAGCACAATCGTTAAGCCTAAAACGACGAGCACCAATACGTTGGCTACAATCGACGTGCCGAATTGGACCATCATTTTCTGGAACGGTTCGTTCATGAGGAAAATATCGAATAGGGTCGCTTCGCCCATGCCGACAACGATTCCGAGAATTCCGTACAGAAGCAGCAGCCATACGTGCTTGCCGGAATAGGAACCGTCTTTGACGCTGAAATCTCTGCTCATAAAGATGAAGCCCATAAACAAGCCCATAATGGCCGAGCCGAGCACCCAGCCCCACCATACGCCGCCGCCGATGATCAGGTCGGTGATCGTATGGCCGATGAAACCGATCAAGAAGCCGACAACCGGGCCGAACATCGCGCCGAAAATGACGAGAAACGCCACCGCAGGCTTCACCCACGTCTCCGGTGCGATCGGAAATCCGAAAAATCCGAGAAATCCGTACAACGCCGCGCCGATCCCGATCGCCACGACATTTTTGGTGTTGAACTGAAAAATCGATTTTTGATTCATCGTTCTACTTACTCCTCCTCAAATTTTATTGAAGCACACGCCCTGATCGTTCTACTCCCATGTTAAAACAGATGAAACCATCTTTCAATACGAACATTTTGGTTGAATCGCTCGGGAAATATAAGGATTTTTGATACGATTTGGGGGTGTGAGCGCATTCGACACCGTTCGAATCAATCTAATTGTAAAAAGGAACGGTGGATTTGTAAACAATAATATGCAAAATGCTGGGCGTATTTCGGATACCACCGCATTTCGCTTCGCTTTCGGCCTCGTTTCGATCTCGGGAGGACACAGAAGCCGTTATTTTGGGATAAACGGGCTTTTTCTTGGGTTTGCAGGACAGACATTCCGCTATTCGCCTTGAGACGAGGGGAATTCGGCCGATTTGTGGAAAATAGCGGCTCCTCTGTCCGTGTTCCGTCGAAAAAGGGGCCGTTTCGGCAAAATAGCGGATTTCCTGTCCGGTTAACAGTCTGACATTGCTTGAACCGAAACAGCCGACCCGATTGGGCCGGCTTCGTTATGAGTTGCGTTGGGTTGGGTTGCAGAGTGCCTTGCGCTTCGCGTGCTATGCTTCGCCCAACAGCTTCAGCAGTTCTTGCTCATCGTCGATAATGCGGATGCCGAGCTGCTGCGCTTTGGCCAGCTTGCTGCCGGCGTTCTCGCCCGCAATGACGAAATCGGTCTTCTTCGACACACTGCCCGTCACTTTCGCGCCGCATGCTTCGAGCTTCGCCGCCGCTTCGTCGCGCGTCATGTTCGGCAGCGTGCCGGTAAGCACGACCGTCTTGCCGCTGAAGACGGTGTCGGTCTTCGGCGCGGCCGGGCGTTCCGGCGCGGTCGGCCGGACGCCGTGGGCGAGCATTTGGTCGATGCTCTGCCGGATCACCGGATCGGCGAAGAACGATACGATGCTGTCGGCCACAATGCCGCCGACATCCGGCAGGGTGACGAGTTCCTCCGCCGTCGCCTCCATCAGGCGGTCCAGGCTGCCGAAATGATCGGCCAACATTTTGGTTGTCGCTTTGCCCGTATTGGGAATGCCAAGCGCGAACAGGAATGCGGCCAGATCGCAATGCTTGCTTCGCTCGATCGCCTCGAGCAAGTTATTCGCTTTCTTCTCCGCAAACCGCTCCAGCTTGATGATGTCATCGTACGTAATCGTGTACAGATCGGACGGATCCCGTACGCCGACTTCGTCGTATAACTGCTCCGCCGTTGCCACGCTGAACGTTTCGATGTCCATCGCGTCGCGCGAGGCGAAATGCGTAATGCGGCCGATCAGCTGCGGTTTGCAGCCGAGCCGGTTGTTGCAGAACAGATGCGCCCCTCTCTGCTCGAGCGGCGATCCGCATGCCGGACAATTCGTCGGATAGACGATCTCGGCTCCGTCGTTCTCCTCTGTCACCTTGCCGAGAATTTCCGGGATGACGTCGTTCGAACGGCGAATCATTACGCGCGTGCCGAGCGCGAACTTCAAATTTTTGCGTTCGATATCGCCGATGTTGTTCAGCGTGCAGTTCTGCACGGTGACGCCGGCCAGTTCGACCGGCTCGACGCGGGCGACGGGCGTAATTTTGCCGGTACGGCCCACTTCCCAAGAGACGGATTCGAGCACGGTCGTCGTTTCTTCCGCTTCGAATTTGTAAGCGACGGCCCAGCGCGGGAACTTATCCGTGTAGCCGAGCGCTTCGCGCGTGCGCATATCGACGATTTTCACGACCGCTCCGTCGATCAAATAATCAAGCTGGCTCCGCTGTTCCTCCACCTTGGCCAATTCTTCGATCACGCCGTCCATCTCATCGAAATAAGTAATATACGGATTGACTTTGAAATGATTGTCTTTAAGAAACTCGATCATTTCGCGATGATTGGCGAACCCGATGCCGTCCGCATATCCGATATTGTAGAAAAAGGCGCTCAGCTTCCGTTCCGCCGTTACTTTCGGATTCAAATTGCGCAATGCGCCGGCCGCGGCGTTGCGCGCATTCTTGAGCGGTTCCACTGCCGTCTTGTTGTACGCTTCGAGCGTCGACAGGTTCATGATGCCTTCTCCCTGCACCTCGATCGTGCCGTTCGCGAACGGAATCGTAAGCGGTACGGAGCGAATCGTCTTGACCTGCGCGAGAATGCCCTCCCCGACGACGCCGTTGCCGCGCGTCGCCGCCTGAACAAGCCGGCCGTCCGTATAAGTTAAATTCAACGTGAGTCCGTCGAATTTCAGTTCCACCACATAAGAAGGCGGCGGCAACGGCTCGTCCGGATGATTGGCGTTATAATCGTTCACCAGCTTCACGACACGCTGGTTCCAGGCGCGCAAATCGGCCTCGTCCTGCGCCTTGTCCAAGCTCCACAGCCGCGATAAATGACGATGCTCGGCAAAGCCTTTCAGCAGTTCCCCGCCGACGCGCTGTGTCGGAGAATCGGGCAATACCGTACCCGTTGCGCGTTCGAGTTCGACCAGTTGATCGTACAATGCGTCATATTCTTTATCGCTAATTAGCGGTTTGTCCAAGGTGTAATAATGGTAATTGTGTTGATTCAATTCTGCAACCAAACGTTGCATCTTTTCCAATTGATCCGAGACCGTCACCGTCGTCCCTCCATCATTTCAATTTTTACTTTTACACCTTTGTAATCGGGGCAAACCCGGCCAGAAGCCGTTTCACGCCTACCGGCGCCGGGAAAGCGATTTGCAATTCGGTGTCGTTGCCGCTGCCTTTGACCGCGACGACAACGCCGACGCCCCATTTGCCGTGCGATACTTTATCGCCGGTCTTGAACTCGCCCGCTGCCGCGCCGCCCGTTTGGGAACGAGCCGCATCCATCGGCGTCGAGACGGTCGTTTTTGCCCCAGGCGTCCAAGTCGCGCTACCGCGGTTGCCTTGCACGCCCGTCGGGCTTGCGGCTCTGCCGCCGTTTGCGCCGAAGCCGATGCCGCCGCCCGCGCCGCCGCGCGAACCGAATCCGAATCCGCCGGCCGACATATTGCGTCCGTAGCGATCGCGCGTCATCGCCGATTCTTCCTTCAGCTCCGCCGGAATTTCATTCAGAAAGCGGGACGGCATATTCGCCGTCGTCCGTCCGAACAGCGTGCGCATCCGCGCGCAGGTCAGGAACAGCTGCTTCTCCGCCCGGGTAATGCCCACGTAAGCGAGGCGGCGTTCTTCTTCCAGCTCCTCGTTGTCCTGGAACGCGCGGGTGTGCGGGAACACGCCCTCCTCCATGCCGATAATGAACACGACCGGAAATTCCAGCCCTTTCGCGCTATGCATCGTCATGAGTACGACCGCGTCTTTCGCCTCCTCTTCGTCTTTGTTCAACGAGTCGATATCCGCGATCAGCGCCAAATCGGTCAGAAACGAAACGAGCGATTTGTCTTCGTTATTTTTCTCGAACTCTTGCGTCACGGATAGAAACTCGTCGATGTTCTCCATGCGGGAACGGGATTCCAACGTATTCTCGCGCTGCAATTCGAGCTTGTATTGGGTCATTTCCAGCATTTTCTCGGTCAGCTCGGTGACGGACAGAAATTCGAGCATTTGATGCAACTGCCCGATCATCGTGCGGAATTCGAGCAGCGCCGCTTTCGTTTTGCCGTTGATGTCGAGATCGTCCATCTCATCGATCGTGCGAAAGATGGAGCCCCCCCGCTGGGCTGCCGCATCGGCCAATTTCCCGAGCGTCGTGTCGCCGATCCCGCGTTTCGGCACGTTAATGATGCGCGTCAAGCTGATGTCGTCGTCCGGGTTCGATATGAGCCGCAAGTAGGCGAGCAGATCCTTGATCTCTTTCCGATCGTAGAATTTGATGCCTCCGACGATTTGATAAGGAATATCGGATTTGATCAAAATTTCCTCGATGACCCGCGACTGCGCGTTCGTCCGGTACAAAATCGCATGATCCTGGTACGCTTTGGCTTGCTCGCGGTTCTTTTTAATTTCCGATGTAATAAAATATCCCTCTTCATGCTCCGAATCGGCTTGATAGACGATGATTTTCGCGCCTTCGCCCTGGTCGGTCCACAGCTTCTTCGGCTTGCGTCCGGTATTATTCTTGATCACGGCGTTGGCCGCGGCGAGAATATTGCCGGTGGAACGATAGTTTTGCTCAAGCAGAATCGTCTGCGCTTCCGGATAGTCTTCTTCGAAGTTCATAATATTCGTTATGTCCGCTCCGCGCCATCTGTATATCGACTGATCGCTGTCCCCTACGACGCAAATGCGGTGATGCTCATCGGCCAACATGCGGCACAGCATATATTGCGCCCGGTTCGTATCCTGGTATTCGTCGACATGGATATATTTGAATTTATGCTGGTAAAATTCGAGCACTTCCGGCACGTCCTTGAAAAGCTGGATCGTCGTCATGATGAGGTCGTCGAAATCGAGCGAGTTGTTGGCTTTGAGCCGTTTTTGGTACATGGTATATACATTGGCCGCGATGCCCTGGAAATAATCGCCGATTCGCTGTTCGTACTGCTTCGGCGAGATCAGCTCGTTCTTGGCGCTGCTGATCATCGCTTGGACCGCTTTGGGCTCGAACTTTTTCGTATCGATGTTAAGATCCTTCATGCAGCCTTTGATGACCGACAACTGGTCCGCCGAATCGAGAATGGTGAAATTGGACGAGAAGCCGATCCGCTCGATATCCCGCCGCAAAATACGCACGCACATCGAGTGGAACGTCGATACCCAAATGTCGCCTCCTTCCGGTCCGACCAGCTTGGAGACGCGGTCCTGCATCTCGCGCGCCGCTTTGTTCGTGAACGTGATCGCGAGGATGCTCCACGGCGCGGCCTTGCGCGTCGCGATCAGGTAAGCGATGCGATGCGTCAGCACGCGCGTCTTGCCGCTGCCCGCGCCGGCCATGATGAGCAGCGGCCCTTCGGTCGCTTCCACCGCCGCGCGCTGCTGCGGATTGAGGCGTTTGATCGCTTCGTGTATGTCAATGGATTTATGCATGATGAGTGCTCCTTTCCGGTGAGGTGGTTCAAAAAGTACCCTTTTGATCACGAAGCATACCAAGAAGTATACTCGGCATCGAATCTTGTATTCACCTTCGAAGTCCGATGCTCATGTAGGTTTTGCCTACACTGCGCTTCTCCTTCTTCAGGTTCATACAACCTTCTTGGTGCTGAAAAGTTTACTTTTTGAACTTCCAATTTAAATTTACGTCGCAGTAATCGTTCTATTTTACCGCCCGGACTGTTTCAAGAGCCCGCTCCATATTTTCATAGATGATGTTGCCAACGACAATCGTATCGGCCAAGGCCGCGGCCTGTTGCGCCTTCAGAGCGCTGTCGATCCCGCCGCCATAGAACAGCTGCGAATGATGCATGCTGCGCTTCACCCGGCCCAGCAGCTCCATGTCGCCGAATGTGCCGCTGTACTCGAGGTAAACGATCGGCAGCGACAGAAGCCGGTCCCCCGCCTGCGCATAAGCAACGGCCTCTTCGGCCGTTAAGTCCGTCTGCGCTTCGGTCAGCCTCGCGACCGCGGAGTCGCCGTTCATAATAATGTAGCCTTCCGGCACAAGCTGATCCCAAGGCATCATATAGCCGTAATCGCGGATTGCCCGCTGATGATGTCCGATCAGCCACTCCGCGCGCGTCGTATTGAGCACCATGGGGATCATGTATAAGTCGAATCCCGGCACCACCGCTTCATGATTCGATATTTCCAGCACGCAAGGCACTTCATATTGCCGCACGCGCGAGAGCAGTTCCACCGTATTGTCGTATGTGACCCCGGTCGACCCGCCGACCATGATCGCATCCGTTCCGGACATGCAGACGCGGTCGAGCGCTTCGTCCGAAAGCGTGCGGTCGGGATCGAGTTTGAACACATGGCGCCAGGGTGAGTAGAATGGTTTCAAGGGGAGTTCCTCCGTTGTTTACGTTGTTGGATCGTATGAATGAGTTATTTGAAGTGCATAAATATCCTAACAGAATAAGTCTAGTCCACGCGAGGAATGCTGTCAATTTGATGATACCAGAGGGAATGTGTGTTCGCAAGCGAAGTTTGCTGGCCGCTGAAATGTTTATAACCCCCATGAAACATGCTAAAATAATAATACCATCGGGGTAAACGGACGTTATCGATCATTTGCCGGAGGAGGCGATTTTTTTGCTGCTAGATCCTTCCATACGCCAACATTTTATGCGGACTGCTTCGGAGCATCGCAACGTTCGGCGCGTATTCCTGTTTGGCTCGCGAGCCAAAGGAGATGCCGACGAGCGTTCGGACATCGATCTGGCGGTCGAAGCGCCCGAAGCGGATGAAAGAGAGTGGCTTGAAATTATGCATCAATTAGAGGACTTTGAAACATTGCTTGCCATGGATATTATCCGATTAGATGAAGCCTCCTCTTCCTTGCGCGAAGTGATATATAAGGAGGGTCAAATTGTTTATGAACAGCCGAAAGGTGAAACAAAGCCTGACGAACTTAGGCAACGCGATCATGCGGTTAAAGGAAGCGATTGAGTCGGATCATTCCGGCACGAACAGTCTGGTCGTCGACGCGACGATTCAGAGATTTGAGTTTGTGATCGAACTGTATTGGAAAACATTTAAACGAATTCTCGCTTACGAGGGAATCGAAACATCGACTCCTCGGGAAGCGTTGCAGCAAGCATATTCCTCCCGCTTCATTGATAACGAAACCTTGTGGCTTCAATTTCTGAAAAATCGGAACGCAACCTCCCACATTTACGACGAGGATACAGCGCTTAGAATTTTCCATCATATACAAAAAAATTTCGAAGAGTTCGAACAAGTATATCGACGGTTAATGCAAAGATACGAAGTAGATGTTCAAAAACAAGATGAATAAAGAAAGCCGGCCGTTCCCGTATATCGGGTACAATGTGCCGGCCTTTTTATTGGCTTTATATCTTCTAGTCCGGAAGCTTTTCTTGATGAAATCCGTCAATTTGATTTCAATATACCGGTACGATACATGCGAAACGGCAATAGACAATGCCAGAGACAGCACCGCATAAATCGCAAATTCATACTCGGGTACGCCCAATCCAATCCGTGGAACGACTCTTTTGAGCGGGAACATGATGACCGTATGCCACATATATAAACTAAAACTAATCTGCCCTATGTAACGCATCATACGCGTTCGCAGAAATCGGGAAAAGAAGCCGTGCTCCATCGCGACCGTAAGAAAAAACAGATAACTAAGCAATAACGGAATAATTAAATAGAACTGTTTCAGCTGATACGATAAAAAAATGAATATAAGTAAAATGAACCCGCCTAAGCTAAACAATTTGGAAGGTTTCCAACTTGCTTTGATTTTGTTCTCGCTCATAAATACGGCAATCCCAACGAGGAAAAACAGAAAATTAGGATGCCAATATACAACAGTGAGGCAGACAGCAGCTAATAGGAAGAAGCAAAAATATTTTACAAAGCGGTGATAAGACTCCTTGCTCCATACGATAAAGACCAATCCCGCTAAAATATAAAAAGCAAACTCATAACTGAGCGACCAGGCTACGATCTGTGCGATCGGAAGAGGAAACATGCCTGGAAGCAACAATAGATTGGAGAAGAAATGAAGCATATACTCCCCTGCTCCGATTCCGTCCATCCATTTGTATTTCAGGAACGGCCCAACAGCGAAGATCATGAGGTGAATCACAATGAAAACAGGATAAATACGCAATAGGCGATTGATGAAAAAGGCTTTGACGGTCCTTGTCGAGATCAGACTTCTCGTGATCAAGTATCCGCTTATAACAAAAAAGAGATTCACGGAGATCGAACCGGCGTAGTGGATTAGATATAATATGTTGTTTTTTGGAAGAGCCGTAATATAGTTTTCCAGGACGGCCGATTCGTAGATATGATATAAAACGACAGAAAGGGCTAAAAGCCCCCTTAAACCGGTCAATGTTTCATTGTGCTGTTTCATAGTTCCATTAAAATCGAAAAGGTCCCCTCTGTCAATCGACCGCCAACTCCTGCCGCCTTCTTTTGTCGAATCAACTGAATTCCCCCCATTCTTATGCTATAATCGAAAAGTAGGCAATTGAAGTAAAGGGGTCACATGGAATGAATGCGCAAGTTCAAATAAACAAAACCAATCTCATTCTCGCAGAGCATATCGCCAGTCATAAAAAGAAAATCGTCCGCACGGAGAGAATGATTAACGCAGCGTTAATAGGACTAGAGTACGTATTATACATAGCCTGTTTTATTGTGCTGTTTATGTGGCGTGTTATGCCGGATTACCCTGGCGTTGATGCGGATAACCTTATCGGCGGGCTTTCGCAAATTACCGTTCTGAACGATTATATGATTCTGCTAGGTTTTATTTTTATCATTTATTCCGTCATTATGTTTCAGAAAGGACTCTATCGTTTCAACCGGTCGGCCAGCCTGATCGACGATATGAGCACGATCGTCAAAGCGATCGCCATCTCTTTCCTCATCGCGCTCGGGTTTGCCTTTTTTCTGAAAACGAGTTTTCTATATTCCCGGGTCGTCATTCTGATGTTTTCCGTTTCTATGCTCGCATCGGCGATGCTTATCAGATCGTTAAAATTGATCATCGTCGTCCAATTGAAAAAATCGAAGATGCATACGAGAAATGTCCTCATTATCGGTGCCGGCAAAGTTGGAGCGGATTTAAGCCATAAATTAACCGGTAAAAAGACGATCGGGTACCATTTTGTCGGATTTTTGGACGATTATAAGAAGGGCGGCAACATTCTCGGGCAAACGCGGGATTTGGAAAAAGTCATTCAAAGAAATAAAGTGCATGAAATTTATATTACGATTCCTTCCGAGCGGGCCTTAATTCATCGTATTATATCGACGATACGCAAATACGATATTCAAATCAAAGTCATTCCGGAAATGTTCGAGCTTGTCGCGACAACGGTTAATTTCGATAAGACCTACGATTATGCGTATATTGAAATTGTGAAAACGCCTCTGCGCGGAGTGAATTTAGTTCTGAAACGGTGTATCGACTTTATTTTATCCGGAGTTGGTTTGGCCTTGCTCTCGCCATTGTTATGCATAGTCGCGCTACTAATCAAAATCGATTCGAAAGGGCCGGTATTTTTCAAGCAAAAGAGAATCGGCAAAAGCGGTTCCACCTTTCATATGTATAAATTTCGTTCCATGATCTACGATGCCGAGGAAATGAAGAAGAAGCTGGAGCGGCATAACGAAGCTACCGGTCCGGTTTTCAAAATGAAAAACGATCCTCGGGTGACGCGCATCGGACGGTTTATTCGCAAATATTCCATTGATGAGCTGCCCCAATTGTTCAACGTACTTCGTGGAGAAATGAGCTTGATCGGACCGCGCCCTCCTTTGCCGGAAGAAGTGGAGCGATATACGGACCAGCACTGGATCCGGCTCGATGTGCTGCCTGGGATTACGGGATTATGGCAAGTAAGCGGCAGAAGCGATTTAACTTTTGAAGAATGGGTCAATTTGGACATTTATTATATAGAGAAATGGAGCGTTTCGCTGGATATTAAAATACTGCTCAAGACGATCCCCGTCGTACTGAAGGGCGAAGGAGCGTATTGACGGCTTGAAAAAAACCCGGATATCCGGGTTTTTCTTGCGTTCGAAGAAGTTTTATCTGCTCAGAAGCTTGGATTTGATAATGGCCAGCGCGAATTGAACGGCAATTCCCGCATAGATGCACCAACTTACCCAGAACGGGTACTTTTGTTTATAATGCTTATTGTAAAAGATGACCATGGAACGATGAAATTCGTATGTGATTCTAAGCGGCTCGTTGCGGCTGCTGGCTCTTTTGTAGTGCATGATGGTTGTTCGCGGGTAATAGTAGTTTTTCCAGCCGGCTTGCTTGATGCGGTAGCACCAATCAGTGTCTTCGGCATACATAAAGAACGTTTCATCCAACATCCCCACCTCGTCGATCGTCTCTTTGCGGACAAGCATAAAAGCGCCGACCAAACAATCGATCTCGTATTCCTCGTCCGGGCTCAAATATCCTAGTTGATATTGATTGAACCGGGGATTATTCGGAAACAGTTTGGAAAACCCGAACGCATAATAAAACGAAGCCGATGGCGTCGGAAATCCGCGTTTGCACGCTTTGTCCAGCGATCCGTCGGGCAGGATGACCTTACACCCCGAAGCTCCTACATCGGGCCTTGAGTCCATGAAGGACAGCATGATCTCTAGCGTGTCCGGTTGAATGACCGTATCCGAGTTAAGCAATAACACGTATCGCCCTTGTGCAATCTCCATGCCCTGGTTGTTCGCTTTGGCAAAACCGGTGTTTTCTTCGTTACGGATCAATCTGGCTTGCGGATAGCATTGCTCGATTTGCCGAACGCTGTCGTCTTTGGAATCATTGTCGATGACAATCACTTCATAACTGTATTGGGTCTCCGATGCATAGACGGATTGGAGACAGTCTAGCGTTAATTTGCATGTATTGTAGCTTACAATGAGGATACTGACATCCATTGGTTTACCTCTGTGATTTATTAGTTTCAGTTATTATAACATGAAAAAGACTAGAATTTGATTCTAGCCTTTTGTCTTTGTTGGATATGTGTGCGTTTTTGTTTGAGTTTCGGACGTTCTTTGAAGAAGGAACGCCATGCTCCGAGTAGCCCGGGTTCCGTGAACAGCGCGAAAGCAAAGCCGGCTATTTCATAGGGAATGATGTGAAGTACGTTTCTGCCAATTTGCGACAGGGAATCGTTTTTATACATCATCTTATAGCGGTTGATGTAGGAGTGTCTGCGCACGAATAAAGGCTGCTTGCTGCGCGCTCCCTGTTTCCAGCCGCGAACATGATAGGCGATTGCATCCGCAACGTAGTAGGCTTTCCACCCTAATAGCCGAGCCCGCCACGCAACATCGACATCTTCTTTGTAGGCGAAGAAATCTTCGTCGAAAAACTCCCCCTGCACCCGAATATCGTCGACCATCCGCTTTGCATAGAGCGCCGCAGCGCCTGATACGCCAAACACCTCGCCCGAGTCGTTCCATCGTTCTGCGTCCTCGCCCGCCCCCCTGTCGAATGCTCTGCGTGCTTTATTCATGACAATGCCGGTGCTATCGACTTTAGTCGGATCGGATTGTAAGAGCAGTTTTCCTGTCGCGCTGCCGATCTTGTCGTCTTTTTCCATCTGTATAACGATCGAAGCGACATAATCCGGATGCAGTACGACATCCGGATTTAACACAAGATAATAGTCGGAATCGGACAATGCCATCGCCTGATTATGCGCCGGGGCAAAGCCGGTATTCGCTTCATTGCGTACGAGACGAATGTTATTGCCCATCGTTTTCACAATTTCAACTGTCGAATCCGTCGAGGCATTGTCAATTACGATAACCTGCGAAATCGGATGCGTTTGTTGGAAAACAGACTCCAAACACCGGCGGATATATTGGGCGCTGTTGTATGTGACGATATGAACGCTAACGGTTGGCATGATGGCATGACCTCAAACTTTTATTTTTTTTAACTCGACGATAAATTCCTTTAATGCGTCACGCCACTGCCTCAAGTCCTCGAATCCGTTCGTGCGAATCGAGCCGTGATCCAACACGGAGTTTTTCGGCCTCGGGGCGGGACGCGGGAATTCCGCCGTCGTACATGGACGAACCTCGGTCTCCATACCTGCTTCCTCGAAAATCGCTTTCGCAAATTCATACCATGAACAGTTTCCGGTATTGGAGGCGTGATAGACACCGTATTTTTCAGTAGCAACCAGTTCTAATAAAAAAGTCGCTAAATCCACCGTATACGTTGGAGAGCCGATTTGATCATGCACCACCTGCAGGGAAGGCTTTTCTCGTCCGAGCTTTAGCATCGTTTTCACGAAGTTATTCCCGTTCTTCCCGTAAACCCAAGAAGTTCTGACGATAAAATAACGAGAACACAACGTTTGCACCAGTTGTTCCCCTGCCCGCTTGGACTTGCCATAGATGGTTTTCGGATTGGTGCTGTCGTATTCACGATACGGCTCTGTCGATGTTCCGTCAAAGACGTAGTCCGTGCTGAGATAGCATACTTTTGCGCCCGTTTTTTCCGCTGCAACAGCGATATTTCGCGAACCTACCGCATTAACAAGGTATGCTTGATCCTCTTCGGACTCCGCCGCATCGACAGCTGTGTAAGCGGCGCAATGCACGATGACGTCCGGTTGAGACGCACTGATGATATCATTGCATGCCTGTTGGTTGGCAATATCTAATTTCGAACGATCCAGATCGATCACGTCATGGCCATTTTGCTTAAATATAGCCGCGACATCGGTTCCTAGCTGCCCCCCTGCTCCCGTAACGATCACCTTCATGGCAGCACCTTAACGAGAACCGTACTGCAACTGATAGTATTCTTGGTAAGCCCCAGTTTGAATCCGGGTCCACCATTGTTGGTTTTCAAGGTACCATTTGATCGTTTCTTTGATGCCTGTTTCAAAGTTATGCTTCGGCTGCCATCCCAATTCTGTCGTCAATTTTGTGGCGTCAATACCGTAACGTCTGTCGTGGCCTGGCCGATCGGTAACATGCGTGATTAACGATTCCGGTTTGCCGAGCTCCTGCAGAATTGTTTTTACGATTTGAACATTCGTTCTTTCGTTGTTTCCTCCTACGTTATAAACCTCGCCGTCTTTGCCATTATGAAGAACCAGATCGATAGCACTGCAATGGTCTTCTACGTATAGCCAGTCGCGAACATGGAGACCGTCGCCATAGACAGGCAGCGGCTTATCGTTTAAGGCGTTGGAGATCATTAACGGAATTAATTTTTCTGGAAAATGGTACGGCCCGTAGTTGTTCGAACAACGTGTAATATTCACCGGCATCCCAAACGTTTCGTGATAGGAGCGTACTAGCATGTCTGCCCCGGCTTTGCTTGCCGAATAAGGACTGTTAGGCGCAAGCGGCGTATTTTCCGTAAATAGTCCGGTATCCCCAAGCGTCCCGTATACCTCGTCGGTTGAAACTTGGAGATACTTTTTCACTTGATATTTTTTGGCGGCATCCAGCAACACTTGCGTCCCCATCACATTCGTCCGCACAAAGATGCCCGGATCCATAATACTCCGATCGACATGCGATTCCGCAGCGAAATTAACGACGTAATCAATCCCCTGCTCGAATACTTCGTCGACAACTTTAGCGTCGGCAATATCGCCTTTCACAAACTTATATTTCGGGTGGTCTTGCACGCTCGCAAGGTTTTCCAGATTGCCGGCATATGTCAAGGCGTCAAAGTTGATGATTTCATAGTCGGGATATTTATTCAACATGTAATGAACAAAATTGCTGCCGATAAAACCGGCTCCGCCGGTGACGAGTAGTTTCAAGGTATCATCTCCTTTAATCGAAATTGATCTCGGCATCTTTAAGAAGCGGATGCGTCTGATCCTTAGCCGATAAGATCGGGTTTGATGTCGGCCAATCGATCCCAAGTGCAGGATCGTTCCAAGCGATGCCGCGGTCATGTTCGGGGGAGTAGTAATCGTCCACTTTGTAAATTACTTCCGTATTCGGAACGAGGGTACAGAAGCCGTGGGCGAAGCCCTGTGGAACAAGTAACTGCCGTTTATTTGACGCACTTATAATAACACCTACCCACTGACCGAAGGTAGGAGAATTTTTGCGAATATCTACCGCTACATCATATATTGCACCTTGTATGACACGTATCAGCTTTGTTTGCGCCTTTGGATTTAACTGATAATGTAGTCCTCGCAGGACACCTGGTTCGGCCGATAAAGAATGATTATCCTGAACAAACGGAAAATCGATTTTAAATTCTTTAAATTTTATACTATTATATGTTTCCATAAAAAAACCGCGACTGTCCCCATGTACAACTGGTTCAACAATAAAAACTCCGTCAAGTTTTGTTCGAGTAACTTGCATGATTACACCTCTTACAATTTTAATTTTCCAAATTCCTCGCTGAAAACGAGTTCTTTCGCGAGCTCATTCGCCTTCGCTAAAGAAGCATGCGTCCCCGCATCGGTCCACCAACCTTGGAGAATATCATAAGTGAGTTGATTTCTTTTAATATATGCGTTATTAACGTCTGTGATTTCCAACTCTCCACGAGCAGAAGGTGCTAAGGTTCTAATTATATCAAAAACGGAATTATCATACATATAGATACCCGTCACAGCATAACTGCTTTTTGGATTTTTAGGCTTTTCCTCGATGGATACAATTTTATCTCCATTAAGTTCGGGGACACCATAACGCTGCGGATCGTGAACCTTTTGGATAAGAATCTTCGCGCCTTTTTGCTGTTCACGGAAATTTTGAACGTACGATGCGATATCGTCGGAGAAAACATTGTCCCCGAGTATAACAACCATCTGATCGTCACCGACAAACTGTTCGGCCAATCCGAGCGCTTGTGCAATCCCCCCAGCTTCATCTTGGACTTTGTACGTGAAGGTAATTCCCATTTCATGGCCGCTGCCGAGCAAATTAACAACATCACCCATGTGGTCTTTGCCGGTGACAATAAGAATATCTTCTATTCCTGACTCTTTAAGTTTATAAACAGCGTGAAAAACCATTGGATATTTACCGACAGGTAGTAAATGTTTATTTGTGACTTTCGTTAAGGGGTATAAGCGTGAGCCTGTACCACCAGCAAGTATGATACCTTTCAAAATATCACACATCCTTTACATATATTTTAGAATCCCCTACTTTTGCAAAACAAAATTTAGAAATATAATTTTTTTTCAACCTATAGAAGTATAGTTACATCGAATTGCTATGGCCCATTTTATCTGAATCTTGTTTATTAACTAAGTTATGAGCAGAATTTCTCGGATCAAATCTACCAGTCGCCAATTGAAACAATATTTTTAATAACAAAATATTTCCCCTTAGAGGACTAATTTTCGTAGGGATTTTACCTTTTGGATATGATCGCATTACTGGAGTTTCTATAACACGATATCCTAATTTTGGAGCTCTTACCGATAAATAGGCAAGTAGTTCGTAAGTGTTGAATATTTCTCTAAATGGTTGTACTCGCTCATCAAGTAAAAATTTTGATGAGTGCCCGCGAAAACCGTTGGTTGTATCTGTATACCGAAAACCGGATATGATCGAAATGAAAGGGGCATGAATTAATTTAATTGCAAATTTTCTGGAAAATGGCGTATTAATTTCTCTCCCGCCAGGAACGTACCTGGAACCCTGTATAAAATCATATCCTTGATCAAGCAATTCTATAAAATCAGGGATTGACTCCATACTATCCTTATTGTTTCCATCAACAGTTATTATCCCTTCATAACCTTGTTGAATAGCATACGCAAATCCCATTCTTAGTTGGCTGCTTAATTTACCTGTATCTTGTTTTGTTAATAAAGTTCTTACGTCATTTTTTATTAAAAATTCTGGCTTTACAGATTCGTCAGTACTCCCACCATCTAAAATAATAATATCAATTAAATGTGAAAAAGAGGACAGTTTCTCCAATTGTTTCTTTATCTTTTCGCCTTCATTGATTACCGGTATACAAACGCAATATTTCGTACGCTTTTCCCGAAACTCGCTAGACACAAATTTGGGGATTCGCCAATCTTTGGTTATCACTTTGTTATTCATCTAATAATGTCCCCTTGATTTTTAATAAATATTAGAAACATACTCAAGTGCTCTTTTGACACTATCTAGATTTGAAGGCATCACATTGTTTTTCATTTCGATTGAGACCCAATTATCGTAGTGTAACATTTCTAAACATCTGGAGATCTCCTCGTGATTCGTCTCCGTACTTCCTATTAAATCTAAATATGGTTCACTAATATGAAAATGCTTTATATATGGAAATGATTTTTCAATAATAGCAAAATAATTCTCTTCCGAAAGGGTCATTTGAGCGGCATCTAAATGCAATCCGAACCCTGGGTGATTTACTTCCCGGATAAGTGCTATTCCTTCGTCAGCATTCATGATAAAATCACATCCATATTGTGGAGGATTAGGCTCAATACAAAAATAGACACCATTTTGCCACGCTACTTCACCTAAATGACGAAAAAAAGGTATTGCAATATTTAGAGCTTCATTTAGTTTTAACGAACCGATTGACCTGTTTTTTGGGGAACCGAAAACTAAAACTTTTATGCCTAGCCTCCCCGCCAACATAATCATCTTGGAGAGAAAAAACTTCATTTCTTCCCTTTTCTTTTCATCTTCAAATAATTGCAAATCGTTTCTTCCAAATAATAAGGATTGCATGGCTACAACCTGAATCCCATGTCTGCTCCAAAATTCCCGATAATTAACGATGTCTTGTTGAGGGCAATCTAATGGCTTTTCCCAAATTTTTGTCGGAGCAATTTCCACACCTTTAATGTTATATTCATGGAGAATTCCTATAACATCCAATTCTTCATTAAAATCCCAAGCGATATTAGAAATAGAAATTTTCATTCAGAAAGTTTGCCTCCTCGCAAAATCCGATATCTGTTGTAACACATCTTCTTTACTTAACATGTACGAGCCCGAAGATGTAAAGATTCTATGATGTTTGCTTAGCATATTATAATGAACGGGTGCTTTTTCTGTCCTATTGTCAAAGTTCAAATTAAAACAATGACGGGCTACTTCTTTCGCTTGAACAGGTTCTGTAGAAAAGTTAACCTCACGTAAAGAGTGATCTACCGCAGTCTGAATATCTGACCACAATCGATGCAATGGATAGAATTGAAAGACGCTGTCACCATGGGTCAAATGTAAACAATTATTATGAATCAGATCATAAATAAAATTTTTTTTCAATCCATCTCCGAATAATCCAGGCAAACGAACTATTAAATAGTTATCGAATGTTTTTGAAACAAAGTTCTCCAAATAGTACCTATGCCGACCATATGGATCTGTATCCTCTGGTACAATCACAGTGTCTTCATCGACCATTACTGGGTGCTTATAAACATCTACCGTGGAGATTAGTATAAATAACTTGGTATTGATTTCCTGTAAATTATTGATTAAATAGTTTATATTCTCCAAATCCTCTTCAGGTTCCTGATTTGCTTTCCATTTGACTGCAGGAGCTCCAGCGCAAACAACCATATCGTAAAATTTACCTTTAATCTGATCGATATTTCGAGAATTATATAAATCATCAAATTGGTTTTGTGTTAATAGAGTACTTCCTACAAATCCAGTATGTCCTATTAAACAGGTTTTCATTTTTTTCTCCTTTTGCTAACTCGTTTATTGTGGAATTTTTTCATTTTTTTTAACTAATTGCAAATTGGGTTGTTTTTCTTTATATAGTTCAACAGAGTGTGTACTATAAAAAGGTCGATTCTGAATCTCAATCAATATTCTTGAAATATACTCGCCAACTAAACCAACAATAAAGAAAAGACCTGCAAATCCAGCGGATATTAAGATCATTAGAGTTGTCCAACCTTGTACTACTGATTTGTTGAAGGCATAATTATAAAGAGCGTATCCACCCATAAAAATCGAAAATAAAAAGAAGAAGAAGGATAAGTAATGAGCAAGTTTTAACCCACCATTCGAAAACGAAACAATAACATCTAAGGCTAGAGAGATGTTTTCGCGATTTATTTTTTTCGACTTTAATGGAACAGAACGATCGGCCTCGTAGTGGACAACTTGTTTTGGGTAACCAGTAAAACTATATAGTGCTTTTCGGTATCTCACTTTTTCCTTCAAACCCAACATAGCGTTTAACGCTCTTCGACTAACTAATCGGACGGGTTCGGTAGATAAGCATAAATCCAAATACGATAATTTATTTATTAATTTATAAAATAAACTAGAGGTAATTGACGTACGATCAGAGGAAGCAGCAACAATATCAGAACGTTGTTGTGTAGCAGTTTCATAAAGTGTACGAAACATATCCGTTTTAAAATCGATAATTGCTGTTTCAATCTCATACACAAAATCGCCCATTGACCTATTTAATCCTGCCATCATTGCATGTTCAACCCCATGTTTGCGAGATAAGTTGATAATCGTTATATCTCCTCTTAGATCGTCAATTGCCTTACGAGTAATTTCTAAGGTTCGATCTTGGCTATAATCATTAACGATTATAATCTCATAATCTTTAAAGAGATTATTCATAGCACTATCAATTTTCCTTAAAGAATCAGCGATAAATTGCTCATCATTATGGGCATATAAAACAACGGAAGCAAAGGTTTGTTCTTTCATAGTACTTCCTCCAAATCATATATCGTATTGAATTTACCCGAAAAAACAGAAACAAAAGAAGGTTCTGTTGAAAACTGTTTTATTATAGTTGGTCTAGAATCATCCAGTTCGGAAGAACTGATTAACGCTTTTACCGCAAATAGGGATTTATTGTACTGAATTGATATATCAGGAGCAAGATACTTTTTAGCTAATTGATTCATTCGCGACCAAGCAGAATTAGGTCTTGCGCTACAATGGTTACAATTTTGCAACTGACGTGATGAACAACTCCTATTATTTTGTTGGCACGAAAAGTTAGGAAGTTCATCAAAAGAAGATTCATGTGGCGTATGCCCTACTGAAGTCAACGAGTGCATGCCTGATAATCCAAAAGGCATGACTGAAAAAAAAGGACCATCCATTACAGTGATCCCAACATTTTTAAGGTTGGTGCTAACATTTGTTAATATTACCTCACATATTTCATATTTAGTTGTAAACAGCCCAAATCCAAATTTCCCTAGAATTTGATTTATACTAGCATATGTAGCATTTAAAACTTTGGGTGTTTCCAATATTAAAGAATCTGAGAAAAACAATAAAAAACGATCATTTTTTATGACTTCGTTTAAGTTAGTATTGAAATAAAGATCAACGTTTTTAAATTTCTTTAGTTCTTCAACATACCAGTTTCTAATAATATTTGCGTCATAACTATATTCGATTGTTTCATAAGCAGCCTCAACCGCACCTGGATTAAAATATTGACGACTGTTTATTTCAAACGCAGGGATATGAACATATTCGCAAAACTTCACAAACTGCTCAGCGTTTGTGAGTGAATCCGTAGCTGAAATCGCGTAAACTTTTCTAAAACGATTATTAATCGCAAATGAAAAATCATTTACAAATCTTTCATAATATCTTGCTGATTTTGAAGCTGTTGAAACGCTTCTTGGATAATGATAACCATTATGAACCCGTGCTTGATTAATATAGCTAGCTCTTTGCATAGCTTTGGAATCAACCTCTATTAAAGCGACCTTCAAATCACGTTCTGCTAATAATCGAGTTGCATATAGTCCGTATATTCCGGCTCCAAACACGACATAATCATATTTTTTAGTATTCATGTAAAAACCCCGTTTAAAAGAAAATAATAATCGTCCCCGCCACTAATAGTAATACACCTATTATCTTGAAGGCTGTGATTGGTTCATGAAAAATTAAAGTAGATATAGTAACTATTCCAATCGTTGTTAATGCTTGAGATACAGGGGACACACGACTTAGTTCTCCTTTTGATAAAGCAAAAGCATAAACTATAAAACTTACTCCATATAGTATAGCACCAATCCATATATACGGCGATGAAATCATTTTGAATAATGATTGAACCGAAATACCATTCAATTGAATTGCAGTTATTCCGTATTTTAATGTAATTTGGGCAAATATATTAAAAATCATTGCTAAGATCAATAAGAAAATCAAAATCATTATAAATTACCTTCTTTTTGGTAAATTTCCTTCTCGGCCTTGGCCAGGTCTTATCACTATTGTACAACTTCTTCGTCGTTGTGTGTTTGCATTGTCTCCTCATTTGGCCAGTTTCCAAGTGTCACGTAAAACAAGCAAGAAAGGAAACAATATTAATTTCTCGAACTCGAAAACCCTAAGATCACGGAAACAAGTTCAAGCATGATTTCTGTCGCAACCTTTTTTCCATATTTACCAATAAACCTGATGTTCTTGCTACAAAAAAATCAAAACGTTACAAAAGCGACCTCCTCTGCTGGCCCGCGCATCCACTGCGATAGCAAAGAAGAGGGGCAAAGTTATCGCCAGTTCGGTCCAAATCCAACGTTTCTATGCATAATCTTTTACTTTTGTTATTCCAAAACTGAGAATTGTGTCGGTAGACCTGTTATATAATAATCAAGAGGTTCTCCATCAATATAAATCATTAGGTACTTTCCATTTGGAGTTACATCTATTACTTTCCTTATATCGTTATTCGATACTTTAATCTTGGTACCAATTTTATATTTATCAACATTATATTTAGAATTAGGCATCATAAAACCCGCTTTTTGTCTTAAGAGCCCGTTATCCCAATTTTCGTCTGTAACAAAAAAGTCTTTTAGATTTATACCTGTCTCCTTATCTATACCAAAATCCTCCAAATTAATATCTTTACGTATATAGTAAGGTTTATCATTTATTTTATAGTAGTATGTTTCTAGCAGTTCATTTATATCACTAGCATAACTTTCCCATTCATATAAATCCCAAACTTTCCATTTATCCGCATATATTATTTTGGGTTTTTTATTTAAAATATCATCATATAAACTCGAATAAATATTCAAAATCGGATTTTCATTATACTTTGCTTGCCAAGGTAGATAGAAAAAATGAGCACTTGCTGGAAGGCGATCTGCCGCAATATATTCATAATTGGCAAAGGTAAGTGCTAGTATCTTATCATCTTTTTCAGTTATTGATTTAGCTAAAACACTAAAATCTGTTTTTTCGGGAGCTGTAGTCGACTTTATTCGGGATAAATCGTTAGGCAAAATAAGAGTTACTTTAATAATACAAATGATAGAAATGATTATCACCGGCATAAACCTAAACAAAGCATCCAACTGTTTGGAAAATGGATTAGGTCCTTCATTTGTTTTGAATTTCAAATCCCACATAAATAATACTGGTGAAACAGCTAGTAAGGAGTAATAATACGGTAGTCCCGAGAAACCGAAACCTGCTCCTCTTACACAAAAGCTTACTATAATAAATGAAACAATTAATCCCCTCCAAAATAATGGTTCAGTAGATTTTTTATTTATCATACTTGCTATAATTAATATATAAATAATTGTGAAGAAATCAAAAAAACTACCTGTTGCAAATTTTAATACGTTAAGAATTAATTCTAAAATTCCTTGACCAGGTGATAAGATATTCAAATTCAAATATATGTGATAAGCTATAAAACCGTTTATTGATCCAAATATAGATAAAAATAATATATTGAAAACTAATCCTATAAAAATTCCTATTAGCGAGATCTTAAAGTTGTTTTTTCTAATGGATGCAATAAGAAATAGTAATGCTGCTGGTAAATATGTGATAGCCAAAAAAGGTAACGAGACAGCTAACGCCGCCCCTATACATGAAATCACTTTTGGTTGTGAGTATCCCAATACACTTGGCAACGTGAACTGTGAGAATATAATAACAGAAAAAATACCTGCTAATGTTTGATACATGTACATGTGACCAAATATATCCGGAAAAAAAACGACAATAATAGTGGCAACAATAATAAAATTAAAATTTTTATTAACTTTATTATTCACAATAGGCGAGAAATAAATCGCTGCTAATGCCAACCATTGTAAAATCATTATCGGTATCCTGTGAACACTAACCCCAAAGCTACCAAATAATTCTATAATATATCCAAAAAGGAAAGTCAACGGGCCATGATGATTAAAAATATCTCTATATAATAAGCTCCCATTGGCCATCATTTTAGTTACGACAATTGTTTCACTTTCATCCCCAAACTCACGATAATTTAGCAATAAGATTTGATAACGAATCAAAAATAATATTGTAATACCCATTAATAAAAAACTAAATAAAGTCATTATATCCCTTTTAGCAAAAGATCTTTTGGAAATTCTTGGCATAGTTCTCTCTCAGCTCCCTGTGCATGAAATTCATTGACTATTTTAAACCCACTTATTTCCAAACAAAGCAATGAAGATATATAGCTCAATTTTTGCTGTCCCATAAAGATACTTTTTATAAGTGATAGCATAGTTGAATCTATGCTTAATTTTATATAAGACTCTTTATTTTTTAGATTTCATTAATTAAACTCCTCGTATAGTATCTTTTGAAAGCTCTTATAGGTTAGTTTCCATCCCCTGAGGGGGATGGAAAACGGCCTCGAAATTTCCAGGCTCGTTCTTTGAAAATTTCATCTGGGACTGGACTTTCCGGCA
>NZ_CAKKLI010000039.1:0-49694 GCF_918697855.1 Paenibacillus sp. CECT 9249 | reverse complement strand
TCCGGAAAGTCCAGTCCCAAATTTATTTTTCAAAGATCAACTGGAAATTTTGAAGGCGGCCGCCAGTCCCCTAGGGGACTGGAAGTAAACTCAAAACTGCCTTCAAGAAATACTATATGAGGAGGATCATGTTATGAGTCATGCCAAGAGCGGTTCGTTTACCGGCTCCATCATCCCGCACCTGTGGTTCGACAAAGAGGCGAAGGAAGCTGCGGAGTTCTATTGCTCCGTCTTCCCGGATTCCAAAATCACGAGCGCGACGACGTTGCGCGATACGCCCTCCGGCGATTCCGATCTCGTTACGTTCACCGTCTGGGGCCATTCCTTTATGGCCATCTCTGCGGGGCCTTACTTTAAGATCAATCCTTCCATTTCGTTTTTTGTGAATATCGACCCTTCCCGAGAGAAGAACGCAAGAGCCATGATCGACGAGATGTGGAGCAAGTTGTCCGAAGGCGGAAATACTCTTATGCCGCTCGGTACGTACCCGTTCAGCGAACGGTATGGCTGGATCCAGGACAAGTACGGCGTCACATGGCAGCTCATGTTGACGCAGGCGGCTGGGGAGCCGCATCCGACGATTGTCCCCTCCATGCTGTTCGCGGGCGAAAACTGCGGCAAGGCGGAAGAAGCGCGCGAGTTCTATCTTTCGGTCTTCCGCCATGCTGAGCCGGGCGCCCTCTTTCGGTATGGCCCCGGCCATGAGCCGAACCGGGAAGGAACGGTGATGTTCTCCGATTTTATGCTGGAGAACACCTGGTTAGCGGCCATGGACAGCGCTTTGGAACATCGGTTCAACTTCAACGAGGCGATTTCCCTTATGGTCTGTTGCGAAACGCAGGAGGAAATTGACTACTACTGGGAGAAACTTTCCGCCGTCCCCGAGGCCGAACAGTGCGGCTGGCTCAAAGACAAGTATGGCGTCTCGTGGCAAATCTCTCCCAACGCACTGGACGAAATGATGACCAAAGGCACGCCGGAACAACGCGACCGCGTCACACAGGCATTCTTAAAGATGAAAAAGTTTGACCTTGCGGAATTGCAAAAAGCATTTCAAGGGTAATGAACGATGGAAATTCGTTGCGCTTGAACTCACTCGCCAGAATGTGAGGAATGCCGGCCAATGCCCGGCATTCCTCACGTTCTCTTAAGTATGGATCAAATTTTAATCGTTGTATTGTTCATTTGAGTTTCAAGAACACTTATTAAAGCGACATTCCGGAGTAAGACTCGAATATAAAAACAGCGGCAACAAGAGAATTAAGTCCCAGATTGCCGCTGTTTTTATTGAACTAACGCCTATGAACGTTTCTTACTCTTCCTTCGCCGTTTCCGCATATTTTTTGAAGTTGTCCAAAATTGCTTGCCATCCGGCTTGCTGCATCTCGATAGAATGGGTTTCTTCCGCTTCAAAAGACTCAATAATTTTCGTATCGTTGTCTTGGGGAATAAAATCGATCTTTACTTTTCTGCCGTCGGCGATCGTGTAAGAGATGCTCTTATTCAGACTCACTTCATCGTAAACTCCGCCAAAATCAAATCCAAAGCTGCCATCTTTGGCTTCCATTCTCGAGACGAATTTGCCGCCGACCCTCAGATCATTCTCGGCGTATGGCGTATGCCAGTCGTCGGAAGCCTGATTCCATTGCGTGATATGCTTCGGTTCCGTCCAATATTTCCACACGTTTTCAACAGTAGAATGTACGAGTGTTTCTACTGTTATCGTTACCGGGCCGTTTGTTCCCATAACAAAACCTCCTTGAAATGAAATTAGAGGGAGCGGGAAGCTTGAACACTTCCGCTCGTACAATGGCGTCCTTGGATAGAGAAATTACCGCGGCATCATTGTAATGACTAATTGCATTATAGCAAAAGATCATCTTATAAATTTCTTTTCGATTGCTATTGTTCATCGAGGGCGGTGCGACCACATGCCTGTTTTCCCGAATCCGGCTGCTAACGGCTATGCGACGCCCCATTTAAGAGGGTCTTTTTTTCCTTTCCGCCTTTCTTCAGATTTTCTTGAGAAATATCATACGAAATTCTTCAACATTTTCCGGTATGATTCAAATAATTAAGAAAATAAGGGAAACGGGGGAGAATCATTTGTCTACGAATGAATATGCACTATTTTTACATCGATTTCTTCAAAATCCAAAGCAAGTCGGAAGTATGATGCCCAGTTCGCGATTTCTTGCGGGTACAATGGTTCAATCTGTGCCTTGGAATGAGGTAACCGCAATCGCCGAACTCGGTTCCGGCACAGGCGCTATCACACGTTTTATCAAACCGCGAGTAACCGGATCTGCGAAAGTGTTATTGTTTGAAATGGACGACATGATGAAAACCGATTTGCAAACAAACTATCCCGCCTTCACATGCCATTCAAACGCCTGCCATTTAACGAAAATAATGCAGCAGCAAGGCATCAGCCAGTTGGACTGCATTATAAGCGGATTGCCTTTTTTCAATTTTAAGAGCGCCCTGCGGGAAACGATACTCAATGAAATTACAGAAGCATTAAAACCGGGAGGATATTTTGTCGCCTTTCAATACTCCCTCCAGATGAAAAAACATTTGTCCGAGAAGTTTGTTATAGAAAAGATCGATTTCGTCCCCCTCAATTTCCCTCCGGCTTTTGTTTATACCTGTCGCAAAAGGGAGTTGCCAAACCGCTATTGAACAACCGCTGCCCACAGGAAATGGGTTCTCACCGTGGAGCAGCGGCTCTCTATATCCCCGCACGTTCCGTATCGTACACCATTTCCCCGTCATGATCCGGCTTCGCCGATCATTTGCAACTCGATTTGCTTCATTTCGTAAAAATATCCCTTTTGCTCCATCAGCTCCGAATACGAGCCCGCTTCAACGATTCTGCCTTGGTCCATCACCAAAATCCGGTCCATCTCTTCCAAGCCGGTCAGCCGATGGCAAATCAGAAGAAGCGTATCGCCCTCCGCCTGTGCCAACAGATGCCGGAAAACGCGCTGCTCCGTAACGTAATCCAGGGAAGACGTCGGTTCGTCCAGAAGCCATAACCGCCCTTTCCGGAGCATCGCCCGGGCCAAGGCCAGACGCTGCTTCTCTCCGTCCGACAAGTTCTCCCCTTTCTCATACACCGTATCGTGCAGCGTCTTATTCGGCAGTTGCACTTTATCCAGCACAGCCGACAACTCGTCGTCGGAATGATGTTCCTCATTCAAGAGCAGGTTGTCCCGAATGGTCCCCCGAAAGAAATGGCTGTGCTGCAGCACCACATTCGACGCTTGCCAAATGCTCGCTTCATTCAGTTCCATCATCGAGACATCGTTGAAACGAATCTGGCCTTCTGTCGGTGTACGCAGCTTGAGCAGCAATTCGACAACGGTTGTTTTGCCTGATCCGCTCGGCCCGACAATGGCGGTTTTCGACCCAGCCGGAAGTTTGAGAGAAATGTCCCTGAGCGCCGGCCGCCATTCATCTTCATATTGAAACGAAAGCCCGCATAGCTCAATCGAAACGCCCTGCTTGACGGATAGGTCGCCGCTTGGCTGCGGCGGCTGACGATCTGCGGCATGAACCGTTTCCGCAAGCCGCTTGGCCGCATGTTCGCTCTCCTGCTTATAGGCGGGCAGCACGGCCATTGCCGCGGCTTCTTCAAACACCGTAAGCGAAGCCATGACCAGCATCGCGAGAAACACGCCGGCAAGCGAGCCTTCCATCAGCAAATAAGCGCCGAGAACAAGCACGCCCCAGGAAATGAGAAACGTCACAAAAGCATGCAGCGATTGCCCGCGCAGCAAATGCCGCGCTGCCGCTTGCTGTTCGGCCGCCAATGCGGCGGAGGCATGCTGCAACTGCTGCTCGCGCTTGTTCAACTGCCCATATACTTTCAAATCGCGGAAACCGTAAAGCATTTCGGTTACCTCCGTGGAAAGCGCCGCCCGCTGCCTGCGAACGCGGCCCTGTATCCTTCTCTGCCCAAGCAGAACAAGCCCCGGAACGACAAAAGCCGTCGCCAGCATCCCCAGCACAAACAAACAGGCCATCCAGAACGAAAAGGCGGAAGTAAACAAAACCGTAGCCAAAAAGACCATGACGACAATGACAGGGGGATAGGCGACGCGTAAAAAATAATGCTGCAAGCTCTCTACATCCCCGACGATCCGTGCGAGCAGCTCTCCGCTCCGCTTTTTGCCAAATATCCCTGGAGTCAAAGGAACGAGCTTGGCAAAAAAGGAGGTGCGCAAACGGCTGAGCAGCGAGAACGTCGCCCGATGGGAATACAATCGTTCCGCGTAGCGGCTTGCCGCCCGCAGCAGGCCAAGTATTTTCACCAGGGACGTCAGCACAATCAAGGTATAAAGCGGCGGGGCAAATACCGTCTGCGAGATCATATACCCGCTTGCGGCAAAGAGGATTACACCTGCTATGCCGGCAATGAATCCGCCGATGATGGCCAGAGCGATATCCTTCCGTTCCTGAATCATCGCCTTTGTGAAAATAGCCAGCTCATTCATGCGAGTCCCCCTTTTCGCCCTGCATCCACCATCTCGGCATATTGAGGCAGACGAGCAAGCAGTTCATCATGGCGCCCGCTGTCCAGCAGCGCTCCGTTGTCCATAAACAAGATGCGGTCGGCTTGCCGGATCGTGTATAAGCGGTGAGCCACCGTAATCATGGTCGCCTTGCTCGCCAGTTCGGCAATGGAACGCTGCAGGACGCGTTCGGTATGCAAATCCAATCCCACCGTAGGCTCATCAAATAAAATGACGGCAGGCCGCTTCAAAAAAGCGCGCGCCAGCGCAAGCCTTTGCTTCTCGCCGCCCGACAATCCCCTGCCCCCTTCGCCGACGAAGGTGTCATAGCCTTGCTCGAGTTCGGCGGCAACCCCAGCAAGCCCGGCGGCCTCCGCCGCCTGCGCGATCTCGGCCCTGGAGACGTCCCGGCCCGCGCCAATCGCAATATTGTCGGCAAACGTGCCGGCAAAAATATACGGATGCTGGGTAATATAGCTGACGCGATCAAACCACGAAGCCTCATCGTACCCCGCAAGCGGACGTCCGTTCACCAGCACTTCGCCCGACGCCGGTTTCAGCAACCCGGCAATGAGATGCAGCAAGGTGGTTTTGCCGGAGCCGCTTTTTCCGACGATGGCGATTTGCTCCCCCGGTCCAAACGACATGGAACCGGCGACAAGTTCGAACGAATCCGGCGCATACCGAAACCGGACATCCCTGAGCTCAATGGATGGCGGCATCCGGATCGGCTGCAAAGCGGCTGTCTCCGGCTTGTCCGCTTTACCCATCCCATCGTCCTCCGCAAGCAATTCTTCCACTTTACGGACTGCCCCCATGCCGGTGCGTCCGCTATGAAAAGCGGTTCCCGTGTTTTTTAACAGGCTGTAAAACTCGGGCACCAGCAGCAGGATCAAAAAGGCGGTGTGGAAGGACAGCGATTTGAAAACGAGCAGTTGAAGCGCGAGCTCAAGCGCAACAATGCCAATGCCGAGCATCACGATGGATTCCAGCATGAATGTATTGGTAAACGCAATTCGCAAAATACCCATCGTTGCATCCCGATAAGCGAGGCTGCTGCGTTCAATTTCCTGCTGTTGGCGATAAGCACGACCGAATATTTTGAGCGAAACGAGCCCTTGAAGAGAGTCGAGAAACGTCCCGGAAAATTCGGCCAACTGCGCAAATTTCTCCTCGGATTTTTTCTTCGTTCTGAGCCCTACAAGCACCATAAATATCGGGATAAAAGGGGCGGTAACCAGCATAATCAATCCGGAATTCATATGCTCGGCAAAAACGACGATCAATATCAGGATCGGAATGACGGCGGCTTCCGCCATACGCGGCATATACTGGCTAAAATAACTATCCGCCTCATCCACAGCGTCCAGCGCCACACTCACCTTCCCGCCCGTTTGTCCGCTAAGCGCCGCCGGTACGGAAGCATTGGACAGCTTGCGCAGCACCGCCGCACGCATCTCCGTCTTGGCCCGGGCAGCCATGCGCAAGCCGATTCGCCCGTTGCCGTACGACAGCAGCGTACGCGCAGCCATAACGCCCAGCAATGCGCCCAGGATGGCAACAACCGACGAAAAGGAAGCGCTCTGCACAAAAATCCGCTCGACCGCTTCGGCAAGCAGCGCCGCCTGGCCTGCAATGGCTGCGCCGAGCGCAAGCGACATGCCCCCCAAGAGAACCAAATGTTTCCTTTGTGCGGACACGAGTTCAGACATAAGACTTTTTTTCCCCTTCACCCAAACTTCCCTCCCTTATACGACTGCGAGGTACCGAATGCATACGCCCGTTTATTGTTTGCCTTTTACATAATCCGCGTCAAAGAGGAATAGCCTGAAGACCAGAATAAGGGACGGAATCAGCAGGCACAGGCCGCCGATAAAGGCGACTACAAGCGCAACGCCCATCGACTCATGGGTGGCGCCGCTTTGAATAGTAATGTACGGATCGAGAATATAAGGATATTGGCCAATACCGTACGCAAAAAAGGCACAGAAAAATTGCAGCATGACACAAATGAAGGCCAGTCCATAGCGGCGCCCTTTGTACAGCAGCCACATGGCGATCATGAAAAAAGCAACGGATAGCGCCAGCAGCCACCATAAATCCATCATGTTTTGAAAATGCCGCTCATTATGTTGGCTAAGATAAATAAATGCCGTTAAAGCGGCAATAATCGTTGGCGTACCCCAGAACAGGGCATAGGTCCGCATCAGCTTGAGCACCGGCTGATCGTCCGCCCGCGAAGCGTAGAAGGCCAGGAACGACCCGCTAATAAACAGCACCGATACGATAGCCAATGCGACGATGCACCACGACAACGGGCTTGTCATGAGTGTCAAATAGTCCAGGGTAACACCCCCGCCTTCCTTCACAATAAAACCGCCTTCGGACAGCGTCAGCGCCACCGACAAAGAAGCCGGAATCAGCAAACCCGTTGCTCCATACAAAAACAGATACACGATATTTTCTTTGGAGCCGTAATTTTCAAACGCGTAGAAGGAGCCGCGAATGGCCAGCAGAATCACGGCGATGCTTCCGGGTACAAGCAGCGCAGAGCCGTAATAATAGGCCGTATCCGGGAAAAAGCCGACGATGCCGACGAAGAAAAAGACGAAAAACACATTGGTAATCTCCCATACCGGCGATAAATAACGGGATATTAAACGATTGATCAGGTGATCCTGTTTCGTCAGACGGGCATAGAAGGCAAAAAAGCCGGCGCCGTAATCAATGGAGGCCACAATTAAATAGCCGTACAAAAAGAGCCAAAGCACCGTGATGCCTGTCAACTCGTAACTGATCATACCCGCTCACCCTTTTCCATGGATTGAACATGCTTCTCTTTCTCAAACGTTTCCAGCTCGGCTTCTGCCGGATTGTTGCGGAACAAGCGCCTCAGGACATAGATACACATGACCCCCAGTACAATGTACAACAGCAGGAAGAGGAAAAAAAGAATCCTCACATTCGGCGATGTAGTGGCCGCTTCCTCTACGCGCATATATCCGCGGATTATCCACGGCTGCCGCCCGACTTCCGCATAAAACCAGCCCAGTTCAACGCCCAAAAACGCCAGCGGCGTACTCAATACGATCGCCCGAAGCAGCCATTTGTTGAGCTCGTTGCGTTTCTTCCGGAACAAGAACAGGAAATATAAGAGCGCAACGGCCAAAATAACAAAACCGATCCCGGCCATCAAATCAAACAAATAGTGTACGAGAAGCGGCGGGCGTTCATCGAGGGGAAACTCCTCCAGCCCCTTTACCTCGGCATTAAAGTCTCCAAAAGCCAGAAAGCTGAGCGCTTTCGGAATGTGAAGGGCTCCCATGACCTTCTGCTCCGCAGTAAGCCAGCCCAATAAAATCAAATCCGCGCCGCTTTCCGTTTGAAAATGCCATTCTGCCGCCGCCAGCTTCTCCGGTTGATGCTCCGCCAAGAACTTGGCCGACATATCCCCGGCTACCGTTGTCAGCAAGCTGAACGCCAGAACGGCCGCCATCATGAGCTCCAAAGCTTTCTTGTAATAAGCCGAGGCCCCTTTTCTTAGAATCGCGAAGGCGGCGATTCCCGCCAGCAGAGCCGCTCCCGTCAAATAGGCCGAGGTTAAGACATGGAATACTTTGGAGGCGGTCGCCGTATTAAACATCGCTTGCAGCGGATTAACCGCCGTAAAGTGGCCTGCTTCCATGACAAATCCCCCGGGCTGATTCATAAATCCGTTCACCGACGTAATAAAAAAAGCGGACATGCTTGCCCCGGCGACAATCGGAATCGTCAGCAGCCAGTGGATATACGGGTTGCGGAACCGATCCCATGTGTACAAATAAATCCCCAGGAATATGGCTTCAAAAAAGAACGCAAAAACCTCCATAAATAACGGGAGTGCGACCACATTTCCCGCCAATTGCATAAAGTTCGGCCAAACAAGCGCAAGCTGCAAGGCAATCGCCGTTCCCGTCACGACGCCAACGGCCACAGAAATGACAAATCCTCGCGTCCATCTTTTGGCCATGAGAATGTAATGAGAATCCTTCTTGCGTATACCGACGAATTCGGCAATGGCAATCATGAGCGGAACGCCGACGCCAATCGTCGCAAAAATGGCGTGAAACGCCAAGGTCAGCCCTGTCAGCCATTTGCTCCATAGTACCGTATCTATCACCACGTCAGACTGTCTCCTTTCAATCGCTGTTACGTTTGTTAACGGGATGGTTGCTAGCAACCACATGCCCGATATGTAAAAGCTATTATAACGAAGCATTGTCTCAAATGAATCACGAAAGCTTCTCCGTTCAAAAAAGAATCAAATCTTTCCGACAACTCGGTGAAAAACAAAAAAACCACTCCATCGAGCCATTGATCCGTTAGTCGATGTGTGGTAATTGCAGTCTAGTTTTGGTTATAATGGTCTCTGACGCATGGCCCATTCTTTTCCCCGCTGGGCTTGTTTGATTCCAAGGGCTTTTTTGCAACGTTAAAAAAAGCGGCCGAATCCCCAACCAGGGAAGATTTCACGCAGGCAATCAACGGGATTCTTGTAGGTGAAATGTACGAATTTATTGGGAAGCCGTTCAAACAGTTTAAAGCTCACAAATACCGCGCGATCATTCGAACCAGCTTGGCCGGGAACTCCCTCAGATTCGTAATATCCAAAAATCTCTCGTTCCCATAAATTTGCTGAATGACATCTTTGTCCTGACCGATCGCGGCAGCCAAAAACGTAATTCCTTTCCGTTCATATTCCGCTATCGTTTGCTGCATGTCTTGGGCAGCGTAACTTCCGGTATAATCGTCCATCGCCTTCGGTTGCCCGTCGCTTAAGCTGATCAGCAGTTTGGTCTCTTGTGGAGCGGCCGCCAACTTCTCGGCAATGATTCGCAGTGCCAAGCCATCCCGGTTATTGCTTCTTGCTCGAATGCCCATTAGCCTGAACCGGTCATAGGAATCCGTCTTATGAAAATCCGCATACGCAAATAGCGACATGTGCTCCATCTTGGACACATCGGCTGTATCGCCGTATATCAAAATAGGAATATGACATATTTGACAAAATTCATATACCGCGATCGCCGCGCGCTTTGCTGCCTCCAATCTCCCGAATGCCGCCATTGATGCGGATTCATCGATTCTCAGGCCGACCGCCAGGGAGGGAGATTCCGTCGGAGGGCGTTTCTTGGCAAAATGCCTGTAATTCCGGTAAGCGACGCTTTCCGCTTGAAACTTGGCGCCATAATAATGATTTCTCGCGAATTCAGCGGAAACCTCATGCTCCAGCAGGGGAAGCGTTTTTCTGGCAATTTCCCGTACGACAGGCATAAGCTCGTTGCTTAAGGCGATATATTCCTGTTTATGGTCGGGAGCATAGTCCGGACGATGGACAATAAGCTTTACACCCTTATGAATCGATGCGGATACGATCTCCCGCGCATCTCGATTCAGTTTTTTCCGGAAATCGCGTTCTTTTCGCTTCGCATCCTCCGACATCGGTTCAGGATCCGCCTGATGAACTCTCGGCGAACCATTCTCCCCCAAATCCGAGCTTTCCATTAAGCTGGAATCATCGAAAGCACGGTCAGATGAGCTTTCATCGCTATCCGCGGACTTTTTAAATGCGATCCCTGTTTCATCTTCATTCTGATCGGGTTCGTAACTCAAATCATCAATATTTCCCCAAGTTCGCATTTCCGCCGTATCTAAAATTCGTTTTTTTTTACCTCGATCTCGATTTCATCGATCTTTTCGAACAAACCATGAACTTTAAGCGCATCTTCCAGTATTTTAATTTCCTCTGAATCGGTCGTAATTTTGTAAATGACCTTATGATATATAGATTCAATTCCGGAAGAAGCCCCTTCGGCAAACGCGTCTACCCAATAGAAGTAAGAACGCATGCCTGCCACGCCTTTCATTGCATTGGCCCGGGCTGTTTTGTCCAGGATCATGATCGTTTCTGCAAATACGTCCAGTACCTGCTCATTTGCATAGCCGGTTTTCGCCCGTGCGCGTTCGATCATCACTTCTTTGGTCGGCAGATCCATCTTTTCCGAATGCTGGACCCTGTCGCGCAACGCCTCGTTGAGCGGCCTGGCACCTGCATAACTGCGGTTTGTTGTAATGACCGCGATAAAATCCGGATGTCTGCGTACGACTTCCGTAGGGAGGTTGATACTGCCGTCCGGCTCCAAAGCCGAATTTAGCGCCATTAACACCGCGGCGTCGCGAATCACGTTCGGCTCCTGGATTTCCAGAAGATAGCCGTTCTGAAATGCTCTGACGATTTCAGACGGGTAGAAGCGATATTCCACGGCTTCACCCTCGGTATGTTCCGCGGCCTTCTTCAGCAATTGCTTCATCTTTTGCGCAGCGGCCTCCTGAGTCACTCCCAGCACATCCATCATAACTTCAACTGCGCTTTGAAAACCGTCGCTATCATACAAGGCTTGCAAAACGCTTTGGTCGTCGGCGTCCATCTTCTCTAATCTTTCGGAGGAAACAACCGGCAAAATCGCGCCAATAATATCCGATTTATCCATATCGGCAAAACAGGTCACCTTCGTATACGGAAGCCCGAAATTGGCGGACAATGCCTTGGCAAGCTGCGTTTTCCCGGAACCGGCGTCACCCTCCAGCAAAATATTGGCGATTTTCATTTCCCCGCGATTCCAGTTTCGCTTTATTTCTTTACAAATACGCCGTTCTTCTTCGCTAACCTTGTGAGAAGAAGGCTTTTTCCAAATCAATTCTTTTTCCGCATCGCTCAGTTGCCTGTCTGGCGATAAAAGATATTCATCGTATTCCGTCATCATTTCTCCTCCTCTCGGCCTTAATTCATCTATTTAGTAAATTACTAAGTTACTAAATTACTGGTTCATGATACCTTATATTTTTTCATTCGTCAAATGAAAAAACCAGTCAACACACAACAGTTCGTGTTTGACTGGTTTTCCGCGTTTGATCCATACCTCATCTAGGGATCGGGGCTATCCTTCCTTATGAGTCTGCACGATCAAGAAATGGGGGTTCAGCTTTAAGCGCTCATAAAATAATCGTTTCGCCTCCGGCAATCGCTCCATAAATTCGGGAATCGGTTGCGGTTCGATGATTTGATCCAGGGCAAAATAAGCCGTAGTCACATTCATGATTTCCTGAAGCGGCCTGCGGTAAAAGACGACTTCCACCCTGCCGGCTTCTTTTTTGTTCCACTCGTCAATCAAGAGTTCGCGGGCGAAATAGTCTTTCAGTTGGGACAAGGCAAAATCCATAAACGGATGATGCACTGAGTAAAGCAGCTTCCCGCCGGGCTTCAGCACACGCCGGAACTGTTCAAAAACGGGCTCCCAATTTTCGATATAATGCAGGGTCAGCGAACTAACAATCCAATCAAAAGATTCATCGTCAGGGAAAGTGCTGTTAGCACTATCTTTGCTGAAATAAAGAAAAAAGCCGCGATGTAAGCGGCTTACAATCAAGTTCCAGTCCTTCTGCCCCGGCATGCATAAGCGCCGTTAATATCCCATTTCTTTTAAAATACTTGATAACGTACGCAGCCGTTCGCCGATCATCTCTCCGTCATCGCTTAGCGCCTGATTGAATAGTTTGATATCATCGTTGATTCTGTCATTGTCCGTACATATCGCCACGGTCATTGCATCCCCTTGCAGCCCAATTCGGTCGATGACCGGATGCTGCGGATCGTATAAATGCTCATATCGGTATGCTTCTCGAAAATGTTCCAAGGTCCTGCAGATCAGGATGGATAAATCTAGAACGCGATGAAGAGGCAGTTCCTCCGACTGTCTGGACCATTTTTCCCCTGTATATCTCCATACTTTGGCGGAGATGTCAACCTTTCCTCTATCGTTCCACTGTGCCAATCCTAGAGAAAGACCTTTCGCATCCGTATTGTTAGAAAACCTGCCGTCTACTTGCTCATAGTTTTCCGATACAACGACAGGTTTATGTTTCAATGTAGTAGGTATTTTCAATTTTCATTCCCTCTTCTCTTTTACTAAATTACTGATTTACTAAATTAATTGATCATTTTACCTTATATCTTTTCATTAGTCAAACGAATTGACTTGGATCCAACTTACGAATTGAGCAAAAAGCTTCTCGACTGTGATCCGAACCCGATACGAATGCGGTGCTGTGGATACTACGCTTACCGAAGTAAACGCAGGACAGAAGATTCTGACGCTAACGAAACTAACAATCCTTATTGGGCTCAAAATGAAGACGTTCCGATTATAACGAAAGTAGGTATCGTTATTCATTGGAAATCGGCCGTTTTATCGCCTTTTTCCTCTCATTAGCGTGTTTGAGTTTCGTTAGACATTGCAACATGGCGATTTACAGGCAATTAGCGTGTATACGTTTCGTTAGCGCACCCGACGGGGTCAGCCGCCAGCGGTATGATGAAATTGACTTCAATCGGAGGTTTTTGAGTGAAAGCTCCTTCATTACCGGGCTTTTCTCTCCCGCTAGGGCGAATGCAAAAAGCTCCCGAATCTCCGCAAGGGAAATTCAAGAGCTCAATGCCGGACCGCTCGCCTACTCCGGCTCTTTCTCAGCCCAATGCGCGGATACGTTCTGCAGAAATCGCAGAATAGCGTGTAACTCCGCTTCCGTAAACGACTCGAGCGACTCCATAAACCGCTCCTCCTCCAGTTTGTGAAGCTGTTGATGCAGTTCAAAAACCTGTTCGCCCTTCGCCGTCAAACTGAAGTAGACTTCCTTCTTATTGTCATTCAGTTGCCTTCGCTTTATATATCCTTCCTCCAACAGCTTCGCGCTGATTTTCGTAATGCTTGCCTTGGACAAGTCCATCTTTTCTGCAAGTGCCGTGTTATTGATCGGCTCGTTGTTGCCGATGCAGTCGATTACGTGTACGCTGGTCAAATGACGCGGGACCGACTCCAATTGCTGCTCCTGCGCATAACGAACAATCTTGTCTTGCTCCGATTCTATCAGTTGCTCGCTCAGATGCGCAAAGTGAACGACCTGCGCATAGACCAGCCGTTTGATCGTCTCCGATGTATTCATCATCTCGCACCTCAGTCACATTAATTATGGTTAATCGCGAAACAATCGTACCACATCCTGACGCCGGGGAGCAACGTTCCTCTGCCGAAGATACGCGGTGGTTGATGGTTAACGCACGGGATCGCTTTTTAAGGCGCCGTCCGTTTCCCATTCCTTCTTCCGCTTTGAGCGAATTGCAAAAACAAATGGTAGAGCTAACACCACAATTATCGTTGATAAAATGTTTAAATCGTTGATGCCCATCGTTGTGGGCAACTGAGCCAGATGCGGTCCGACGTCGCCATCCGCCAGCCTAGCGGCGTGATCGGCAGTACGTGTTGCCAACAGCGTGGTGAAAAGAGCCACACCAAACGATACGAACACATTCCGCAGCCAGTTCTGAATGGAGGAGGCGTGGCCGGTGTACTCGCGGGAAATCTCCTCCATCCCGGCCGTCGTCGCCGGCATCAGCACCATGGCAAGTCCTATACTGCGGACCGTCATCCATAGGAGCGTATAAGCGGATGGGCTGTCGATCTGCAACCACACAAAAGGCAGATTTCCTCCGGCCATCAACAGTACGCCAACAAGCAGCAGCGGCATGGGGCCAACCACTTTGTACAGCCGACCGGCAACCAAGGACATAATCGCCATAGCAAGTGTAGACGGTAGTAGAATCATCCCCGTCTCAAGCGGCGAATGTCCCTGAACATTTTGCAAAAAGACAGGAACGAGGAACATGCCCGAAAAAAAGTTGATCATCACGATGCATAGCAATATTGCCGTCGACGCGAAGCGCCGGTTCAGCAACACTTTGAGCTGTAGAAGCGGAGACTCGATTGACAGCTCGCGCCAAAGGAACAGCGCCAGCGCCAGTAGCCCGCCTCCCAAACAAAGCAGCGTACCGGCCGACCCCCATCCCCAGCCGGACCCTTGCGACAACGTGATCAACAGCAGCGAGCTTGCGGCAATGACCGTCAGAAGCCCCCATAAATCGAATCCCTTCGGCACTTTCAGACGATAGTAAGGAATGAAGAAAAAGGCAACGACGATCGCAAGCAGTCCGAGCGGCACATTGGTCCAGAAGAGCCACTTCCAGGAGCCGTTCTGGATAAGCCAGCCCGCGTAAGTCGGTCCAATGGCCGGCGCCACGATCGAAGCGGCGATCCAGATGCTCATGGCGACAGACTGCTGGTGTCGCGGTATGATCTGGAATATCATGGTCATCGACGCCGGCACGATAATACCGCAGAACGCGCCCTGAATAATGCGAAAGGCGATCAACATCGGCGCGTTCCAAGACAATGCGCATAGCACGGAAGCAACCGTCATGCCGAGCAAGGCGAAAATATACAATCGCTTGTAACTGAAGCGTTCGCCGAAATAGCCGGCTGTAGGCGCGAAGGTTCCGAGCGCCAGCATGAAGCCGGTCAGTGTCCATTGCACGACGCTCAAGTCGGAAGCAAATTCTTTCTGCAAGACCGGCAAAGCGATATTAATCGTATTGCTGTTCAGCAGCGACAGGAAGTTTCCCATGAAAATCGCTACAATGATTGGCACCAACTTCATGGGCTTTTGTGTTTTTTGCTCTTCCGTACCGGTTAAAATCGTATGTTTCATAGCAGGTTACACCTCACTTGCTCCTTTTGTTTCTCTGTTAACAAAGTATCGATTAAGACGTATCTGATAAAAGCGAAATTAATTTTAAATTCGGCCCCACACCATTCACTTCTATATGAAAATAAGTATAAGCCGTCTAACAATGATCGCCTTCAACAAATTAATGTTCACCGGTAAACATTAATCATTATATCTTTTGCGATAATGAAAATCAATATCAATTATAATTTTGATAATTGCGTAAAGTTAATCATTATGCTTCGTTATATAGAGCCACATCTCCAATGAAATTCCGTTTATACAAGGGTAAAATCAGCTTGATAATGATTCAACTATATTGTTTATCGCTTAACAATTTTCTTGACAAATATGTCTAATCTCATTATACTAACTCATGAATAGATACGAATCGTTAGGTGAGGCTCCTGTGGTGGAGATATGCTACTGCCCAGAAATGTCCAAAGACGCCAATGGGTTAACAAAAATCATCGAATTAAGGTGTTTTTTAATGTAGCTGGAACGAATTCCTATGCCCCACAGTGCTAAAGCTCTACGAATGAGGGATGTTTTTGATTTTTATTATACTTTTAAGTATTACACCTTCATTCCATGAGGGTGTTTTTTTCTTCCAAGGAGATGGTGGAAATGGATGATGATTCTCATAAGTTTTATTCAATCCGGTTGAAATTGGCAGACCATTTCAACCGCCTTATTTCGATGAGAGTTAATGGGTAGAAACGATTAATGATATTTTATCATTGCTCATTTACTTCGGAATTGCTACAGCATAATTCTCTAAAATAACATAGGCTGTAATCAAACAGTCAGGAGGAGGAACAACGATGAACACGAGACAACTGGAACAAATTCATATGGGCAAGGGCTTTATCGCCGCTCTCGACCAAAGCGGAGGGAGTACCCCGAAGGCTCTAGCGCAATACGGCATTGAAGAGTCCCGCTATTCGAGCGAAGACGAGATGTTCGCCTTGATACATGAGATGAGAACTCGCATTATGAAAAGCCCCGCTTTTCATTCCGATTCCATTTTAGGCGCGATACTGTTCGAGAATACGATGGATCGTACCATTGACGGACTCTTTACCGCCGACTATTTGTGGGAAAAGAAAGGCATCGTTTCGTTCCTTAAGGTGGACCAAGGACTCGCTCCCGAAGCCGATGGGGTTCAGCTCTTGAAGTCCATTCCCGGATTAGACGATCTTCTTAAGCGGGCGGTGGACAAACATATCTTCGGAACCAAGATGCGTTCGCTCATCAAAGAAGCGAACCCGGAAGGTATCCGAAAAGTTGTAGAGCAGCAGTTTGAACTCGGCAAGCAGATTTTTGCAGCGGGTCTTGTGCCGATCATCGAGCCGGAAGTCGATATCCACTCGAGCGAAAAAGCCCGGGCCGAAGAGCTCTTGAAACAAGAGATCAAGAAACAACTCGTCACTCTCGATTCCGATATAAAGGTGATGCTCAAACTATCGATCCCGACCGAGAACAACTTCTATTCCGAGATAATGGAAGATGCCCACATTGTGCGGATCGTGGCTCTATCCGGCGGATACAGCCAGGAAGAGGCCAACAAGAAGCTGGCCTTGAACCGCGGGCTGATCGCAAGCTTCTCGCGTGCTCTCGTGGAAGGTTTGAGCGATGGACAAAGCGACGAGGAGTTTAACCGCACGCTCGGAAAATCAGTGAAAGCGATCTACGAAGCGTCTGTTACGTAACGGTATTGATTCAAAGGACCTGCCATCGGCTATGAGATGATTCAGGTCCTTTTTCGTTATGGAGTGCCGTTAAGCACAACTTATTCCATCATCTTGTCCGGCTCGGCAACCTGCCGGATCTTACTCTCTATATGCTGCTCGCTTCCAAGGTAATATCGCCCTACGGGATGCAATCGGTCATCAAGCGTATAGACGAGCGGAGTACCCGTTGGCACGTTCAAATCAAGAATCTCTTCCGAACTAAGATTGTCCAGAAACTTGATTAATGCCCGCAAACTATTGCCATGCGCAGCAATAATTACATTTTTACCCGCTTTGATCTGCGGTGCAATTTCCTTATCCCAATAATCCTTAACCCGAACAACCGTTTCCTTGAGGCTTTCCGTTAACGGGATGAGCTCGTCATCCATGTCGCGATATTTAAGATCGTATTTCGGATAACGGTCATCGTCCTTTGTCAAAGCGGGAGGCAACACGTCATAGCTTCTACGCCATAATTGAACCTGCTCTTCTCCATATTTCTCAGCGGTGGTTGTTTTACTTAAACCTTGCAGCGCACCGTAATGACGCTCATTAAGCTGCCAAGTCTTGTATACGGGGATCCACAGCAAATCCATTTCTTCAAGCACATAATCTAGTGTTTTAATCGCTCGCTTCAAATATGAGGTGTAAGCTACATCAAATACGAACTGTTCTTCCTTGAGTAATCTGCCGGCATGCAAAGCCTCTTGAATGCCTTTATCCGACAAGTCCACATCCATCCAGCCTGTAAATAAATTCGCTTTGTTCCACTCGCTCTCTCCATGTCTAATCAAAACCAACTTATACATCGCTCTCCCGTCCCTTCCTGATGATTTTCTTCCATTTATCTACAAACTGCGGCAACTACCCTATACTGCCTTCCATCTCGAGCTTGATGAGTCTGTTCATCTCAACCGCATATTCCATGGGCAGTTCTTTCGTGAACGGCTCGATGAAGCCCATCACGATCATCTGGGTCGCTTCGTCTTCGGACAGGCCGCGGCTCATCAAGTAGAAGAGCTGGTCCTCGGATACCTTGGAGACAGTCGCTTCGTGCTCGAGCGTGACATTGTCGTTCATGATCTCGTTATAAGGGATCGTATCCGACGTGGACTCATTATCGAGAATGAGCGTGTCGCATTTGATGTTCGACTTGGCTTCGGAAGCTTTGCGTCCGAAGGAAGCCAGACCGCGGTACGTGACTTTGCCGCCGTGCTTGCTGATCGATTTCGATATGATGGTCGAAGTCGTATCCGGAGCCAGGTGAATCATTTTGGCCCCGGCATCCTGATGCTGCCCTTTGCCGGCGACCGCAATCGAGAGCACCGAACCTTTGGCTCCACGGCCTTTTAACAAAACGGAAGGGTATTTCATCGTCAGTTTGGAGCCAATATTGCCGTCCACCCATTCCATCGTTGCGTTTTCTTCGGCTACCGCCCGCTTTGTCACCATGTTGTAAATATTGGGAGCCCAGTTTTGAATGGTTGTATATCGCGCACGGGAATTTCTCTTACAAATGATTTCCACAACGGCGCTATGAAGCGAGTTCGTGCTGTATATCGGTGCCGTGCAGCCTTCTACATAATGCACAAAGCTGTCTTCTTCCGTAATGATGAGCGTCCTTTCGAATTGCCCCATGTTCTCCGAATTGATGCGGAAGTAAGCTTGCAACGGCACTTCGCATTTTATCCCTTTCGGAACATAGACAAAGCTTCCTCCGGACCATACCGCGCTGTTAAGTGCGGCAAATTTGTTATCGCTCGGCGGAACAATGGTACCAAAATATTGGCGCAGCAAATCCGGATGCTCTCGCAGCGCCGTATCCGTGTCCGTGAATATGACCCCTTGTTCCTCTAGCTCTTTCTGGATGCTGTGATAGACGACTTCGGATTCATACTGGGCCGACACACCGGCAAGAAACTTCTGTTCCGCTTCCGGTATGCCAAGCTTGTCAAAGGTTTGCTTAATCTCAATCGGCACTTCCTCCCAGGTTTTCCCCTGCTTCTCGGAAGGCTTGACATAATATTGGATATCATTGAAATCCAGTGCTCGCAGATCGCCGCCCCATGCAGGCATCGGCATGCTTTGGAACAGTTCCAGCGACTTCAGGCGAAAGTCGAGCATCCAGCCGGGTTCGCCCTTCATCTCCGATATGGTGGCAACAATCTCACGAGTCAGTCCCTTGCCGGATTGAAACACCGCTTGATGCGCATCTCTGAAGCCATACTGATACTCTCCCAGCTCCACCAATTCCTTAGCCATATGTTGTCATCCTCCTTATTCAACTATGCTTGCTTGATCTATTTCCTTGACTTGCCCTAGCTTTTGTTCCACAAGCGCTTGCATCTGAGCGGCTACACCTTCCAGCGGTACTTCGGCCACGACGGGAGCAAGGAAACCGTACACGATCAGCCGCTCGGCCTCTACGCGGCTAATGCCTCTGGACATCATATAGTACAGCTGTTCCGGATTGACTTGTCCGACGCTGGCGGCGTGTCCTGCTTTCACATCGTCTTCATCGATCAGCAGGATCGGATTCGCGTCGCCGCGCGCCTCGGGATGCAACATTAGTATTTTCTCCGTCTGCTGTCCGTTCGCCCCGCTTGCTCCCTTCTCAATTCTGGTGATCCCGTTCAATATGGCGGTTGACTGCTCTCTCATCACCGCTCTGATCACCATATCGCTTGTCGAATTCTTGCCAAAATGCATCGTCCGGGCTGTGATATTCATCGTCTGACTGCCGGATCCCACCAAGATTGTCTTAAGATCCGAACCGGCCCCTTCCCCTTTGAGAAGGGATGCCGTATCGCTCATCGTCTTGCCCCCATTCATTTCGCCAATCAACCAGTTCACCGTTCCGCCCTGTTCAACGATTGCGCGCCGATAGGTCAGGTCGATCAAGTCTCTTTCCAGTTGGTGCAATGACACAACATTGACTTGTGCACCTTTGCCTACGAATACTTCCATAACGGCTTGATTCACCCCCACACTATTCTCTAATGAGGACATGGTATTCTCCACCAGCGTTACGGAACTACGCTCCTCGGCTACCACTAAAACATGCGGCATAAAGAGCGTATCGGATTCGTCTACAAAGAATATCGTCTGCAGCGGGGTCTCCACATGAACCCCCTCAGGGATGTAAATAAAGGCTCCGCCGCTCCAGCGCGCGGCATGCTGCGCGGTAAGCAGATTCTCTTCTGTATGCAAAGCTTGCATGAAAAAAGGCTTTACAAGTTCCGGATACAGCCGTGTTGCTGTTTCCAAGTCGGTCAGAATAATCCCTTGCTTCTGCAGCGCTTCAGTCAGATGCTTGATGATTGGACCCGAATTCCGCTGTACCAGCACATCGTCAGCGTACACCCATCTCCTGATCGAATCCGGCAATTCATCGAGAGAAGACGCCGGCTCAGGCTTGCGGCAAACGCCTTGCTGCCCTAAAGGCCAGCGCTGCAGATTCGTCTTGTCCAACTTGGGCAGTTGCAGGGTGCGAGCGGCATCCAAGCCTCTCTTCCTCAATTCGGTCAGCCAATCCGGTTCCGCTTCATATCTAAGCTGCTCCGGTCCCCGGTTCTCTGCACTGTTCATTGTCATGTTACGGCTCTCCCCCTTCAGCTGCGCGGTGCCTTGGTTTGCATCGGAATTTGAAACGACTCTTCTTCGTCCGGCGCCGCAGCTTCCTCTGCAATACCCAGCTCTTCCCTGATCCACTCATATCCGTCTGCTTCTAACCGCTGCGCTAATTCCGGCCCTCCAGACTTTACGATGGTTCCTTGCATCATCACATGTACAAAGTCCGGCTTGATATAATTAAGCAGCCGCTGATAGTGCGTGATAATTAAGAATCCTCGGTCTGCACTGCGCAAAGCGTTGACCCCTTCAGCAACGATGCGCAGCGCATCAATGTCCAGACCGGAGTCGATTTCATCCAGAATGACCATTGAAGGCTCGAGCATCATCATTTGCAAAATTTCATTCCGCTTTTTCTCCCCTCCGGAAAAACCCTCGTTCAAGTAACGATGCATAAATTCCGGGTTCATCTCCAGCGTCTGCATGCTTGCTTCCATCATCCGCACCAATTTGATCAACGAGATTTCCTGGCCTTCTTCACGTCTGGCATTGATCGCACTACGCATGAAATCGGAATTCGTGACCCCCGTGATCTCACTCGGATATTGCATGGCCAGAAACAAGCCTGCCCGCGCCCTTTCATCCACTTCCATCTCCAGCAGATCTTCTCCGTTCAGCGTAACGGCCCCCTCTGTCACTTCGTACTTGGGGTGCCCCATCAAAGCGGAGGCCAACGTACTCTTCCCTGTTCCGTTCGGTCCCATGACGACATGAATTTCTCCGCCATTTACCGCAAGGCTTAGACCTTTCAAGATTTCTTTCCCTTCTACGGCCGCCCTCAATTGTTCAATTCGTAGGCTCACTGCCATCTCATCGCCACTCCTTTTCCTATGTATTGTTCATTTTTTGTTAATCAGTAAACATTATAAGTGATAATGATTATCATTGTCAATAATATATTGAAGAAAATGCCATCAATACTCCGGTAACGGAAAGCAAATGTCCGACAATGCGCTTGACAAGATATTAGGTAAAGCATAGGCTAGAATAGAATGAATATAATGATTGTTTAATCAAATGATTACTTTCTCAAAGGAGTGGCCATGATAAAAGACAAGAAAATACTTCACGACCACGGTCAAGATTTAAGCTATGCTTTGAAGCAAATGCCTGATGTGGAATATTTTCTGGACGGAGCTACCGTCTTCCAACAGCTATGCGACGGTTCGCGTCTGCGAATCCTATGGTTGCTCTGTCATTGCGAGGAGTGCGGGAACAATATTTCGGCCGCTCTTGGCATGAGTGCCGCGTCTGTTTCTCATCACTTGAAATTGCTAAAGCTTCACGGTCTAATCAAAAGCAGGCGTGCAGGGAAAGAAGTTTATTATACACTCGCAGACAATGAAAGGGCTCGACTGGTTCATCAAATGATAGATGATTTTTTTCAAATGAGTTGTCCGAAAAAAGGACTTGCAGACCACAACCCCAATCGATAAAACTATAGATACTTTCTTAAGTTGTGCATTGTAATTTTGAACAATACTTGATTTTTCCCTCAGCCGAATAAAGTCCGGTTCGTAGTCAGAAACTTTAGCCTTATTTCGTGCTGACCTATCCACACATAGCCAGTCAGCTTCGCCTTTAGGGATGAAAAAAGTTTATGGGCGCTCTTTTTCAAATGACCTTTCGGATGTCTCCTCCAAATATTTCGCTCTTGCTCTATTCAGCAGTTCCATCAATACCATAATATCTTCCTCTGTTGTATCGTAGTTCGTAATGCAAGCCCGCAGCACGGGAGTCTTGTTTATTTCGTATACTGAAATCCATGCCTGCCCCGAACGCAATATCTCTTGACATATAAATGATGCGAAATTCGATTGGCTCTTTGATTGAATATTGGTATCTGTAAAGCAAACGACAGGCAATACAGTTTCATTGATAACCTTCCAGTTAGAGCAAGCAAGCTCCCGGCGCAACCGATTGCCCATCTCAGTCTGGTGCCGCACCATGCTTCGATAGCCTTCCCAACCAGCCGTCACAAGCGATAAATACACTTTCAAACCGATAAACCTTCGCGACCATTGAATCGAATGGGTGAACGGATCAACGGTATCCAGATCAGCCCCTTCTTTAGGCATATAATCTGCCGTTATGCTGAATGTTCTATGCAAGATGTCCTTATGGCGTGTAATATAAATTCCCGCCCCCATCGGGACAGACATCCACTTGTGCGCATCGAAGGTAATGGAGTCAGCTCGGTCAATACCGCGAAGCAGATCCAACAGTTCCGGTGCAAACACGGAGGCTCCACCATACGCAGCATCGACATGCAACCATAATTGCTCGCGTTCAGCCAAGTTTGCCATTTCGTTAATGGGATCAATCGCTCCGGCGCCGGTCGTTCCACCCGTCGCAATGATGAGAAATGGAGCGTATCCAGCAGCGCGATCCACTTGAATTTGATGATGAAGCGCATCAACATCTATTTGCATTTCAGAGCCCGTCATAATCATACGAAGGGAATCCGTACCCAGTCCGCAGGAACGCGCTGCCTTTACCAGGGAATGGTGGCTCTCAGCAGAGGCGTACATGACGGGATGCTTGGGGAGCGACCTCAGCCCCTCTTTGGCATAGGATGGAAAATGATGTACTAATGCGGTCAGTACGGCCGTCAGATTTGCTTCCGCTCCCCCCGTTGTAAATGTCCCATCCGCTGCATCTGCCGAATAACCGAATTTGGAAGCTATCTCTTTCAATACATAGTTCTCTATTTCGACCGCTACAGGCGCATGGCTCCATGCTGCAAGCTGCGGATTGAAAGCTGCAGTAATCGTGTCCGCCATAATTCCCATGAAGTTGGGCCGCGGATTATACAGGCCGAAATATCGCGGGTGTGGCGTATGCACCTGGTATTGTGTTAATCCCTCCAGGAGATGATAAATCGCCTCGCGCGCGCTGACGGGATGCTCAAAGGATAATCTGCGTGCGTGTTCTACAACTGCGTCCACGTTGAGTTCAGGTGAGACACGGACCCCGCGTATGTGCGTCAGGTAATCATTGATTTGTTCCAACAGATAGGTTCCAATGTCCATTCGTTCATCCGTATCAAGATTAAGAACTGGATTTTGCTTCATCATATGAAAATACATCCTCCCTTATCTTCTAAAATTCCATTGCTGATTCACAGTATAAGCTCGCAGAACTCGGTTTTGCATCATCTTCGAATGAAACCGCAAGATTTCGAAACAATTTCTTCCTCTCGGCGGCAGCCGACTCTGGTAAGAAGTAGCTCTTGCGTTGCCAGACGATTCGAAGTATTGAAGACCGTTCTTATATCGTTAAAACAAAAAAGCCGCATCTATGCGACTTTTAAGCATATATGTTCTTGTCACCCGATACTAATGAGTCGATTCGTAATGGCAAGACGGATTCTCTTTGATTCCGTGAAGGTTAACATCTACGGGAAAGGCTAGGTGGTGCTGTTGATATATGACACGTCAAAATTGTTATAGCCTTGTGCAAAGGGCAAAGTCCACAGGGTACCAAAGATATGTGTAAAATAGAGCTCGTCGTCGATAGGGTTGCGGCTAAAGGCTCTGGAAGCGCTGTTGTTCGAGAAAATCGCAGCGGGCCCTACAACAAGATTAGCCAGATCTTCATGAACGATCCAAACTCCCCCGCCGTCGATGATGGCCGTATTGCCAGAAATAGTTCCGCTTTCGATAGTGACAAAGGAATCGGAGCCTGTACTGTTTATACCGCCACCTAAGCTGGCCGTTGTATGGCCGGTGATTGTGCCGCCGCGCATGGTAAAGGTGGCGGGACCAAAGTTGAATACGCCGCCGCCCCTGCCCTCGGGGGCTGTAGTTATATTGGCGGAGATTATGCCGCCCTCCATAATAAAGCTGCCGTTACTCCAGTTCAATACGCCGCCGCCGCTGGAGGCTGTATTGCCGGAAATCTCACCGCCTGTCATCACAAAGGTAGATGCCTGGTTGTTAACACCGCCGCCACTAAATGATCCTGTTATATTTCCTGAAATTTTACCATCATATAGGTTGAAAGTCGCGCCGTTAATATTTGTCACACCACCGCTGGTGTCGCCGACGGATGTGTTACCGGAGATTTCACCTCCGCGCATATCGAAGACAGCATTCGCTCCGTTGTTGCGAAAACCGCCGCCGATTCTAGCGGTCGAATTGCCGCTAATCGCTCCGTCGTTCATGGTAAAATGGCCGCCACTGTTGAATACACCACCGCCGTTGCCTGCATTGCCGGCGCTGTTTGCGGCCGTATTATCAATGATTGCGGCATTGCCCGACATAGTAAAGGTTCCGCTTAAGTTGAACACTCCTCCGCCGTTTGTAGCCGTATTGTTAGAAATTGTGCCATTGTTCATAGTGAAAGAATTGGTAGCGCCGAACACATACACGCCACCGCCATTTGAGTTGTCTGCGCTGGCTGTATTGCCGGAGATTTCACCATTGTTCATTATACAAACAGCGTTGCCGTTCATGTATATGCCGCCGCCGTTATTAGCCATACAGTGCGCAATCAGAAAATCCCGCATGCTTAGCGTACATATGGCTGTATCGCCGCCAACCGAAAGGGCTCCGCCGTTGCCCGCGGCGCCAGATCCGCTTCTCACGCAATTAATAATTGAGCAGCCATCCAGAATCAATTGTCCGCCCGAGCTTAAAAAGCCGATACCACCCGAGGTATTATTTCCGTTAAGGACAACGCCTTTGTTTATAGTCATGCTTATATTAGGAACGTCCGCAAGAGTGGTCCCACCGCTTGGGTTGGTCGAAAAATGACGGAAATTATCGCCCGTTGTCGAAAGTATGACCTCATTTCCGCCGCTGCCATTTGTAATATTGATGGTCAGGCTTCTTCTGATCACCACAGAGCTGGTGAACACAAGGTCGTTTTTTATATTAAGGTTTAAAACGTCGCCTTCATTTGCGTTCTCTATGGCGTTCATTAATTCCGCAAAGGTAGTAATATCAATATCTTCTGACCTGGGTACGGGCGTATCGTTTAAAGAAATCATAAAAATAACCTCCTTATATGTGGTAAATCTAAACATATATTAATGTCCGTGTGACATTATATACGTTTGTTTCCGCGTGGGTGCCTTTGACAAGATATCAGGTGAATCGATAAAAAGGAGGCGTGTTACCATACACGCCCCCTCGACTTATGCCATGGCTCTTTGCCGACTTCCTTCCCCTTGTTTTCGGGCCGGTTGTATCGGCGTATTGAATTTCTTAACGTTGAGTGCCCGGATTGCGTTGATAATGGCAATGACGGATACTCCAACATCAGCGAATACAGCTCCCCACATCGTTGTGAAGCCAAGCGCTCCCAGAACCAGTACAATTCCTTTGACACCCAGAGCAAAAATAATGTTTTGTTTGACGATACGGAGCGTCTTTTTGCTTATCTTCATCACTGCGGCGATTTTGGACGGTTCATCGGTCATGATCACAACATCCGCTGCTTCAATCGCCGCATCGGATCCCAAGCCGCCCATAGCAATGCCGATATCTGCGCGGGCAAGAACGGGCGCGTCATTAATGCCGTCACCGACAAAAGCCAGTTTCCCGTTGGCGCTTTTCTGCTTCATTAATTCTTCCATGCGTTCAACTTTATCCGCAGGCAATAGCTCAGTATAGGCTTTGTCTAGCTTGAGCGCAGCGGCAACCTTTTTGCCCACCGCATCGGCATCGCCGGTCAGCATGACGGTCTGCTTGATTCCTGCCGATCTCAAGGCCGCGATAGCGTGTGGGGCGTCCTCCTTCATTTCATCCTCAATGAGGATATATCCCATGTACTCATTGTTTACGGCCAGATGAACCACCGTCCCTACAAGCTTCCTATCTTTGTAGGATATGCGTTCACGTTTCATGAGTTTGGCGTTGCCGGCCAACACGACTTTGCCGTCGATCACAGATTTGACGCCATAGCCGGCGATTTCTTCGATCTCTTTGATACGGGAGGAATCAATCGTTCTTCCAAACGCCTTCTTGATACTCTGCGCGATGGGATGGTTGGAGTAATCCTCCGCATATGCTGCCAATTCCAATAACTCTTGATCGGTTAATTTGTCGGAATATATCTCACTGACCGCGAAGCTGCCTTTTGTCAGCGTACCTGTTTTATCAAACACGACCATCTCCGTTCTGGCCAAAGCCTCAAGATAGTTGCTTCCCTTCACCAAAACGCCGGATTTGGATGCCCCGCCGATTCCGCCGAAAAAGCTGAGCGGTACCGAGATAACCAAAGCGCAAGGACAGGAAATGACGAGGAAGGTCAGGGCCCGTTCAACCCACATACCGAATGACTGGCCTGTGATCAGCGGTGGAATGATGGCCAAAATGACCGCCGCGAAAACAACGATCGGGGTATAGTATCGGGCAAATTTTGTGATAAAGTTTTCACTCTTGCTCTTTTTATCGGAAGAATTTTCAACCAACTCCAGTATTTTCGCTACCGTAGATTGGCCGTATTCTTTGTTCACTTGAATGGTCAGTTTACCGGTTTGATTGATGCAACCGCTAATCACATTTTCTCCAGCCTGCACTTCCCGCGGAACAGACTCTCCCGTAAGAGCCGAAGTATCGATTGCGGAGAAGCCTTCTGTCACCACTCCATCCAAAGGGATACGCTCGCCGGGCTTCACCACAACGATTTCATTGATTTGTACTTCTTCCGGGTCGACCTGTATCAATTCCCCATTTCTTAGCACATTGGCATAGTCGGGACGAATATCCATCAGTTCGGATATGGATCTGCGGGATTTGGAAACGGCATAGGATTGAAACAGCTCGCCCACCTGATAAAACAGCATAACGGCAATACCTTCCGAATACTCGCCAAGGAAGAATGCTCCGATCGTGGCCACTGACATCAGGAAGTTTTCGTCGAAGACCTGTCCTCGAGAAATGTTTCTTACCGCTTTCCAAATGATGTCTCCTCCAACGATGAGATATGTAGCGAGATATAGCAGGAATTCAGCTAAGCCCTCTAACTTTAACAGTAGTGCCGCTACGAAACCGACAGCTGCAATAAGGATACGCACCAACTGTTTTACTTCCTTTTTTGACATGTCTTTATCCTCCTCCTATTTGAAAAAGCAGCGGCTGTTTCATCACAACCACTGCAGACTCAAATAATGCGATTTGAATGTGGCTACCTTTGTTCATTCGTTATGAACCGAATCGAGGAACGTGTATCTGCCGGCCTAAGCCTCAATGGATACATCCGGTTCAAGTTTTCGAATCACCTTCTTGGATTCTTCAAGAACAGCGTTGAATTTATCATCCGGAGCCTCCAGAATCATTCTCTGACCCATAAAGTTAACTTTAACCTCGGTAACATCGGCCAGCTTGCGAATGCCATTTTCGATCTTCGCCGCACAATTCGCGCAATCCAGATTTTTCAGTTTATAAGTTTTTTTCATGAAAATTACTCCTTTCAAATATCGAGATTTTTTATAACAATCAAACCTTATATCAATCAAATGATTGTTTGATTGATTAAAGTATATCCACTCCGTATTTTGATTTCAATAAAATTGGGAAAGTAAGACCGATTGGGCTAAAAGTTCGACGGTTTGGAATAACCCAGAAGTCTATAAATTTGTCTATAAAAAAGTGTATAGTAAGATGGAGAAATAGAACCAAAAATAGCGGGGAGAAACAAATCGATGGATGCATCTGCTTTTTCACATTTCAGTACAGGCACGATTATAGCACGAGACAATGACCATGTTGTTTATCGGTTGGATCCTAAGGATGGGCAAGGAAATGCCTCGGTTTATTCCGTACTGCCCGGTGTTGAAGTGATCAGCTTTCACTTTCAGACAAGCCGTTACATACCAACGCTTCACTCGAAGCGCAATATTCTGGAATTAAATCACTGTCAAGAAGGACGAGCCGAGTGCAGAATGAAAGACGGGTGCCTGCAATATATAGGCGAAGGCGATTTGTTCATGAACACGATGAGCAACCACAGTCATTGCATTGAACTTCCATTGGGCCACTATAAAGGCATCAACATTACGATTGATTTGGAAAAGTTGACAGGACAGTTAGCGGAATATTTGCCCGATTTCCCTATTGATGTTTCGGAGCTCGCTAATCGTTTTTTTGTAAACGATGAGTGCTATTTCATACAAGCAAAGGAAGAGATTCAGCATATCTTCTGTGGCATGTATTCGGTTCCTATCGAGGCCAGAACCGCTTATTACCGGCTCAAAGTATTAGAAGTTTTATTTTATCTTTATTATTTTGATGTAGCCGGTGAGAATCAAAAGAAATTTTACGCCCGACAGCAAGTTGATACGATCAAACAAATTAAAAAGAAAATGACAGAAGAAATAGATCGAAGATTTACGATTGAGGAACTAGCACAGCAATACTGTATCAGTCCTACTGTACTAAAGGCCACTTTCAAAGGAGTATACGGCGTTTCCATCGCGGCATATATGAAAGAGCATCGTGTCAGGCAGGCTGCTTCTATGCTGCTGCAAACTCGACAAAGCATCGGGGATATCGCTTCGGCAGTCGGGTATAAAAGCCAAAGTAAATTCGGGGCCGCTTTTAAGGAGATTTATAACATGAGTCCTCTCGAATACCGAAGTAAATATGAGAGTAAATAGTTTGATGCTGCCGAGAGGAAGGTTTTTGCAGAATCACCCCCGCATTTCGATTGAAGGCATCCTGACGACAATGTGCGATCCCCCTTTTGGACCCCTTAATGAAATACAAAGTTGAAATGTGAAATGGGTTGTGTTACAACGCAAGCAATTAATCTAAGGGAGATGTTGAGAATAATGTAATATTTCTTGCTTATTTTACGAATGATAAAACAAAAACTGTTTTATTCTTTGTTGAGCAAGAAAGTTACTATTCTCTTCACTCAAATAAAATAACAATATCTAATCCTTTCATTGGGTTAGATTTTAGTATTTGTTTATTTGAGCTACAAGAAAGGTAACTTTCTTGTGGCTCATTATTGTTTATGGAGAGATATTATCAACAAAAGAACTACTGCTGTAACATTCTCCGGCAATACTTTTTGTAGAGCACGATAGCGAATTTTGTAAAAATATCGCCACCAAAATCGTGGAACTGTAATGTAACTTTATGCTTTTTTAGATTAGGAGGTTGAAATAGATGTTTGAAGTTGTAAATGTTCATGTGAACCGTTCATTGTCCGTTGGTACGGTTCACGATCAAACTAAACGGATGCCGGAGCATTATCCATCTATCGATAGATGCACGTAGCGATTCTGGCTGCAAGCTTCGTGGTTTTACTATGGTTGGTTAATGTACATGTTAAACACCGACAAAGGGTGCTAAAGGCATTTTCTCCGGCTCAAGAGGAGAAAAAACATGAAATCAACTTCGAAATACGAAATGATTCAACACATATTGACAGAATTGAAACAACCCGCATATCGGTTCCAACAAATTGCGGACGCGATCTTCAAGCAAAGAATTGGTGAATATGACCGAATGACCATACTGCCCAAGGGGATAAGAAACGAATTAATGACGAGGCTTGGCGAACACGTTTTGAACTTAACCCCTGTCAAACAAATGACATCCAGACAAGTGAATAAAGTGCTTTTTGCCATTGAGGGCGGTGAACATGTAGAAGCAGTTCAACTAAGCTATGAGCGAGGCTGGAAATCATACTGCATTTCCAGCCAGTGCGGATGCGGATATGGTTGCCGCTTTTGCGCTACAGGTACAATCGGACTGAAACGAAATCTAACTGCTGATGAAATTACCGATCAATTGTTATACTTTCATTTAAACGGCGAAGCCTTGGATAGTGTTTCGTTTATGGGCATGGGAGAGGCGCTAGCCAATCCTAATATCTTCGACACGCTTAAGATTCTAACAGATTCACGAACTTTTGGCTTGGGCCATCGAAGAATTACAGTTTCCACCATTGGAATTTTGCCGGGTATCGATCGTCTGACAAAGGAATTTCCACAGGTTAACCTGACCTTTTCACTGCACTCTCCGTTCGACGAACAGCGGAGCGAGCTAATGCCCATTAACAAGCGATTTCCGCTTCATGATGTGTTGAACAAGTTGGATCAGCATATTCGCGATACAGGTAGAAAAGTATATATTGCGTATATATTGCTTCGAGGAGAAAACGATTCGAATGAACATGCTCAAGCCATTGCTGCATTGTTAAAGGACAGAGGTCCGTGGGAACATTTATATCATGTCAATTTGATCCCCTACAATTCAACCGACGTGACGCCTGAAAGCTTCCATCAATCGGACAAAGACCGAGTTCAAAGGTTTGTCCGTATTTTAAAGTCAAAGGGAATCAAAGTCACTGTGCGAACGCAATTCGGAACGGACATTCATGCAGCATGCGGTCAACTGTACGGACACAACAAGCAGGATTAAAGTAAAAATGAAAATATATCTATAAAGGAGAATGAATTTTGTCTCATAAGAATATGACAATCACCCATGTTCAATTCCATGCAAAGACAGGTATTTGGTGATATTTGCATGGAATAACATCATCACCAATCATGCTGGCTTTGCTACTTGAGATAAATATTGATTCAAGGAGTGAGTCTACATGAGATATATCAACGCTAATGAAATTCTCCCTAAAGAATTGGTTGAAAAATTGCAAGATTTTGTACAAGGCGAATACATCTACATTCCCGCAATAAAAGATCAACATAAAAGTTGGGGAGAATTATCCGGTTTTCGTGAAGAGATTGATAAGCGAAATAATGAAATAATACAAGCATATACTTCCGGTAATTCGATTCAAGAACTTGCAGAATCTTACTGCCTTTCTGTTTATGCTATCAGAAAAATAATTTATAACAAATAATTTGGACGATTAAAACACTGCATGTCAAAAGATGATCCCTGGACTCACACACGGGATCATCTTTTTTTAATGTCCACTGATGTTATACCAAACATTACAGAACCATTTTGTATATAGTTTATGGGATTTCGATCTGTTACCTTTATAACTGTGGGTTCTTCTAAAATGCGGCTGTACAAACGGAGGTTAAAATCATGTGGATATGGAACCGATATCGCGAAAGTTCAGGAATTGGAGGAAAGAAGAATGTTGAATGTTACTATTTTTAATATGGAAGGTATTCATGTTGGTGAAATGGAACTTGAAGAATCCATTTTCGGTATGATTCCCAATGAATCGGTTATGCATGATGCAGTTATAAATTATCTGGCAAATAAGCGCAGCGGAACACAATCTGCATTAACACGCGGTGAAGTTAGAGGCGGTGGCAGAAAACCGTATAAGCAGAATAAAATTGATAAATCTAGAGCGGGTTCGATTCGTATGCCCCATTGGCGTGGCGGAGGAGTTGTGTTTGCTCCTAAACCTCGCGACTATAGCTACAAACTCAATAAAAAGGTTAAGCGGCTTGCTATAAAATCTGCATTATCCAGCAAAGTACAGAACAAAGAATTCATTGTCGTCGACGAGATCAAGTTAGAAAATTACAGGACAAAGTCTATAGTAGCTATGCTTCATGCTCTTGGGGCAGAGAATAAGGTGCTAATTGTTACGCCTTTAATAAATAACTTTGTTTTTAAAAGCGCCAATAACATCCCTGGTGTAGAAACCGCCGTAGCTGATTCACTTAATGTATACAATATTCTGAATTGTGATAAATTAATCATCGCTAAAGAAGCTGTCACTATGATTACGGAAATGTACTCTTAACGAAAGGCACCAAATGGTGTAAACATCATATCGAAATCGAGGTTGATGCCAACAAAGAATTGAAAAAGTCAAAGCCGGCTGCGGTGAATTACAAGGCAACCGGCTTTGTCAATATGAGGAGAGCCATCAGAATATGAGGGATTGTAATCGATAGTACCCGTTATACGTTGACCGTCGGATAGAATATTAAACTGATGAAAATCACCATGAATTCATCTATTTCCACGCCTTTATCCATAACCCTCGGCTATGATGGATATCGCCTCCCGCAGATGATCGTCGGGGAATGGCTGCGCAATTCCTTCCAACAGAGTACCAGCAACACGGGGACGGCGGAGGTATATTTATTGATATCTTCGACAATCTAACGGTATCTCCCTCCGTTACAGTGTCATTATCGCGTATTCGAATGGTACCGCCACACCAAATCGGGTACCCGCCCTTCCATAACGTTCGGTCTGGTTCTATCAGGCCACGCTTACTATGCGGTATGCCAAAACAATCGACTGATCATACCCTCGTAGTTGCCAATGCATATCCACAACATGATCGGCTTTTGCGCCCCGGCAACCAGAGGCCCATCCGCGATGAACTGGTTCCGTTTCAATGAAACGCCGCGGTTATAAAATCCATAATTCGGGTTCGAAGCTTGTCGCCGTTCTCCCCTCTTTTATACATATCCGTTCCGTGAAAGCCGCTTTCGTCAATAATCAGCTCCTTCTGATCCGCTCCGGATGCTTCGTACAACTGGCGAACCTGCTTTTCAACCGACCCCAGCATGTCTCCCGGAGACACAACAAACAGGGATGGCGCTTTTATTTCCTTTACGCTTGGAATAGCATCCAACTCGGGGCCGCATTGCGCAGGCGAAGACAGAATCAGCAATCCCTGAATGGGCAACGGTTGGCGGACGCCTGAGAAGATGGCGGTCGTTCCTCCGCAGGAAGCGCCTGCCAGAAACACACGCTCCGCGCCCTGGCGCTCAAGCTCCTTGAGCGCAGCTTCGGCGTCAAGCTCAATGGATTCCGTATTATCGGACTGCTGCGAGGCTCCATGAGCCCGATATTCAGGAAGCACGACCAGATAACCCTGTTCAGCTAACTCCTTGCCGATATCAAGGAAGGAGCATATGCTATAACCTTGCTCATGCGCCAGCAATACACCGTCGGAGCCGCTCCCCAGCACAAGCGCGGACAGGTACTTCCCGTCGCTCGTCTTCAGCGTCGCGGCATGCGTGCGCAGTTCTTCGGGAACACAGTTGTTCACCGGGTAGCCCTGGTCAGAGAGAACCGTTTGTTCCGGCCAGGCAGATTCATATTCAACCGGAGGAAACGCCGGGGATTTGGACACCTCCGCAGGCGGTGTCTCTTGCAGAAGCGCATCCGTAGGCTGAGCACTAGATAGCGGCGCTGTTGGCATTCCTTGCTTACCCGGCTCGCTCCCGGACGGGCTCGCACACCCGATGACGGAAGCAAGCGCGGCCACGAGCACGGGAATGGCCAAGGCCCGTAAAGACAGACTTCGGCTGAATGATCTCATTCTTTTCATGAAAATAGCTCCTTTCCCGTTATTTCTAAAGTTGTTTTTTAATCAAATTCCTCTTTCTTACCGTCTTACCCGCATACCGTCCATCAGGAAGTCCTTCGAGCTATGCAAGATGACTTCCTGTTGATTGAACAAGCCTTCGGAAATCCCCGTTACGAACGAATTGCGGTCTGCTATTTTAACAGGGGTTTCCTCCACGCGATATGCGTTACCCAGCGGCCCGCTGTCGGTTTGCAGCGTGAAGACGTATGCGCCTCGCTCATCATAGCGGACCGCTTCGTTTGGCACAGTAAGGATCCGATTGACGCTCTGTTTGGAAATGGCAATCCGGACACGCTCTCCGCCTTGCAGCGTCGTATCCGCTATGGCAATCCGGACGACGCTGGAGGGAAGCGCTGGCAGAAGCTTCTCTGAAGCTTCCTCTGAAGGGGGAGGAGCCAGTTCCGGCACGTTCTCCTGGATATCCACAATCTTGCCGGTAAGCGTTCTGCCGTCCTTGCCCAATAACATGAGTTGATCCAGCGTTTCTCCAATTTCCAGCAAGCTTGCAACATCTCCCGGTACTTGGCACGCAATCTCAAATCCTTTTGCCGTATCCGCCAGTACGAGCTCCGGCGAGCCTGCCGACGCAAACCCGACCACGGCATTGAGCCTGACGACCACGCCATCGAACGGGGCAACGGACTGCCGATTTTCCGCAAGGGACTGCTCCAGTCGCTGGATACGGCGCTGCTGCGCAGCTTGATCAAGCTTGGCCGTTTCAATCGCAACTCTGGCGCTCTCCATCTGCTGCGCGTCCCCGCTGGTCGCGGCTTCCACATAGCTGCGCTGCAGCACACTCATGGACAAGTCTAGTTTCTTTGCCTCCGTTTGCAGATCCAGCAGTTGTTCCCTGGCCGCGCGGTCGTCATACGCGATCAGAGACTGGCCGCGCGAAACACGGTCGCCTGCCTGGACATCTATGCGTGTCACCTTCCAGCCTGCCGGGTTCACAATCTCTTTAGCGCCGACAGGCACTACCGTCGCCGTACCCTCGTATTGATGAACCATTGTTCCCGAGCCGGCAGCCACGAGATACACCTTCGGCAAAGCCAGGTTTCTCAGCGTGTTTCCGGCAAGCGTACATCCGACCAGCAGAACCACGAACAGACTTGTCAGCAATCGGAGCTGTTTTCTCCTAGATGAAGTCACCCGCTCTTCCATGACCCTCACTCCCGAATTTATCCTTTGATGCCCGATTGCTGAATGCCTTCCACGAAATAGGATTCCGCATAAAGAAATAACAGTACCATCGGGGCCATATACAACGCGGATGCTGCAAAGCCAACACCTCGCGCCGATTGATTGATTTGCGCCAAAAACAGGGACAGTGGCTGCTTCGCCGCATCCTGCAAAAAGATCAGCGGTTGTTCGACCATGTTCCAGTAGTCGACAAACAGCAGCACTGTCAGCGCCGCTAGGCCGGGCTTGGCAAGCGGAAGCATGATCCGTCCAAAAATGGTCCAATGACCGGCTCCATCGATCTTCGCAGCTTCCAGAAGCGCATAGGGGATATGAGCCATAAACTGCCGCATCATAAAAACCCCGAAGGCTCCGAAAACACCCGGCAAGATGATGGCCAGCTCGTTATTCATCAGTCCGAGCCGGTCCATCACAATATAATTGGGAACGAGCGTCACCTGAAACGGCATTAGCATCGTCATCAGGTACACCAGGAATAACGGGTCTCGCCCCCGAAACCGAAGTTTGGAGAAAGCAAAGGCCGCCAGGGAGCCGATCAGCGCCTGTCCAGCCACAATTGGCAGCACGAGCAACATGGAATTCCAGAACATCCTTAAAAATTTCGGGCTTAGAATCAGGACTTGCGCGTATTGCTCCATCGTCAGCATATCCGGCAGCAGCTTCAGATTGACGAATGCAGCCTGCCCATCGCCGGAAGCTTCGACCATCTTCCCAAGCAAAGCGTAATTCCGGCCAATTTCATCCTCCGTCATGAAGGAATTGAGTAGCGTGAATACAATCGGGAACAGCATCGCTGCGGCGCATATAGCGAGTGCAAGGGACAGCAGCAGTCGCGACACTCGTGTTTGTTTGGCCATTCTCGCACCTCCCCGCTACTCGGTAAACGTGCGAAACTGCCGTTCGGCGCGAAGCAGCCCCGCTACCAGCACGAGGATGCCACCGACCATAAGCGTTGCCGCGGCGGTCAATTTTTGCACATTCAAGGTAAAGAACATGTTATTCATGTAATGCTGAAGCATATACAGGCGGTCGTATGGGTAGTCTCCGGCCAGCAAATAGGCTTCACGGAAGACCTTGAACGAATTGATGATCGAGATCAGGAAGACAAAAAACATCGCTGGTGTCAGATAGACCAGTGTAATGTGACGAAATTGATAAAGTCTTCCTGCGCCTTCAAGAGAAGCCGTCTCGTAATAATCCTTTGGGATCGCCTGCAAGCCGGCCAGAAATAAAATCATGTTGTAGCCAATATTTTTCCAGATATACATCACGACAAGGATGCCCATCGACCAATCGGATTGCATCCAGTCCACTCTTGCCAAGCCGATCTGATGGGCCCACGCGTTCAGACTTCCGTTCCAATCGAACAGAATCTGCCAGACCGTCACGACCGAAACGACAGGCACGACAAGCGGCAGCATAATCGAGGTGCGAATCCACCCGCGAAAGTAAAGTGCTTTGTTCAGTAAAACCGCAAGCGTCAACGACAGGGCGATTAAAAGTGGAACGCCAATGCCCGTGAATAAGAACGTGTTCTGCGCAGCCTTTCGAAACGAGCCGCTGTGCAGCAGTTCGGCGTAATTCTCGAATCCGACAAGGGGTCCGCCAAGGGTGCCGTCCGTAAACGATTCGTACACGCCGAGCAGAAAGGGAAGCAGATAGAACATCGAAAAACCGATCAAGCTGGGAGCCAGGAAGATCGCAGCCGCCATCCCGTCTCCGCGCAAATGCCCCTTATTCATTCAAAAAGGTCGTCGCCTTGTTTTGAAGGAGCCGGGCGACATCTTCGGCAGATTTTTGTCCGGCGAAAAAGGCGGCTGACTCCTCAACGACCATATCCAATACCTTCCCGGATCCGTTGCGCTCCTGTGCCGCTTGATCGACAAAGTTTTCGAGCAAATCAAGCTGGGCTGCGTCCACATTGAACGTTTTCCCTTGCAGCGGGCCCATTTTATCCGGCGTGATGGTTCCTTTCTCCTTTAGCTTTTGAACCTCCTCCAGATAAAGCTGTTTATTAACGGGGAACCCAATCGAAGTGTGACGCAGCAAATACTTTAAGAAATCCCAGGCTTCGTCTTTCACCTTGGACTTGGCATTGACGGCAAGGTGATACCCTGTAGCGAAGGTAGCCCCTGCCGCAGCGCCCGTTGCATGCGGTTTGACATAAAAGGCAGTCTGCTCTCCAAACATCCGCAGGCTGGTCAAATAATCGGTCGGGGAACTGAGCGTGATATTGGAGAAATAAGCGGGACCCCCGGCAATAATGCCTTCGTCGAACATGCTTTTGATTTGCTTCAGCAGGTCGGAGAACGATTGGCTGTTAAAATGAGCTGTGCGCTTGGCCTCATCCACAAACATTCCATAATTATCGGTCATAATGCTGCGGACAAAGTAGTCGTGACCCGCGGCTGCGATCATCCCTTCCCCATTGCTGATGACAGCCTGATAGGGCCCTTTGGCTGCGAGCAGCTTTCGACCGGTAGCGACGAAGTCGTTCCATGTCCAATTCCGGTCATCGATCTTGACGCCGGTTTGGGCAAGGGCAGCTTGGTTGCCAATCATGCCGCTCAGACTGAACGTGAGCGGAACGCTGAACAACCCTTCATCGGACTTTCCGCTTTCCAGCACGCGGGTGAAATAATCGTCTTTACGGAAGGTTTTATCCTGATCCATTCGTTTTCCCAGATCATCGAGCAGGTGACGCGCCGCATAATCCTCCGCGGAAAGGTAGCGAAGATCCAGCAGATCGGGACCTTGCCCAGCCAGCATGGCCGCGTTGGTCGAAGTCACGTACTTTTCCATATCCGCCATCATCTGCGCTTCATCTCCCCACTCATCGCTGTAGGGGGTGGACAAACCGTATTGCAGCTTGATTTCAATACCGGGGTGGTCGGCTTCATACGCCTTGATCGCCTGCTCATATTGTTCGTTCGGCCAGAAGGTGGCGAATACGATCGTTTTGCGTCCCCCGGAAGAAGCGCCTTGCTGCTCGATGCCGGTTTCGTTAGCATTCCGGTTTTGAGTGGTCCTCTGATCCGTGCCTGTATTTGCCTGGCTGCTGTTAGTACCGGGAGCGGCACTGCATGCGGCCAGAAACAGCGTGACCAACGAAAGGGTGATCCATTTCCAACTCCATTTTTTCATCCTATCCTGCTCCTTTTTTCATTGGGCTACCTGATAACGTTCATGCGAACCTCTTCTCTGTGACATCTACACTATACAAAACAGATGTCTCCAAATCGTCGTTCAGTTGTGAACAAGTTGTCTCCAAATGACGAAATTTCAATCAACAGCTGTTGATCTTCGGAGTACAGCCCAAAAAACCGCAAGCTCTTTGTGAGCTTACGGTTCCTTACACGGTATGAAACGAATGCCGCATGCCTTCAACGAAACCGCACGATCAGCGTTTGACGCTGCGCATCGCCCGCCCCGGTCGGAACGGGGATCGGGACGTTGGGCTCGGACTGAACGTACCATTTGCTCCCATCGATCAGCAAAGCGCCGCTATCCCCGTTCCAGATTAATTGCGCAGGAATAATCCCTTGATAAACGGTTTCCTGGTAGATGATATTGTTGCCTTGCAGCTTGCCTGCAAAGACCGATTCCTTCTCCGACTGGGTATAGGCAATCGACTTGCGGTCGGGGGAAAGACTAAAGAAGCCCGTTTTCTCCAGCAAAATGGAAAGCTCCCGATTTCGATTGTCGTATTGAAACAAGGTGCCGTCCTGCGCCAGAAACAGAAACCGGTCATCATCCACCCAAACGCTATCCGTTCCGCCGCTGGCGTGGTCGTACTGCACTTCAAACTCCGTTCCGTTTCGCTTGGCCATCACAACCTTCGTCCTGTCATCGATCAACGCGCTGTAGCCATCATCGGATAACACAACCGAAGCCCATGGATTGATTTCGATATTGCCTTGAATCCGTATCGCTTGAAGCTCTTTCTGACGGACATCGCAGCGCATAATCCACGCTTGCTTGCTCTTGTTCTCCACCGCTATAAAGGAAATATATCGACTATTGGCGGACCAGCGCAAGGCTTTCGTGTCCATCTCCTGTCCAGATTCCGCAGAGACGGCAAGCCGATGGACCTCCTGATTCTGCACAGAGGTAAGCGTCAATGTCTGGCCTGCTCCGCCGGCCAGCCACTGGCCGTCCGGCGATAACCGGAGCATACCGGGCGAAGCAGAGTCGATTCTCGTCAGCAAGGCCGGTGCTTCATAGGGAGGCGCAAGCCGCTGCAAGATCTGCTGTCCGCGCGTTGGTTCGGCCTTCTGTCGGTCGTCGTCCGGCAACAGTCCTGCGAGCTCCGCGTTATCCAACCACCCGAGTAGTTGCATTCGGCTGCCCAAGGCTTCAGGAATGCGAAATATCGTTTGAACTTGAAAAGGGTTGCCGGGCTCGTTGGCCTCTTGTTCGCCCTCCATATCGGAAATCACGTAGGTTTCATAGTCGGGTCGTCCGATGCAGCCAGCCAGCGGCAACAGCAGAAGGAGGGTGATGAGGAGAACCGCGGTTTGTTTCCAACGTTTCATCATGGCATCGCCCCCCCTTCGGCTTCGGGTATTTCGACAAAAACGGTTGTCCGGCGATCGACGCTTTCCATACGGATGCTCCCACCATGCTCTTCTACAATGGATTTGACGATGCTAAGACCAAGACCGATACTCCCTTCCTCCACCGCAGTCCGTTCTCCCGCATAAAACGGCTTAAAGACATTCGCCAGCTTGTCGGGCGGTACCGTATCACCGACATTGCTGAACATGAAATGAACTGCCAATGCCTCGCGTCGTGCTGAAACCTCGATTTCCGAGTACGGGTCGCTGTATTTGATGGCATTGTCCAGCAAATTAATGAAGAGTTGACGGAGACGATCCGCTTGACCATCGACCTTCAGATCAGGCTCCAATGCAAGGCGGATGTGCTTCTTGTAGCGTTGGGCTCTCATTTCCATCGTCTCGCATACATCATGAAGCAGCGTATTCAGCTCGACAGGCTCCGCCTCGACCTTGCCAACACTTCCTCGCGACACCTCCAGCAGGTTTAGCACCATGCTGTGGAGTCTCCGGCTTTCCTCTACGATATGCCGCATCCCCTTGACGAAAAAAGCCTTATCGCTTTCCCCGTTCTCACGAATGATTTCGGCGTAGCCGAGGATCGACGTTAGCGGTGTTTTCAGCTCATGCGTAACATTGTCAAAAAAGCGTTTCTCCTGTGCGTTCAACATCTTCAAGCGGTCGCGGTCACGGGCAATTGTCGCAATTTGCTTGCTGATTTGGGCGATCATGACGTTAAAATTGTTGGTTAGTCGTCCGATTTCATCTTTTCGCCGGAACGAAAGCCGAACGTCGAGGTTGCCTTGAATGACGGCGGTAGAGGCACGCGTTAATTGCACCAGCGGTACGGCAATGTGTCTCGACAGTAAATAAGAGAACAGGAAAGCGACCGCAAATATGGCTATGGCAATATAAAAAATCAATCTCCGAATTTGGCTGCTCTGCTCGTACAAGGTCGAGAAGTCTTTGGAAAAGCGCAGAATGCCGACTTTTACGCCATCCACCACAACCGGATAGGAAAAGAGGACCGTCCCCAGGCTGTCACGATGCATGAGGGTGTAGGCCGCTTTACCTTCCGTAGCCAATCGAAAGTCCTCGTCCGGTTTGTCCATAAACCTTAGCGGATCGGAGGCGTACAGCAAACGGCCGTCGACAGTATAGGCGCTCACATCGTTTGAGGTGGCGCGGCGCAAGTCGTTCACCATTTCCTCGGCCATCTGTCCGAAGTACGAGTCATTGTTTGAATAATGATTGATCAGAAAGGCTTGCCGGACATAGACGCTGCTGTTATTTTTCAGCCCGATCAGGTCCGAGGCGATGAGCTTCTGATTGCTTCGTTGGATATATTGGTCCACGGCCAGGTTGAGCACAAGAAACGAAAGACTGAAAATCAGGAAAAAACCGACGGCAAACTTGGCCCTTATTGTCCTGAACATGCCTATTCAACCCGCTTCTCAAACTTATAGCCGACGCCGAACACAGTGATGATCCAATCGGCAGCATCCAGCTTCTTGCGGAGCCGTTGGATGTGCGTATCCACCGTTCGCATATCTCCGGGAAAATCATAGCCCCAAACGACATCGAGCAGTTCGGCGCGCGAAAAAATTTTGCCCTTTGATCGGTACAAGGCCATCAACAAATCAAATTCCTTTGGCGTCAATTCAACGGGGACCTCCGCTTTGGCGACATATCGTTCCTCGGGATGAATCACGATATCCCGAAAGCGAATAACCTCGGCAGTCGTATCCGCCTGATGCTGTTGAAGTTGCGCGATTCGTCGAAGCATCGTTCGCACGCGGGCCACCACTTCGCGCAAGTCGAACGGTTTGGTAATGTAATCGTCAGCGCCGAATTCCAAGCCGAGTATTTTATCCGTGATATCGGAGCGAGCGGTAATCATGAGGATGGGCAAATTATAGCGGGCCGTCACCTGCTTGCAGATGTCCAAACCGCTTTGATCGGGCAGCATCCAGTCCAGCAGCAAGACATCCGGACGGAATTCCTCTAATTGCTGCAGACCGCCAGCACCGTCACTCGCCGTTCTCGTTTCGAAGCCTTCGCGGCTTAACCCGTAGGCCAGCAAATCCGCAATCGCTTCTTCGTCCTCGATAATCAGAATTTTTGTTTTCTCCATCAGACTCACCGTCCTTTACATCTGTTTAAGCATACGCGGCTTCCATTTCTAATCGGCTTAACTCGCGGCTTCTTGCAGTCAATGAAGCGCGAATGGCCGTCTTCCATTTCAGCTAATCGTACATCCTTTAATAGATACAAGCAAATGGAGTAGCAGAAGCCTTGATAGACCCGCAGTACGTTTGCTTTTTGTCGAACACTCATTTCGTACCCCTATTCTTCGACAACACATGCCCTGCGAAGCTCATGCAGGAATGTCCACCATCACGAGGAGGTGGACATTCCAATTCCGATTTTAGTAGACGCAAACCTCCATTTGGACGCCTGGCTCTTAAAAGCCGAGAAGATTGGACTTTTCCTTCTGAACCTTGTGTCATTGGCCGGAAGAACGCCTGCCTCGAGCGCTTCCCCGAATGATTTTCTTTTTCTCTTCGTCTGAAAAATCCGTTCTGCGATTCACAAAAGCTGTAAATGTCCCCAACAAATCATCCATGGTCATGTAGTCGTCGATCACCAATGCCTTCGGAGAGTCCGCTGCCTCCTTGGTCGTGTTATTGGACTGTGGCTTCTCGTTTGCGCCCTTTTGATTGCCGGTGTTGGATTGCGGTATCTGCGCGCCGCTGTTCGGATCGCCGGAATCGGCACGCGGCTTCTGTCCATCGCTTTTTTGACCGCTGGAAGCAGGCTTTATCCTTGTTATCGACCTCTTCAATATAAAGCAGAGATATCATCAAAGCTTGACCAACATGTCAACAACTTATCTCCAAACTTCCTGTATAAGCAAAAAACGTCTCAAGGGGAGTTTACACAAAAGCTTTGCATACGCCCCCTCGAGCACTCTTCTCCGTTGTGATGACCGTGTTATCTGGCATGATGCCGGAGCAAAAATACGTTCGCCCGGCATCTGCTCTCTAGTACCTTTTTCTCTTCTGATGCAGAAGAATGGCATAGCACTCCTTAATATCTTAAATCCACCGTAGATGTATGGAGTTCGTTAGAATTTGAAACAATGGCTGAAAAAGAAAATGATCGATGCTGTAATCAAAACCAAGCAAACGATCAATAACCGCCGCGGCGAAGGGTTTGTCGATACGGCGGTCAAAATTCTGATGGCCGCCGTCATCGGAGGGCTGGTATTGGCTGGCCACAGCGTCAAACTGGTCGGTATGGCCCGCAAGCTCATGAAAGCCGGGTGATACCATGTCAACGCTGGAAGAACCGGCCCAGGCGATTATTATACTCATTCGCCTAGGCTGTGTCTGCCGCTTCATTTATTGCATGGTTCGCCTTTCGGGAGCCGACGAAGAAGCAAACAAATACAAGAAGGTGCCCGCAATGTCGTTCTGTTTTTTGTCCTCGCGGAGAGCTTCTGGCAAGTGAAGGAACTGGTGATTTACTACTATAAGTAACACGAAAGTCATCTCATCATCGATCAGGTTCCCAATCATCATCCGCTGGCGTTCCGCTATACGCAATATTTTCCGTCACATCCGCGCTTCGATCATCTACCCAAATTCGGAGCGAACGGGAATGTACAATCTCGGCCAGCATGTCGATCCGCTTCCGCAAGGCAAAGCAAAGCGCCTCACATCTCGCTTCATCAATAAACAGCGAACCTTGCAATATTTCCCGAAACTCATCCTCGATGCCGCGCAGCGCTGACAAGTCGAGCCAATCAAAGGACGTGACCAGTTTGATCTGTTCCTGATGGTCTTGTTTAAAAGGCTTGCAGACCAGCTTGGCTGTCGGCGAGATCAGTGCTTGCGGCTTGGAAAACCATAGTGACGAACCGCTGTCGTAAATCGGAGCGGCCCCGATCCATTCGAGTGTTTCCGCGTTGCGAATAACGCCGAAGTTGTTCTGATGCCGATCTTCGTTGGCAATCAGGTAATCCACCACAATCATGCGATCCATCGCCTCAACCATGCCAGGAATGCCAAGTGCCTCACAGCAATTCAAATAATGCTGATAGACCGAGGTATGATTCGGCTTTTGCCGCGTCTGCATCACATACCAGGCCGTCACAAGCTCGGTTTGCGGCGTGATGAAATTCTCGCAGACGCTATACGGATACTCGTCTTGCACGAGCAACGTATAGGAGACATGCGGGATGCCAAGCCGCTCCATTAATCGGCTTGCCAACACCTCATTGTAGGGTTCCTGTTGGATCGCTCCGCTTCCCCCTTTGATGAGGCAGCGTTTCCCGTCTATAACCGTCCATTTCTTTTTTAACCAGCCGTCCGAAGTGTTGTCCGGCGACATTAAGCTAATGTTTTCGCCGGTCGTCCGTAATCCGAGCAATAGGTTTCCCACATCTTCAGAAAAGTCATTTTCAAAAAAATTGAGCCGTGACCAGTCGGCTTCCGCATTCGAGGGACAAATCCAGTATTGATCGGACAGGCTGAGACCGAGGCTCTTGTCAAGCAGTTTGTGGGTTGTGGCTACGCTAAGTGCGGCCAGCGCTTCTTGAATCCCGTCCCGGCTGGCCGGAATGGCGCGGCCATGCCACCATTCATTAAGCGCGGCGCGGTCGATACGGCCTTTTTTGACCGGAATGCCAACGGGAACATGGCGTTCGTCATGCATACCGGCAATGGCGGAAATCGCGCCCGTCGCGTCATCCAGTTCAATGTCAGCAACCGCAACATCTTTATGTTTCAGCACATATTTTCGGTTCCAGGCATCCGCCATATCACCAACTCCTCTACCTATCCTCTTTTAAACGAATCTGTTTGTTCAAGTTACTTCTATCATAACTCAAATTCCTTTTTTTTGCTTCTTTTTCGTCTATCGTCATAGCAGCTCTCGCCATTGCCCTATTGATTTGGCTGATAGGCGTCAGCGTTCCGCTTACCGTCGTCGTCTTCTTAATCGGTGTTTCTGCTTCCGCGATGATGACGACCAAAGTTTTGCGAAAGCACAGAAATTTTACCCGTATTCAAAACTGCCAAACAGACCGCTTTTCCGCTTGTACCCTTTCTTGCGGATGGCGGTCTGTTTGGGTTTACTCTTCAAATGTTACGTGAATGGGCAAGTCCGCACACAACTGCTCTCGATTATAGTAACTTGTTACCGCGCCATTAAGTATAACTTTTTTGTTCAATCGATCCCCCGAATGCCCGGCTCAACAGATAATGCATCCCAAACGCTCATCAGTTGAGTTATGGCAGCATCAATGGCCTCGTGTGGAACACCGTCCCGGGCTTGCGTGGAAATTCCTCGTAGAAATGTTTCAAATAACATAACCACCATGGAGATATCCGTGGATTCGGGGAACTCACCGTTAGCTACGGCTCGTTCTATACATTCTTTTATCCAACCCCGAACCCTCTCTCGTTCCTTAGACAGCAGAGCTCGAATATGTTGTTGCTCGGGCGAACAGTTTACGGCGGACAAAACCAACAGACAACCTAAAGGATGGGAGTTCTCTGTCTGCATCCGCGCCGATTGCCGCAGTCCCAGTTCCATTGCTGCTTTCGGTGTCAAGCTTGTATCCCTGAAAGATTCCGAAACATGTCCATAAGTAGATATATATAGATCCACCGCTTCTCGGAACAGCGCTTCCTTGGATTCAAACGCCGCATAAAAACTCGCCGCCGAAATATCCCCCATCGCCGCCCGCAGCCGAGCCAGTGAAGTGGATTCAAAGCCGTACTCCCAGAACAACAGCATGGCGGCGGCCACCGCCTCGTCACGATTAAATGAGCGTGGACGTCCCGTTCGTGGCATAAGATGACCTCCTTTATTAATTTTATACTAATCGATCCGGAAGTCCTTGACAAGGGAGCGTGGTTAAACTTAATATATGGAATGATCGATCTAATATTCTATTCGGTTTAACTGGAGAACTCATGGTTTTTGCTCAATATTTCTGTAAAGGATGTGTCGCCGGATGATAATCTTTAGAGACAAAACATATCGCTGTACCTCGGAAATTGTACTGGGCTTATTCAGCGGCAAATGGAAAATATCGATATTAAACCAATTGGCCAAAGGCCCAGTACGTTTTAATCAGCTACAGCGGCTGCTTCCCGACGCAACCCAACGCATGCTTACGATGCAGCTAAGAACGTTGGAAAGCGACGGACTCATTATTCGCAAGGTTTATCCGGTTTCGCCCCCAAAAGTGGAATATGGCTTGTCCAAGCTGGGCGAACAATTGGCTCCCATGCTCACGATGTTATGCGATTTTGGCACCACCTATATCGAGAGTTATCCCGATGAAGTATCGTACACCAACCAAAAGCATGCCTAAGGAGCCGCTTCAAATATTGACACTTTAAGAGGTACCCAGGGCGGGTACCTCTTAACCTAATATTCCGTGATCACAAGCTTCCTTCGTATTGGCCGCGCAGCCCGTTCTCCTCTTTAGATGCGCTGCGAGTTCCCCGATCTAAACGATAATTGATCAAAGCCAGCACGGCTGCCAAAACAGCCACAATTCCCCCGGACCATGAAAGATCAATAAGCTCCATGTTCGTCGTGACAAAACCTCCCAAAGCGGATCCCATCGCAATCCCGACATTGACGGATACGGAGGTTAAGGACGAAGCCAAGTCTCTGGCCTCGGGAACATGCCGATCGGCCCAATCCATGAAGTACAACTGCATCGTCGAGTTCATGAGGTAGACAACGAGAGCCATAAATGAGATGCTGACGAGTCCCCCGGCAAGCGAGCCGGAAGATACATAAATTGAGGCGAGAATGACGGCCTGAATCAGGAATACATAGCGAATTTTCCCCATCCCGCCACCGGCAGCCAGCTTCCCCCCTATTAACGTGCTAAAGATGGACACGATACCATAAAGTAAAAAGACGAGACTAATATATTGCGCCGGCACAAAAAGCACGTCCTGGAGCAAAGGGGCTAAATACGTATAGACGCTATAAGTTGCTGCAATGCTTAACGCAGGAATAAAGAAAGCAAGCACGATTCTGGGATAGGCGAATAATCTGAGTTGTTTTTTGAGTGAACTCCGCGCTCCCTTCAGTCCCCTGGGAATGGTTGCAAAGCTTGCTATTAGTGAAACGATCCCCAATAGCGTGGTAAACCAATAAGACATATGCCACCCGCCCCATTGCCCGATGAAAGTGCCAAGAGGAACGCCAAGGACGCTGGCCACGGTGAAACCCGTAAAGATGATGGAGATCGCAGGCCCTCTTTTTTCCAGTGGCACCGTTTCACTGGCCACCGCCATCGCAAGCGCAATCAAGACGCCGGTAACCACGGCCGTGATCACTCTGGAAACCAGAAGCAGACCATACGATCCGGATATCGCCGTGATCATATTCCCGACAATAAATACGCCGATCAAAGCAAGGATGAGCGGGTACTTGGAGAATCGGCTGAATAACGCCGTGAAGATCGGGGTACCTATGGCAAAAGACAGGGCAAAAGCCGACACCAGGGAGCCTGCGGCCGATATGGCGATCTTCATGTCCGAGGCCACTTCGGTTAATAATCCGACCATCACAAATTCACTGGTTCCCAGGACAAAAGTCAATAAAAATAAATTCAAAGTCAGAAGCTTGTGTTGTCTAGTCAATATAAATCTCCTCCTGCTCCTATCCGGATGGACAGTGAATCTCGTTTGGTTTAAAGACTTACAGCACTAAAAATTGCGTTCCGAACCCCTTGCCGGAAACATAAGCCGCCTCCAACTCCTCCTTATCCCCTTTGTCCAATAAAACCACATTTTCGGGATACAGTTTGCCTAGCAACGCCCATAATACAAGTTCATTTCCGCCGGTTGGAATGAAATGAATGCCATCGGTATTCGTCACCAATCCGGAATGCGAGAGAATGTCTGCCGCAAGGTGCCAGCTGAGGGAGTCTCGCTTCGCGGCTGCTGCATCGGCATTGTCGTTTCCATACGGACGATATAAAAACCGATGTCCCCTAAAAAGCTGACCGAGATCTACCGTAAACTCGCGGCCTTCCATTTCCAGACTGAACCGCAGGATCGATCGGTCGGTACCGGCAATTGGCAGCAACCGGGCGATGGATGGTTCATCGTAATGCTCTCCCGAAACAGGAAGCGTTTCTTTGTTCCCTGGTTTGCCTGCTCCCGCTTCGTTACGCGGCGCTGCATAATAATCTTCATATTCGTAATCGAAGGAGACCGCAGCCCATTCTTGTGTTTCATCTGCCCCTATGGTTTGTACCGGATGCCACTTCAGCAGATAGCGTGCCGCCGTCCGGGCCGACTCTCCCAAACCCGCCGGCAGGACGGTTCCCAGACGATATTGGAAGCCGTAACCGGCGGCAATCAGGCCGGAGCCGACGACACTTTGCGCATATTGAACAATTGATCTGTGAGTCAACTTCTTCCCGAGCAATTGCGTTAAAAAGATCTCCCGGGCCGGCTCCAAAAAACGCAGTCCTTTGAATCCCGTATGTTCCTCGACTTCAAACGGAACCTCCTCCCAATTGGCGAACGGAAGCAAGGCATCCCGCAGCAGAACGAATTGGTGCAGGTATTCATTATAAATCTGCATGATCTTTGGACCGCCATAGGGGCCCCATACCTGAGCGATAGCTTCCGGGATCAGGGGATGACCATAACAGTGACTGCGAAATTCCAGCTTTCCGAGCGTTTCCGGCCCATACTTAGCGAGCGCGTTTTTCTCGGAATTAATTTCCCGGGCCCAGCTTACCAATTGCTCGCCGATGCGCACCGCCTGAGCCGTAATCTCGGCCCCGGCTTTATCCTCAAGAGCCAATGGCCCCAGCGGCAAAGACGACAAGCGTCCGGAAATCGCCAAATTGGCTTGAAGGCTGTCCAAGAGCACCGTCGGATCGCCGTTCACCGGTTCGCCAAGCTGAACCAGCATCGCCTCGAGCATCTTATCGAGCTCCATAACGACCTCTTTTGCCCGATATACACCGGCAGGCAAATTCCAATCCAAGGCGGCGTTCACACCCTGTCTGATGGAGTCGCCAGGATACTTGCCAATAAGAGATTCAATATCGATAGCCTTCCCCCATACAATTCGCTTATCTTTCAAAATAAGTTGATATTCCCGCATACCTTCGCACCTCATCTATGATTTTTTAAACGATCGTACCCTCACCGAAATATGGATCGATCGTTCTATATGTTAGGTTATCAAGTTCCCCTACGCTTGAAAAGTACGCACTTTTTTGTATGATCCGATCATTTTTGTAAGGTAGGATACTTTTTGATACTGGGATTATGGGGAGTCTTTATACAAATATACATACCTCTGAATTTGAGCGATCGGCATTCCTGTTGCTCGAAGCGCAGTAACAAAACTTTATCATTTTTCCCCAGGAAACTAACGGAACTACCTGATTTGTAATGAATTGTTTATTGTTTTGTGATCTTTTTACAACTTGGTTTGAGATACTCGTTTGTTATGATTCTTCTTGCGGACATGGACGGCAAATATCGCGAGTAAGGGCTTGTTCTACGCAAAACTTGGAACACGGCAGTTTCTCGTTTTTTCCATTCGGCGCTCTATTTTGTCTCACGCTTTTTTCTTTTGTGGCAGTTCGCATCTATGCGATTCGTCATCGCTACAGAGATTCCAATCTAAAAGACCGTGACATCGCATTGATTCTAAAAGGGCGGATGGCTAGGGGTGAAATCGACGATACGTCTAAGGCGAACGTATTTCATTCCGTTTTATGTCTTGGGCTAAACGAAAGGATAAGTATACGGATGAAAAAAATATTGGGATTACTTATGTCTTTTGTACTGGTTCTAAGTCTATGGCTTGTTCGGATTTTTTGGATCCTTAGGTAATTAAATTGACGACGGTCGCAAATTTGCAGAAAAACGGACGCCTCCCTAGGATGAGTATGTACTGGGTTGTAACCCTCAGAACTCACCTTAGTCCAGCGGTAAGATGTCAAGTCCCTGATTCTTGAGAATTGGAAATTTTCTTGGCCGTAAAGCAAGGGAGTCAGGGAAAATGACAGCACCAAACTAAACCCAGCCCGAAAATCAAGTCATTTACCA
>NZ_CAKKLI010000038.1:0-50668 GCF_918697855.1 Paenibacillus sp. CECT 9249 | reverse complement strand
TTCCGGAAAGTCCAGTCCCAAATTTATTTTTCAAAGATCAACTGGAAATTTTGAAGGCGGCCGCCAGTCCCCTAGGGGACTGGAAGTAAACTCAAAACTGCCTTCAAGAAATACTATATGAGGAGGATATTTTGTGACAAGCGCAAATGGGAACCAATTAAAGAAAATAGACAAGTCGATTATTGTGCAAGCTGCGCTGGAACTGCTGGACGAAGAAGGAATCCGGCAACTGACCATGCGGAAAGTGGCGGACCGCCTGAATATTAAAGGAGCTTCGCTGTATTGGCATTTTCAAAACAAAAATGAACTGCTGGCATTGATCGCCGAAGAAATATGCAAACAAATTCAATTGCCCGACGAAGATCGGCCGTGGGAAGAACAATTGCTGGATCTGTCCGATCAACTAAGAAAAACGTATTTGAGCGTCCGCGATTCGGCGCATGTGATGGAAGAGACGATCCCCTCCACTCCTTACCGGATTTCATTGATCGAGAAAGTAAGCGGCATATTCGCCCAATCGGGGCTGGAGAATGAAGATTTGTTCTCGGCGTCGTGGATGTTCAACAATTATGTTACTTCGTTCGTCATTGAGGAATATCGAATAAAGTCCGTTGAAGAGGACGGCCCTCCCGGCGGGATCGAGCTCCCTTTTGCAGTCCGGATCCCGGATATGGACAGAGAGTTTCGCTTCGGGATGGAAGTGCTAATCAACGGGTTGAAGAGCAAGGTGAGAACGAACGGAGAAAGGTCAGGCGAAGCGACGTAAGAATGTAATAGAAGCCAGCATTTTGCCGCTGGCTTCCGACATTTTCTTCTATTCCGCTTCTTGAAGAAGCTTCAAAAACTCACGTTTTGTAACGGGATGATAGGTGAGTAGCTTACCGTTATAGATGACATGAAAAGTACCGTAAGCCGAGGGCGATTTTCGCGCGTCATTGCAATTTTCAATGTCAATGACATGGACGTCAATGCCTAGCTCATGAGCCGTTTCGGATATCGTTTGCACTGCGTTATCATTGAAAGGACATTGATCCGATCTCAAAATGGTGACTCCTTTTTCATACTGTTTCGCTCTTTCCTCCCAATGATTCGGAAACCGGGGCGAAGGGCCGTCTGTTAACTTTTTCACGATCAGTTCAAATCCGTGAGGAGCTTCGTCCACTAGTTCAAACCCTTTATGGATCAAAAAAGATTGATCTGTAAGCCAAGTTCCTTTGCCGGCAACCATGGCCACCCCTGATTTTTGTTGAACGACGGCATCATGGATACATTCTTCCAACAACCGCGAACCGTATCCTTTTCCCTTTCCTTGACCGACCACCCAAAGGCAATGAATCATAATGTAATTCTCCGCTTCCACAGCTCTCCATGCGTATTCGCTAGGCCCGTATTCAATAAAAGCGATGGGACGTTTCCCCTCTTGAATCATTTTCAGTTTGAAGCCTTCCGCAAATCTGGCTTTTAGCCAATGGAGCTTTCGTTGATAACCGATATTTTTGGGCTTGCTTCTCATGCAAAAAAATCCGGTTTGTTCGATATTTTCCGAATTGACATCGATCATTTCAATCATTGCATCGTCACCGCCACTTTGTCATTCTATCACCATCAGTCATATTTTACCATAAATCCCCGGCTGTTTTTATCGACTTGTCCTCTTCTTTGTGGCTAAACTTTGTCAAAATAATCGATACCCATCGCTTCCCGCACTTCTCTCATCGTCTCGCGGGCTATCGCCCGGGCGCGTGACGTTCCATCCAGAAGAATCTCGTCGACGCGTTTCGGCTTAGCCGCATAATGCGCCCGGCGTTCCCGCATCGGCTCGAGCAGACGCTCAAGAGCGGTTACGGCAAGCTGCTTGCATCCCGTGCAACCGATCAGCCCTTTCTCGCAGCCTTCGCGAATTTCCGCCTCTCCTTCCGGACGAAAAGCGCGGTGATACGCATAGATCGGGCATACGTCCGGATGTCCCGGATCGTTCTTGCGAATACGGGCCGGGTCCGTAACGGCTTTGCGTATTTTATAATCGACTTCTTCCGGAGCGGAGTCGAGTGCAATCGCATTGCCAAGGCTTTTGCTCATCTTGGCGTTCCCGTCGGTCCCGACAAGCCGCGGCATCTCGCCGACAAGCGCCTTCGGCTCGACCAGCACCGGGCGATACAATTCGTTGAACCGGCGCACGATTTTACGGGTTAACTCGATATGCGGCAGTTGATCCTCGCCGACCGGGACGACCGCCGCTTTGCAGAACGTAATATCGGCCGCTTGGCTGACCGGATATCCGAGGAAGCCGTAATACATTTCATCGAGACCTCGGTCTTTGGATTCCGCTTTGACAGTCGGATTATGACGCAGCGCGTTGACCGTGACGAACATGGAGTAATATACCGTTAGCTCGGCGATTTCGGGTATCATGGATTGAACGAATATGGCGGAGGCTTCCGGATCGATTCCGGCAGCCAGATAATCAAGCGCTATTTCCCGCAGATGATCGCGTATCATTGCGGGGTTCTCGAAATGCGTGGTCAAGGCTTGAACATCCGCCAGCAAAATAAAAGATTCGTACCGATGCTGAAGTTCGATCCGATTGCGGAGACTTCCAACGTAATGGCCAAGGTGAAGCTTGCCGGTGACTCTGTCTCCCGTTAACATTCTTTCTTTCGACATAGTAAATCCTCCTCATCGCGATAACATTGCAAATCAAATGCCGTTTCACAAAAACATACATAACAGTCATTCGCCACCACCAACCGTCCTCCATGGCCATCACCTCCTTAAAAACCAAAAAACCCCGTCCGTATAAGGACGAGGTTGTCGCGGTACCACCTTATTATTTGATCGCCGGCCATGTCTATGAACGGCATCCGATCATCTCATAACAGTACGGAGACTCACCCGGAATCTCGATACCGTTCCCGTGATAACGGCGGGAAACCCGGCTCCGCCTACTGCTTCGAAACGAAGGTTCAGCCAAGCAACTCGGAAGGCCATTCGATCATACGCCGGATACCGGTTCGCAGCGACCACCGGCTCTCTGCGCATCCTGCACGTCTGTCTACTTACCCTTCTTCATCGTTGTTCCAAAAATATGATTCATCATATCGCAGCCGAACGGATATGTCAATATCAATCGGAGCGACTACATTGACGGCAATTCTTTGCGGGACAAATACGTTTTGGAAACAAACAGGAGCAGCGCAATCAACACAAAGGTAAGAACCGCCGTGAGTACAAAATGCGGCAATACCTCCCCGGCAACGATCAAGTTAACCGCATGATTCGATAAGAAAGCGGGATTGTAGCTTTGAAAGCCTGCGCCTAATCCGGTTACGGTTCTCATGGCCAAGAGAAGCATAATCGATAAGACGGCAACTGCGGAAACTCTTGACAACAGAGCGCCAAGCGTCAGTGTCACCGTTAAAATGAACAGGCACCAGACGTAATAAACGGCAAGCCCGGCAATAACTCTGCCTATGGGCACGGCATGGTATAAAAAGGAGGTGTATAACGCCGACATCATAAAACCGGCTGCGATCGCGACAGCCAATAACGCCGCCTGACCGATCCATTTGCCGAGCAAATACTCGGTAAGCGTCGTGTTTCGCGTCGATATAAACGTCAGCATACCGTTGTTTTTATCCGAAATTATCAGTCCCATCATGCTGATGACGAGGATCAGCAGCCCCAGTTGGTCGAATTGGCCGGTCAAGGTGGAAGCGATCGCTTCCTCCGCCGAATACGCCGGAAGAATCAGCTCCAGCCCTTCCGGCAGACCGTCCATCATTTGCAATATTTGCGGCATATAATAATAGACCAGCGGCTGAAGCATGCCGAGAAGCATGAACACAACGGGCAGCCACAACAATTTATAGCTCCTGCCGGCTTCCAGCCACTCCCTCTTCAACAATACCGTCAAATGTTTCATGACTGCTTCACCATCCTGATAAAAATTTCTTCAAGACTTTCCTGCACCAATTCAAATTTTTGAATCGGCAGCTTCATCCGTTGAATGTTGTCCAGCAGCCAAGCTCTTCCCTGCTCGATGTTTTTCACCCTTATTTTGGCCGCTTGACTGGTTTGCTCCATCGATTCGACGATATCCCGATGAACGAGCCTGGGAGCCCATTCGTCGGCTTGAGGGGCTTGAATAATAAAGACAGGCTGTTGATTTTCGGATATGACATGCTCAATCGAGCCGTTGACGAGCAGTTTGCCTTGGTTCAAAATCAAAATTTTATCGCAAAGCTCTTCCGCATCATGCAAAATATGAGTAGAAAACAAGATGGTCGATTTCTGTTTAATGACTTTGAGAAGTTCCAGCATATCCCTGCGTCCAAGCGGGTCCATGGCGGACACCGGTTCATCCATAATGAGCAGCTTAGGCTGATGGAGCAACGCTTGCGCGATGCCTAATCTTTGCTTCATCCCGCCCGAATACGTTCCGATTCGCTTGTTCATCACTGAGCTTAGCCCCACAAAATCCAGCAGTTCGTCCATGCGGCGGTCTATCGTTTTCTTATCCAAATCGGAGAGCCTGCCCATAAAAACGAGTAGTTCTTTGCCGGTCATCCAAGGATAGAAAGTAGGATGCTGCGGCAAATAACCGATATGACGCCGCATTTGATTTTGGCTCTCCCCTTGGAACAAAATTTGTCCTCCGGTAGGCTTGGCGATACCAATCAACATTTTAATAATCGTCGTCTTCCCGGCGCCGTTCGGACCCAACAGGGCGACGCACTCGCCGTCTCCAATTGCGAAATCGACGTTCTTCACGACTTCTTGATCCCCATATTTTTTGTACAGACGGTGTGCTTGCAGCATGTCCAACTTAGCGTCCTCTCCTTCCGATCGCAAAATATAAAATCGGCCCCAACATAGAGACGAAAACAGAGATGGCCGCCCATAACCACTTGCTTTCCCGGTTGCGGTCGCTTCGTATGATATCCCATAGCGCCGCGGCGATTAAGATCAAATTTAACACGATAAAGGGCATTAGGATCGGCAGCCACTCCGCCAATTGATCCCATTCGAGCGTATAACCGTAAAGCATTTTCATTCCGATTCCCCTTCCTCTTGACCTCTCGTCTTTTGCGGAATAAGTATCGACGCAAGAATGCGGGTTTTTCGATCCGGAGACGGTTCATGCTGTGCCGCCTTTTGCACAAGTTGATTGATCGATTGGACAAATTCCTCAAATTCTTCATCCGTCAAGTGCAGCGGCGCATACGAATAGCCGAATCCGTCTTCTTGATACCGCTCGGGCGATGTTTGCATGATGTAGGATGTCGCCAGTTGCAGCAAATTGGCATGATAGGCCGTGAAATAGCGGACATGTTCTTCCTGCGAAGCCGTGTTTAATTCATTTTCGGAGATCATCAAGTTATCTTTCGCAACCGAATATACGCGCTCTTCCCTTCCTTGCACTTTATGCGTCTCGACCACCTCGATCAAATTCGCCTCGTGCAGGAGCTTCATGTGACGGTATAGCGTCGCTTGAGGAACGTCGCCGAGGAGCTCGACAAGCTCAAGAATCGTCCGCGGCTTTCCTGTCAGCAATTGTTGTACGATGCGCATTCGCACGGGATGAAGAAGCAAGTCGGCTTTTTTCATATTTCTGTTCCCTCCATGCTATTCTCATTATATAAAATGATAATAGCATATTAGAGCAGGCTGCGCCACTCTAAGTTTTAGCCGACCAATAAAACGACGAATAGCGCGGTTACTGTGCCTACAATGCATCCGGCAATGCAATCCGACGGATAATGAAGTCCCAAGTAAATGCGGGATAAGCCCACTAGAATGGCGAGCAAAAGCAAACATAAGGCAAACCAGCCTGAAATAAAGAGAAATGGAGTCATAATTGAAAAGATGGCGGTGGTATGTCCTGAAGGAAAGGAGGGATCCTTCAGCGGATTTCTCCCAACCTTCGCATACGGCAAAACCATGTAAGGTCTTCGTCTTCGAAACTTTTTCTTGACGATCGTGGTGATCATAAAACTGGCCGTTAAAGCAATCGCGCTTTGCAAGCCGGCGAGCCCCCATTTCCCTGGCGCAAACAAGGCCAAAGATAATGTGCAAGCAATCGCAAACACCGCGCCGCCCATATGGGTGATCGTCCCAAAAAAACGATCGAGCGCAGAATGGCTTATCGTTTGGTTAAACCATCGAAACACTCGTCTCTCATAAGTATGCAGCCATTGTAAATACCGGTTATTCGTCAACATCAAACCAATCCTTTATCAATTCCTTTATTTGAACTAGAAAATGAATGCTCTTTATATATTAAACCTAACGCATAAAGCGACTAAATAACAACGACCTTTGGTATGAATTGTCCCCCGTCTCAAGGAGGGGCCGTATGTAAATAATATAAAAAGGAGCATGCTCTAAGTCCGTCTTAAGACTTCTGGAACAGCTCCATTATAAACGAATCCCGGAACCTTTGTTGCTTATTTTTGTTATTCTGATGTAAAAACAATAAAACAGTCCATAAATCGAACACTTATGGACTGCATGCATTTTATTTTATCTCGCCGCTTCTATGCAAGATCCCAGTTCCTCATACGCTTCCGCGAGCCAAGGATGAACGACTCTCAATTTATCCCGTTGATCCCATAAATAACGAATATAGGCGAAGGCCGCATGATTGAGCGATATTTCCATTTGTTGAACGATATGGTGCAAATACGGGGGCGTTCCCGATTGATCCCATTCGATCTTATCGGCGACGAACAAAATTTTGTCCAGCTCGCCGGCTCCTTTTCTTAGCGTCGTATGGCAGCCGACCGCATTCAAAATCGCATCCTCTTCGATCTGAAAAAGCTGCCGCGCCATCGCCTTCGATATTTTCTGATGAATAATCATCGGAAACGTTCTTTCTTCCGGCAAAACTTCGATGCCAAGCCGCTCCGATACCCGAATCCGAATCTCGTTCGGGAACACTGCGCTAATATCGTGCAAATAACCGGCATATTCGGCCGCCTCCGGATCATGGTATCCGTACCGCCGCGCGATCTCTCCCGCTTCCTCCCCGACCTTCATGCAATGCTCCGCCGTCTGCGGGCAATGATTGCGGACAAGGAAGCTGTAAATATCGTTACGAATATTGCCGGTTAATGAGGGAATGACGAGATTGTCATAAACCGTTTCCATCGCATCTCCTTTACTGCGCGAGGGTTAAGCTTTGCATCCCCGTCCCCCATTATGCGCACTTCTTCTCCCGCAACGCATAAATTTGCCGGAAACCTTTGTTTTTCAGCATACGAGCCGCTTTCTTGCTTTTATACGGACTGTCGGCGAGAATTAAAACCGGTTCGCCAGGCGATAATTCTTTTTTCCATACATACGGCAATCGTCCGATCGAGATATTAATTGCGCCGGACAGATGGCAGGTTTCGTAATCCACCGCATCCCGGACGTCGATAATTTTCACATTCTCCCGATTATTCCCTCGAGATTGCAGCATATCCGAATCGACGGAATCGACGTAAGTTACGCCCGTAACCGGCCAAATCCGACGGATGAACCAGATTGCGGTCATCATAAGCAATACAATGATAATAGCCATATCGAATCTCCTTGTTAGCTATATTGCTCAGCCGTTACATTCGGTAGGGCTTTTTCTTACTTATACCGATAATGGCATATAAACAATATAGTACGACCGCAGTCGTACGTCAAGGGGGGCTTGCAACCGGCTATTTCGTCTTCGGATATAGGATTTATTGGACGTATTTTCCGTAGTCGGGAACGGCGAATCGATCGAAATTCCGATCCAAATTCCGCAATCCTTCCGCCAGCAAGTCGCCGGACACCGGCAGTCCGTGGCCGGTAACGGCCGCTGAGGGCTTCAATGCGGTCAACTTATGAACCGATTCCTTCGCGGCTTGCCAATCGGGGGTTAAATATCTGGGCGGACCGCTAATTTCCTGCTCTTGGATCAACACTTTATACAGCGAATCCTGCCTGACGGTAACGAACGCATCGCCCGCGATGAGCGTCCGATCGGCGTCCCGGAAGAAGGAAACATGGCCCGGAGTGTGCCCCGGCGTATGGATCCAGCGCCAACCGGGCATGCCGGGAACGGTTCCGTCGGACGGAAGCTTGTTCGCATAGCGGCCAAGGTTGATCGGCTCGACCGGAAACATCGGGGACATCTTGGCGACGAAGCCGCCCTCGACGGTCGGATCGGGAGACGGATAGCTGCGTTTGCCTGTCAAATACGGCATCTCTAATTCATGCGCATATACCGGAACGTCCCAATGCTCGATTAATTCGATGATCGCTCCGACGTGGTCGAAATGCCCATGAGTCAACAAAATGGCTTTCGGTTTGCCGTTTGCGCCGAACCGGTTGTTGGCGGCGGAAATGATGCGGTCGGCAGAATCAGGCATTCCCGCATCCACCAATACCCATTCCCCGCGATCCGGATGGCCCGCAAAAACGACGTTTACGATTTGAACGGTGAAACAGAGCAAGTCTGACGAAACTTCGTGTGAGGCGCCGCTTTCCAGCGAAACGGCGGGTATGGCATGGTAGTCGCTTCCGTAAGACAGGTTGATATCCATATCCGGACCTTCCTTCCGTATCCGTCGGTTATGCAGGCGATTTCTGCGTTTTTCCGCTTCGGATTAACCAATGGTGTACAAAATATTCGATCGCGGCAAGCAGAATTCCCGTCAAGATGGCTCCAAAAAATGAAACCGATGCTCCCGCAAACAAGTTGGACGCAAAATAAACGATGATCGCCGAGGCGATAAAATCCATTAGCGTACTGATCCATAACGTTCCTTTCTTAAGGAACATATACTCCATCACGATCCCTACTCCGGCAAGGATCAATCCTACGATAATCGGCTGGTAATAAGCGCTGTATTGAACATTTGTAAACAACCAGGAAGCGATAATTACGCCCAAAGGACACATCACAATTTTTAACGCTAAGCTAGTCATGGAAAACCTCCTGTAGTATAAGCTTCGGTAGCCGTTCGATGGTAGGCTGGGTTAAATGTTCATAGATTTCCCGTAGAAATCGTTTTTATACCGGATTCGACCACCAGAGGAACAAGAAAAGCAGGAAGCTTAACGCCGTATAGAGACCGATAACGATCATGCGAAACCGCTCCGTATTGCACATGCCTATAAGATGAAGCGATATGCCGGAGACGATAACGAACGCAACGGTCAATAAAATATCCACGGACGAGACCAACTTGAACGTTCGGTCAAGCGCGGTTCCGTTCGGAACCGGCAGCGCGGCGGATGAATCGTGTCGACCGTTTCGCCACAGCAATAGAAAGCCAGAACATAATCAAAGCAACGACCGGATGCATCGCTCCTGCCCCAGGCAAATTCGCAGTCATATACTGTGAAAAGATCAGCAGCAATAAACCTCCGCTTTCCCAACGCATCCTTGCCGGCAACTTCCCGATCCATGCAAACAACAGCATAAAGAGCGGCAAATATTCGAAAATATGAACGAAGACGGTATGCCTGAACCAATGAATCGGATTCGTAAATACGGCCAGCCCGGCGATGAACGTTTGTATGGCGACGCACGCGACGAGTCCCCATGCCAGACAGACGAACGCGATGCACGAAAATCGCACCCGTCCCCCCGCTTTGTTTTCGCTTGTCATGATAACCCCATCCTTTCTGAATCATTGTTGATCTCACATTGTTACTTGGTATACTAACAGCAAAATGTTGTGAACTTATGATGAACCCTTGCTTTTTCGTTGAAATTTCCCAAAGTCAACCAAAAACCGTGTATAATGATCCGCAGGTGAAGGAGGTGACGGCGATGCCCCATACATTGCTGTTGGTGGATGACGAAACGAAAGTCATTGAATTTATGGAACCGTTCTTGCGTCAGGAAGGATTCGATATTATAACCGCCGCAACAGGCAGAGAAGCGTTGAATAAAGCGATTGCGCATCAACCCGCTCTCGTCGTGCTGGACTGGATGCTGCCGGAGATGAGCGGTATTGACGTATGCAGGGAATTGCGCAAAATCAGTCAAATGGGCATTATTATGGTCACGGCCCGAACCGAGGAAACCGATAAAATTATCGGCCTGGAAATCGGCGCCGACGACTATTTGACGAAGCCGTTTTCCTTGCGGGAACTCGTTGCCCGCATCCGCTCCGTATTGCGAAGATTGCATGGGAGCCAGAGCGCGGAGCAAACCTTGAAACGCGGAGAGTTGACGATATCGGAATCGCAATGCCGCGTCTGGCGGGGAGATAAGGAAATTTCGCTTACGCCGACGGAATTTAAAATGCTGATTACGCTCGCCTCCAAACCCGGTATCGTGTATAGCCGGTTGCAATTGTTGCAGGCGGCGCTGGAAGACGACATATTGAATGACGAACGAACGGTGGACGCGCATATTAGCCGAATTCGCAGGAAGATCGGTGACGATCCGTCAAACCCGGTTTATATTCAAACCGTTTACGGATTCGGATACCGGTTCGGTAACGCGTTATGAGCGTTAGGCGCAAACTGTTCTGGGCGATGGCGTCCGTTATTATCGCTATGAGTCTTATATTTGTTCTCATCACTCAATTCGTTGTGCGAGCCTCGCTCGATTATATGGGACTGACGGATAGGCATGCGGAAATCGGGGAATTGTCCGCTTTGTTTACCGAATATTATGAAAATAACGGTGGTTCTTGGCATAATGTAGAACGCATCCGGCTGGACAAAGCGGTTTTCTCGGCGCATCGAAACGCCAGCGTAATGCTGTTGTCGCCGGAATGGGATCAACTGTATGCGGCCGGGGACGCTGTGCATGAAATGATCTTCCGATTGGGCATTCGCAGCGCCGTAGAGAGCAAAGGAGAAACGGTCGCTTATTTGTACTATTACGATGAGGAAGTTGCGAATGTAGCGAAGATGCGGGTTGGGATTAGCAGTTCGGTCACGTTTCTGTTATTCGCCAGCGCCATCGTCATTGTCATCGCTTCGCTGGCGGTCGCCTTCTGGTTGTCCAAGCGTCTGACCGCTCCTCTCGCTTCGCTGCTTCCCGCGATCGATCGGTTAGGGCAAGGAAATTTAGGCATACAAGTCCCCGTCTCGGCCAAAGACGAATACGGCAAAGTGGCGGAATCGTTCAACGCCATGTCCTATCAACTGGAACGCGCCGAGGAAGTGAGGAGAAATTTGGTCGCAGACGTCGCTCATGAGCTGCGAACGCCGCTTACGATTCTTCGCGGCCATTTGGATTTGATTCAACATAGCGGCCGCGCGGTCGACCCGGAGCAACTGCTTCCGTTACAGGACGAGCTGATCCGGTTAACCCGGCTTGTCGACGATCTGCATCTATTATCGCTTGCCGAAGCAAGGAGACTTCCGTTTGAGCGGAAGGATACCGACGTGAAGAAACTGCTGGAACGTGTTAACGACCGGATCGCCGTCGACACGGACCGGAAAGAAATTACCGTAACGATGCATTGCGCGACGGACCGAACAACGGTTGTTATCGATCCGAACCGTATGACGCAAGTATTTCTGAATTTGCTGGTAAATGCCGTTCGCCATACCCCTGCGGGCGGCGCGATTGCGATTCGATTGGAGGAGGAAACCGCCTCCGGGAAGGAACGCGACTTCCTGCGCATTTCGATCTCCGATACGGGAGACGGCATAGATCCCGAGCATTTGCCTTATATTTTCGACCGATTTTACCGAACGAATGAAGCGCGCACGCGCAACAACGGCGGCATGGGACTCGGGCTGGCGATTGCCAAGGAGCTCGTATTGGCCCATCAAGGAATGATTGAAGCGACCAGCGAACCGGGGCGCGGCTCAACCTTTATCGTCAAGCTGCCTTTCTAACGGAAGAACTTATCGCGTATCACGAAATAATAGGAGAAGCCGCGTTCCGCGGCTTTCCCTCCCCCATTTATTCGATTTACTGCCGTTTTATTTTACACCGAACCTTTTCACGGATCGGAGGCGGGCTCGTTCGATTTCGATTTCGCGATTACGCGGCTCGGCATTGGTTACGAGCGAATCCAGCAATTTCCGCGCGGCGGCGGCGACCTCATCAACGGCGCGATGGAACGCTTCCTCGTTCGCTTTCGAAGGTTTCTGGAAGCCTGACAGCTTTCTCACGAATTGGAGCGAAGCGGCCCGAATATCCTCGTCGGTCGCCGGAGGATCGAAATTGTACAATCTCTTAATATTTCGGCACATCGTCTTATCTCCTTCCAATCATTTATCCTTCATTGTAACATACGGATCCGCTTGCGATTTCTTGTCGATTGCTGCGATCGAGCGACCTTGGCCTGTCGTCAAGCCATCGTCTTGCCAAATCCCGTCCTCCATGTCGGATACGACGGCTCCCAACCGTACTCGTTGCGGGCTTTGAAGTTCGACGCCCCGCGCTCGCCGCGATTGCTCCCCGCTTGGAATCCGGGCTCCGGCGCACCTGCTGCACTCGCATAAACAGGCAGCCATTCGGTTCCGGGCGCCGGTTCGTCGTCCACAATGTTGACCGGGCCGGACGGCCAGTCCAATGCGAGCAGAGCCGCATGGGCCGCATCCTCGACATGAACGAAGGAGGTTACTCCGTTCGTCGCCGGCACTTCCTTGCGCCGAACTTTATCGGCCATCATCCCCTGGCGGTCATACCAAGTTCCCGGGCCGTACAGCATGCCGTATCGCAATATGACATGATTCGGTAGTTCAGCCGCTGCCCGTTCCAGAGCCGTTATGCCTTCAATCGTCCTTTTCCTTGGCATCGGCGCTGCAATATCTAAGGGAACATCTTCCGCCGCAGGCGACTCTCCCGGCTCATAGGCCCAGCTAATGCTTTGCGCGACGATTCGCGAAACATTCGCCGCTTTGGCGGCATCGACCAAATTCCGGGTGCCTTCGATCCGGATTCTGGCATTCTCCTCAAGATTCCAATCGCGCAACGAGGTAAGCTGGTGAATGACCGCCTCCGGCCGTTCAGCGGCAATCGCCGACATGATGGCCTCCCGATCGAAAGCGTCGGCCAAGAACGCACGGGCTCCGCTCTTGCGTATGATGTCAACATGCTCTTCGCGATGCGTCATGCCAACGACTTGATGGCCGGCCTCTATCAGTTTAGGAAGCAATAATCGTCCGATTACGCCTGCAGCCCCTGCTACGAATATTTTCATCTTCTTGCCTCCGTTTCCGTTATATAGTGGATGCTTTTGTCCATCCTATCACGAATGCGTAGGCCATAGTAAGGGCCACTTTATTGCAAAATCGTTGTACCAATCCGGATAGCCTTGAATTGCCGCCGATTAGCGGAAAATCCCCTAGCCCGAAGAGCTCGCCGGGGGCTTCCTTGCTTTTATTCCGCCGTTCTTCTGCTCTTCAACAATCGCCTTACGAACACGGCGAAGATGATCATGGAAACGAATACCGAGACGGCGCTTACAATGTACAAGATTTGATAGCCGGTATATTGGGATACCCATCCCAGTACGATCGCCCCGAGACCGATTCCTAAGTCGAAAGCGGTGAAAAAGGAGGCGTTGGCTACCCCTTTCCGGTCCGGCCCGGCTAGACGCAAGGTCGCTGCTTGCAGCGACGGCTGGGCGGAACCGAAGCCGATCCCGTATAGTACAGCCGAGACGATAACGCCTGTAAACCCGGTAGCGAAGCTAAGCACGACCAAAGCCAGAATCACGGCTCCGAGCGCCGGAACGATGACGGCCGCCTCGCCGTACCGATCCGACAGCTTACCCGCAATCGGCCGGACGATCGTAAGCGACAGGGCGTAGACCAAGAAGAACGTGCCGGCGTTGACATGGATCGATTCGGAAAACAGCGGTAAAAAGGTCGTAATTCCGCCATAGGATACCGCCAGAAAGAAAATAGCTATCGTGACGGAAAAAACCGATTTTTCGAAAAATTGTATCTTGCCCGCTTCTCCCTTCTGATGATACGGCATTTTCGTAATAAAGGCTAAGGCGAGAGCGATGATGGAAAGGATGGTGGCGACGAGAAACAGGACGTGGAACGAATGATTCGAAATGATCCACATGCCGATCATCGGCCCGGCGGCCATCGCCAACGTCGACGACAAGCCGAACCAGCCCATCCCCTCTGCGCGGCGAGAGTCGGGAATCATATCCGTAATCGCCGTTCCGACAGCGGTCGTAGAAAATGCCCAGCTAACCCCATGCAATATCCTCACCGCCATTAGCAGTACAATTACTCCGATCCAGTCGTACAAATACATGGAGAAGGTGAAGAGCATCAATCCCCAAAGAATGAACGGGCGCCTGCCGTAGCGGTCCAGCAATCCTCCGGCGATCGGACGAAAAATGACGGCAGTCAACGTAAACAATCCCGCTACCAATCCAACCTGCGATTCATTGCCCCCGAGCTGTTTAATAAAGAGCGGCATCGTCGGCAAAAGCAAATAAAATCCCGTGAATAGAATAAGCATTCCCAATGTCATCTGAATAAATGGTTTCGTCCATAGACGCTCCATGATCCTTCCTCTCCTTCGGCAAAGCAATGCGGGCGGCGGCATTGCTTATACACTTTTTTGTTTGTATAGAAAATTTTAACTTCCACATGCAAATTTGTAAACATTTTTATTTATAATGTTGCTATATAGATCCTGGAAACAAAAAACGCCACTCTCCAACGCGTCAACGTTGGACGACGATCGTTGCATGAATTTCATCCGGCATTATCGGTGCCATTGAAAATTTTTATGAGCGTGAAACCGAATTTCCATTGACATTTCTATGTATTATACTCTATTATTTTAAAGCTACTAATTCATCCTATAGAAACGAGGTTGATAAGAATGCCCTACAAAATGTCAATCAAAAACTTCGAACTATCCGATTCCAATAAAGCAGAAGGATTATATCAGTTCATTATAACGTTCACGAACGAAACGAAAAGCCGCATTTTCTACACCAATCAACCAACATGGAAACCGCTGAGCATTACCAGATTGTTAAACAAGCCATGCTCGATTTGTTATAAAGATTATTACTGTTCCTGTCTGGATAAATATATCGAAGATATCCATCAGGAAATTTCGGACAAGGGATTGTTTGCGGCGGCGGTAACGGAGTAATCACCTCGTAGATCAATATAAAGAATACAAATCCGTCCCGCACTCATAGAGAGCGTAGGACGGATTTTTTTCAACCCCGCGTTTCCCGAACTTTTAAGCGAGCCGGCAGCCATTGCGCCGATTCACTTTCGGATATGCTCCGCTTCGCTCGTCTATCATTACTTCGTTCCATCCCATCTCGTATCCCGCTCTATCGATTTGCCCGATCGCCGCAAGATAGAAGTAACGGTAAAAACCGGATCTAATTCACTCGTTTTGAAGCACGCGAAAGAATTACTCCGATTCCTGCAGCTAATTTGGATCTTACGCCACTAGCGTTGCACCGAATGTTTTACTGCGTTTCAAGCCGGTGATTGCGATAGGGATGAACAAGGTTAACGGATTTTGGAGGCCTTATTTGATCCAATAACGCAATTTTGGCGGAGTTAGCGGATTTTGAGGGCTCTATTTTTGTCGAAACTTCAAAAAACCAAGGATTTTCAGCCGATCGCGACATGTTAACGGTTCGAAAATCCGTTAATTCCAAATATTCGACTGGAATTTAAAAAATAAGACCTCGCAAATCCGTTATATTTCTATGGTACCGCATCCCAGCTAGAAGATTTAATACAACGCCAGTGCTCTTACACCGGCAATATCGATTTCTAGGCCAATCTAACTGTAGAGAATGCCGCAAAATGAAACGACTGGGCTAAAATCCAGGCATAAACTCTAACGGATGTCACGGCCGTTATTTCCGAAAATTCGGCCCAATTGAAATTGTAACGGAACTATACGCCGCTATATGCTCATATTTCGCGTTTTTCGCATGAAAAAAGCCAAATAAGGTCGCTCAGATCCGTTACATTTCAAAAATAGGTTCAAGCGGCGAAATAACGTCTGTCACTTCCTTTAGAGCCTCATTCGGACGCCGGTGCCACGGAAACGTTGCGTTTTGCCCGCAGGCTCTTACGTCCCTTCGCTCCTAAAGACATTTGAGGCTCTCAGAGCGCCGAACGAAAGTGATTTTCTTCACGACAACGCAGAACGCCGCCTCCCTATGCGAAAAACCGCTGCCGGAGTCCATGCGCGACCGACTTCTATTGTGCTACAAACGAAAATAAAACCTATTCAATCTCTTGAACAGGTTTTATTTACGTGAATGACAGTTTATGATTCCAGTGCCGCAAGACTCGATACGAGAATGGGAAAAAACGTTACTCCGTCGCCTCTGCGTCACTTTCTTCAGCAGCCGCTTCCGCTTCTTCTTCCGCCTCGGCTTCAGCTTCTGCTTCCCCTTCTTCGACTGCATCACTTTCGGCTGCGTCGCCGCTTTCTTCTTCGTTTACTGCTTCAGCAACTTCTTCTTCAGACAACAATACTTCGTTCTCTTCCATTTCCGGTCCCTCCCGTTATTTCACTTAGATTTCCTAAGCGTGTCTCTATTATATGAACGGGAATATAAATTTAATGTCGATAATTGGTAATATTTATTAAAAATAGATTACATTTCGATTACGTTTTGATTTCATGTTCGCCCTAGCAAACCTTTTCTTTATCCGCACCTTGCTGCAGCAAATACATGCGGTAATACAGGCCTTGTTGAGACAGCAGCTGCTGATGCGTTCCCCGCTCCACGATTTCGCCCTGATGCAGGACGAGAATCAAATCCGCGTCTTGAATCGTTGACAGCCGATGCGCGATCGCGATCGTCGTTCGGCCTTTCCGCATTTCATGGAGCGCCTCCTGAATCGCTTCCTCCGTTTCCGTATCGACGCTCGCCGTCGCTTCGTCCAATACGAGAATTTTCGGGTTGCGGGCCATCGTACGCGCAAACGACAGCAGTTGGCGCTGTCCGCTCGAGAACGTCGCTCCCCGCTCCCCTACCGGCTCGTCGTACCCGCCGGGCAATTGCCTGATGAACGAGTCCGCCTGGACGAATCGCGCCGCCCGCTCCACTTCTTCATCGGTTATATCCTCCGAATGCAGTCGGATGTTATGTTTTATGTCGCCGGCAAACAAGAACGGGTCCTGCAGCACCAACCCGATGCCGCGGCGCAGTTCTTCGTCGTCGTAACGCTCGAGCGGCACCCCGTCGATCAGAATTCGCCCGCGATGTACCGGATAGAAGCGCATTTGCAGATTAATGATCGAGCTTTTGCCGCTTCCGGTATGTCCGACCAAGGCGACCGTCTCTCCCGGATTGGCGACAAACGATATATGCTTCAATACATCCGTCTTGCCGTCATAGGAGAAACTGACATCCTGAAACTCGATGCGCCCTTGCACGATTTTGGGCCGCTCATCGCCTTGCCCCGTCGGCGCCAGTTCCTCTTCGTCGATCAATCCAAAGACGCGTTCCGCCGAAACGATCGCCTGCTGGAATTCGGTCAAGCGAAACATCATCATATTGATCGGCTCGAAGAAACGCTCCAAATAATTGATAAAGGCATATAGAACCCCGATCTCTACCGGCCCGGCGAACGATTGGACGCCGAAGAAGCTAAGCACCAAGAGCAAAGCCAGCAAATACAATAAATCGACCGCGGGCCGCACCAGCAATCCGTTCAATTTAATTTGCTTCAGTCCGGCGGCATAATGTTCGCCCGTCGTTTGCTCGAAACTGGCCCGGTACCGCTTCTCTTGCCGCATCGCCTGAATGATATGCATTCCTTGCAGCGATTCGTTCAATTTCGTATTAATGCGGCTTAATTTCTCGCGCGAAATATGGAACACTCTCGAGCTTAGCTTGCGGTACGTATGCATTAATAACAGAATGAGCGGCACCAGTACCAAACAATAGGCCGCAAGCTTTACATCGAGGAAGAACATTCCGATAAAAATACCGATCAGCATCACAATATTTTGAACGAATGTCGACAACACGCTCACAAACATCATTTTGATCGATTCCGTATCGTTCGTAATGCGCGAGACCAAGCTTCCCGCCGGGGTACGATCGTAAAATGAGAGCCCCAAGCTTTGCACTTTGCCGAAAACGTCCATCCGAATTTTTTGAATGATCCACAAAGCGATTTTATTGAAGCTTACGAGCTGAACGTACGTCAGTACGACGGACACGAGGTGCAGACCAAAGTACAGGGCGGCCAGGACGACGATCGCATTCCAATCCCAATGGCGCGGCGCCAAATAATCATCGATAAATATTTGCACGATTTTCGGGCCCGCCACACTCGAAGCCGTTGCGAACGCCAAAATTATAAACGCAATCGTCAGTTCCTTCTTATGCGGCTTCATATAGGCGAATAATCGGCGCAGCGTCCGGTTTTTCGAAATTTTCTCCATCGGTTGCCTTTCTTCCATCGTCACGCCCCCCCTTCCGCTACGCTTGATTCCAATTGCTGTCTCATATACATGTCGTAATATTTGCCTCGCGCTTCCATTAATTGCGCGTGCGTGCCTCTTTCGGCGATTTCGCCCCGCTCCAGCACGACGATCAAATCGGCGTGCTCGATTGCGCTTAACCGGTGAGCCGAGATCAGAGTCGTTTTATTGCGCCGGTTTTGCTCCAGCTCTTGCAGAATGCCGCTTTCCGTCTTCGCGTCGACCGCGGAGAGCGCATCGTCAAGCATCAGAATATGCGGATTCGCCAGAAACGCCCTGGCGATTGAAATCCGCTGCTTCTGCCCGCCCGACAACGTTACGCCGCGTTCGCCGACCATCGTGCCGTAGCCGTCCGGAAACTGAACAATATCGTCATGAATGCAAGCCGCGCGCGCGGCAGCCTGAATTTCCTCCAGGCTCGCGTCAGGTTTGCCGAATGCGATATTCTCCGCAATCGTGGCCGAGAACAGAAAATGATCCTGCGGCACATAGCCGATCGCGGCGCGCAGCGCCTCGAGTTTGACATCGTATATCGATGTGCCGCCGATCATGATGTCGCCGTTCTCCGAGCCGAGGTCGAATTCGCGCAAGAGCAACCGAAGCAGCGTCGTCTTCCCGCTTCCCGTTCTTCCAACGATGCCAAGCGTCCGCCCTTCCGGCAAGCTGAAGCGGATATCCCGCAGCGCCGCGATTTGTTGCTCCGGGTACGAATAAGAAGAAATATGGTAGATGACATCGCCGGCGGGAACTTCCGCGCTCGCGCCTTCGCGATCGGCGATATCCGGCTTCTTCGCAAGCAAGGAAGAAATACGGTCATAGGAAGCGCGTCCCCGCTCGACGATGTTGAACAGCAATCCGAAGGCGAGCATCGGCCAAATCAACTGTCCCAAATAAATCGTAAATGTCGTCAATTCCCCTAACGACATTTGTCCGCGCACGACGAACACGGCGCCGAACCCGACAGCGAGCATAAACGAGATGCCGACGATCAGCGAGATGGTCGGGTCGAACAAGGAGTCGATCTTGGCGACGGCAATATTTTTGCGAACGACATCGGCCGACAGGTCGCCAAACGATCGTTTCTCCGCTTCCTCCTGTCCGAACGCTTTAATGACGCGAACCCCGGAGACGTTCTCTTGCACTTTATCGTTCAAATCGGAAAACGCGGCCTGCGCATGATGAAAGTGCCGATGCAGCAGCGTGCCGAAATAGCTTGTCGCCCAGGCCATAAACGGCATCGGCAACAAGACGATGAGCGTCAGGCGCCAATCGATGACCGCCATCATGACGGCGACGAGACCGCCCATCGTGATCGAGTCGACAAGCGTCAAAATGCCTTCCCCCGCCGTCGTTTCCACTGCCTGCACATCGTTTGTGGAATGCGCCATCATGTCGCCGATTCTCCGTTTATGATAAAACCGCGGCGACATTTTCGTAAAATGTTCGTACAACCGGTTTCGCAGCAGCCTGCCGAGCCGCAGCGCGGAGCCGAAGATCAATACCCGCCAAATGTAGCGGAACCAGTAAGCGAGCCAAGCGATCGCAAAGATAAACAACGCCCACTTCAACAATATTTCGGGCGTCAGCGACTTCGTTTGAATGGAGTCGACGATGACGCCCACGATATACGGCGGAAGCAAATTGATGGCGGATACGAGAACGAGGAAAATGACGCCGATCCCGTAGCTTTTTTTCTCCATCCGGAAAAACCACATCAAATCTCGAAAAATTCCCATAGAAAACTCCTTTGCTCAAAATAGAATGATACTCGTTCTATCCTTGCGCTTCCGATCGAGTCTCTAGTTCTTGCCGCGTCAACCGGCTCTCTATCTTTTTGCACAAAAACCAGGAAACGAACAAAAAGAGCAGCACGTAAACGATTTTTTCCGGATAGCGGATAAATTGCGAAATGTCGTGTCCGATCAGCGAGACGGTAAATACCATAATCGCTTTCCCGAACACAATGGCGACGAGAAACGATCGCGCCGACATCTTCGCCACGGCCGCGGCGGCATTGACAAGCACAAACGGACCGACCGGGAAAATGCTAAGCACAAACACGTAGCTGAACGCATTGCGGCGAATCCAGACCATACTTTTTTGCACTTTCGGCTTCCGGGACCAGCGTTCGATGAAGCGATGGCCCGCAATTTTCCGAATGATGAGAAAAGATGCAAGACAGCCGGCGACGATGCCGATCCAAGAATAGAGAAATCCGAGCCAAAGGCCATAAGCGGCGGCATTGGCCCCCACCAGCACGATCGTCGGCAACGGCGGCACGAACGATTTCAGAAACGTCAGCAGAATGCCCGGGAGCGGACCGTAGGACCGGTATTGCTCCAGCCACATGAAAATATTTTGTTCCGTAAAGACAGATTTGAAATCTATATCTATAAGCATAGGCTAAGCCCCCTTATGATAGAGCCGATAACGATGATCATTGCGATTCTTCCGAATAATAGATCCACGGTTCCTTCATGCCCGGTTGAAACCAAACTTTGGTGAAATCGATCCAGCCGTTCGGGTTTAATCTTACGCCGCGCATCATCGGATTGAACATGATTTGCTGCGTGCGATGCAATAGGAACAGCACTTCATGGCTATCCCGGATCAGCGATTCGATTCTTTGAATGTTGCGAACGCGTCCGCTATGTTCCGGTTCTTGCAATATTTTGTCGGCGAGGCGGTCCAACTTCCGCATTAAAGGCTCGGACAAGTGAGCTCTAATCGAAGAAGGAGACTGATACATATCCAAAAACGAAAGGTCGATATCTTCCCAGGCGACGATGCCGAACAACGAAAGATCGGCCTCCCGCAACCGGTCGGAGCGGAACATTTCCGCTACCGGCAGCACGACGATTTCGATTTGAATGCCCGCTTCGGCGCACTGCCGCTGCAGCCAACGTCCCGACGGCTCATGCCAAGCCGTCAAATGCAACTGCAGCGTTTCTCCCTTATAATCGGCGCTGCGCAGCAGCACTTTCGCGAGCTCCCTATCGAATGCGGGATCTTCTCCCCCCTCCTCGGCCTGTGCCAGAAACCCTTGGGCCGGAAAAGCGGGACGTTCGCCGCCGATATAGGCCGCCATTCCATCCCGGTCGATGGCATGATGAACCGCTTGGCGGAAGCAAGGATGCTGATGCGGCCCCGGCTTTTTCATATTGAAAGTCAATAGATTGCAGCCGGTTTCCAGCCGCGATTCGGCCTTCCAATCCGCGGAAGGCGGAATAATGTTGCGGTTGCCATGGCTAACGAGCAGATGCATTTCCTTCTTTGTCTGTTCCGAGATCGAGATTTCCTCCGGGACGGCCCAAATGTCGATCCGATCCAATTGGGAGCGGCCGAGGAAATAATCCGGAAACGCCTCCAGAACGCAGTTGTATTCATCGTAATGCTTCACCCGGTACGGGCCGGTCCCGATCGGTTTCCATGTTCCCGCCTCTTCGCCGCCGCGCTCCGCTTCCGGTACGATTGCCATTTCCGATGAAGCCAGAAATCGCAAAAACAAATAATTGGGCGAGCGTAATTGGATTTGCAGCGCATACGGATCGAAGATTCGCAGCTCGCATATGAGGTTGAACAGCCAACTGCTCGGCAAATCAAATCTATGTTTGCTGCGGGACAAGGAATAAGCCACGTCTCTTGCCTGCAGCTCTTTCCCGGAATGAAACCGAATCCCTTTGCGCAAATATAACGTCCACAAGGTTCGTTCCTCATTGACCTCCCAATGATAAGCAATATGCGGCAGTACCGTGCGTTTCTGTGGATCATAGCGGACGAGCGTATCGAAAATATGATTGACTAACGACTGATCGATCGCATATTGCACCTCTACCGGATTGAGGGTTGTGATTTTGCGGGGAACGGGAAAACGCAAAATATCGAGCTTCTTGCCGTCCTCATGCAGTTCTTCGTATCCGAAATGATCCGTCATCCAACCGGCAAAATACGCTTTGGCCGCTTCGCCGACATCCGGCAGCCGAATCAATTCCATTGCCGCTTTAATATTGCCGCGCGCTAGCAGCGATTTCATTTCCCGAACGATCAACTCGTCTGCCGACACCAGCAGCGTAAGCTGCGAACGGTTTCCTCTGCCTCTTCCCGCCGTCCAGCAAATCCAACCGGCATGCTCCATTTTCTTCAATATGAAACGTACGTTGCGCAAAGAACAATAAAGCACGTTCGCCAATTGTTCCAGCGTAACCGGAATTTCTTCTTTCACGCTGTCGGAAGACAGGTTGACGTATAATTGATGATATTGAATCAATAATTGCATTGGCCTCACCACCTAAAAGGGGAAATATATAAACTAACTATACCATTTTTATGCCACTTTTATCATGATACATTGAATGTAACAAAAAGGAAATGAAAAAATGGTGGTGAGAAACGTCATGCTGCAACATCCTTACTTTATAGAAAAAAACGCCGAGTTCGAGCGTCATGAGATCGATCGTCTGGATCGTTCCGGATGGTTTCGCGTAATGGCGAGCCTCCCGAAGATTCGCCGGCAGACGCAAAAAAAGAGATTACCGGCTGCCAAGCCGCAACAATTGCGCTCGCCAAACCGATAATCTCCCTTGCATATAAAGGAGGGATCTGCACATCCGCATCCCTCCGATCCGTCTCTTCACTCTTTCACCCAAGCCAGGTTAACGTCCATCTTCTCCACGCATTCGGAATTATCCTGCCATTCGTTGCTGACGATCGGCGAGACCGGATAAGCAAGCATTTGAGAAACGTCGTACGATTTCATCAAAGAATGCAAATGCCGTTTGTCCGTGATTCCGGTGTCGAGCCATTCCTCCATGGCGTCCCGTTCCAAGATGACCGGCATTCTCCGGTCGAATTCCCGAATGAGCGGGTTCGGATCCGTCGTCAAAATCGTGAATGTGCGAAATTCCTCTTTGCGCGTATCTCTCCATACTTCGTAAAATCCTGCAATGCCGAATACGTTGCCGCTGCGCATAACGACCCGTACCGGATAACGTTTCCTGCCCACTTCCTTCCAGTAATACATCCCGCTGCAAGGAATGACGCAGCGCTGCCGGTCCACCATCTTGCGGTAGGCCGGATTTTCCTCGACCGAGCGAAAGTCGGCGTTGATCGCATCCCGGCCCCAAAAAGGGAAGAAGCCCCAACGATACGAATCCAAACAGCGTTCTCCCCGTTCTGACAACACAACGGACACTTCCTGCGTCGGAGCGATATTATACCTGTTTTTATAATGAACCATCACTTTATCGATTTGAAAATATTGTTGGATTTCCTCCAAATCGGCCGTCAACGAAAATCTTCTGCACATAGCTCCACCTTCCTTCCACCATATCGTCCCATTTTTTTGAAAAATTATGCGTCTCTATCGGAATTCATTGCTTTTCATTGGCAGATATGATATATTATTTACTCTTTTCAGACAAAGAGGAAAAATTCTTAGGAGGTAACTGAAAGTGAACGACACGTTTCAAAGTGCCTATCAAGAAGAGTTGCATCGACTTGAAGAAACGAAGCAAGAAATCGACCGCCAATTGCAACGATTGCGGAATATCCCCGTTTATGCCGGACCCGATTTTACGGAACAAATGCTGGAAGAGAACCGGGAAATGCGGCGGAACCGGCTTGCCAAAGCGTACAACGAGCCTTATTTCGGCCGCATCGATTTCCAGGCTTCGGACCAGAATCGGACCGCACCGCTCTATATCGGCAAAATCGGCGTCAACCGGAGCGGGAACGAAGAGGAGGACGAGAGCGGCAACCCGCTCGTCATCGATTGGCGCGCGCCGATCGCCAGCCTGTTCTACTCGTTTACGGGAGGCGACGGTCCCGCCGCCTATCAGGCACCGGAAGGCATCATCGAAGGGCTCGTCTCTTTAAAGCGAAACCTGGTCATTCGCGAACGGGTCTTGCAGCGGGTTGTAGACACCTATAACCGGGAAAGCGATCAACCCGCCGTATCGGACGAATTTCTGTTGTACCGGTTGGGCGAAAATAAGGATAACCGGCTGCGGGATATCGTCTCTACCATTCAAGCGGAACAGGATTCGATCATTCGCGCCGCCAAGAATACGGCTTTAATGATTCAAGGGGTGGCGGGAAGCGGCAAGACGACGGTCGCGCTGCATCGGCTCGCCTACTTGTTGTATCAATACCAGGAACAGGTTCGGGCGGAGAAAATGATCATTTTCGCACCGAACGATATGTTCCTCGACTATATTTCCGACGTACTGCCCGAACTGGGCGTCGGCAATATTCAACAGCGGACGTTTGCGGATTGGGCGATGGAATTGCTCGAACCGGACGCGTCGCTCGCGGATCCGGCGGAACGGCATGCCTATTGGTTCGGATCTCCGGACCGCCGTCCCGAATTGAACGATTCGGTATCCGGCCGCTACAAAGGCTCGATTCGTTTCCGTACGTTGATCGATCGATGCTTGGCCTGCGCCGAGGAGCGCGCCGTTCCGGAGGCCGACTATTCCCCTTGGGACGGAGCCGTATTGCCCTATGCGACGATCCGGGAATGGTTCCATACGGAGTATAAGCATTACGCGCTCGCCAAACGCAAAGAACGCGTCATGGCGAGAATCGCGCGTTGGACGGAAATGGAGCTCAAAAACGAACAATCGAAAGCGGAGCTGAAGGAAAAGAAGAAAAAGTCGGCGCAGCGCATCAAGGCATATGCGAAAAAATGGCCCGAGCTCGACGCTTTTTCTTTTTATAAGGCCATTTTTACGGATCATAAACGGAGCGGCGATTGGCCGGAGGAAAGGTCGGGGCTCATTCCCGCGGCCGTTTGGGAAGAGACCGGCAAAGCGCTGCGGAATAAACGGATTCAGACGGAAGATTTGGCGGCGCTGTTATATATTCATGTCGAGTTACACGGCATTTCCGGCGATGCGCAATTCGATCATATCGTCATCGACGAGGCTCAAGACTTCTCTCCTTTTCAAATCGCCGTATTGGATCGTTTCGTGCGCAATCACTCCTTTACGATATTAGGAGATTTGTCGCAAGGCATTCATGCCTATCAGGGCATCCATCATTGGAGCGAGATGCAGTCCCTGTTTCAAGAAAGCGAGACCGCCTACTTCTCCTTGACCCGAAGCTATCGCTCGACGATGGAGATTATCGAATTTGCCAATACGATATTATCGCGCGGAGTCGGAACCGACCTGCTCGCCGTTCCGGTATTCCGGAGCGGGCGGCAAGTGCAGCTCATTCGCGCCGGCGCCGAACGGAGGCCGGAACTGATCAGGGATGCGCTCGAACAATTTCGCCGGGAACAATACAATACGGCAGCGCTGCTGACGAGGACGCTGCAGGAAGCGAAGGAGCTTTACGCCCTCCTGCAGACGATGGGGCAAGACGCACATCTAATCGACGGGAGCGAGAGCGAATACCGCGGGGGCGTATCCGTCCTGCCCGTCTATTTGTCCAAAGGTCTGGAGTTCGATGCCGTCATCGTGATGGACGCCGACGCGCATCGTTACCGGGACGGGGCCATCGACGCCAAATTGCTGTACGTCGGCTGCACCCGCGCGCTTCACGAATTGCGGATCGTATACGACGGACAGTTGACGCCTTTTATCGATCCCGGCTTTGCCGGTTAAACGAATCCGGCAATATAAAACCGCGCAAGCTTGCCGCATCGATCGCGGCTGCCTGCGCGGTTTGTCCGTTATGGCGTAAACGTCGGAAATTGGGTTTTATAATCGGTGAACTGCTTATGCGCCTGGGCAATTTCCTGTTGATCGGCGGCTTTCATTTTGTACCAGCCTTTTTGAAACATCATGTCGAACAACTGGAATTGACATGTATGCGTATCGTTCAATATTCCTTGCACCGCTTCATGCAGCTTCGGATTCTGCATTTCATTCAACCCTACGCTATAGCCCGAACATAAATATTTTTCCTGTGCCAACAAATCGTTGATCAAATCGCGGTCATTCATTTCCGGGCCTTTTACTTGCGGAAGTTGGCCGGATTGGGGCATTGCAATTTGCGTCGCCATTTGAGTCTCTCCTTTGTCTTCTTATTGTAAATGCGCGAGCAGCGTGTCGTAATGCTGCTGATGCTTCTGGCCGGCTTGCATCATGAGCGTCTTCATTTGCGGATCGGTGCAGCGATTTGCATTGTCATTGCATTTTTTCATCGCGAGCAGCTCCCAAGATAAGAAGTCTTTCAAATAAAGCAATTCCTTCTCCGACAATTGGTTTCGATTGGGCGTCATTTGGGGCTGATTTTGCCCGGACTGCTGAGTTTGCAACGTTGTCATTCCTCCCGTAATCGTAATCAATTATAAATTGCCCATTTGCGCGCGTTTTAGCCAAACATCTTCATTGATTAAACTCGGCGGCTTCGTCCCTTGAATGCCGCAGAGCAAGTTTTGGGCAGCCAATTTTTGCATTTCCAATCGTGTGTCGTAGGTAGCCGAACCGATATGGGGCAGTGTAACGGCATGATCCATCTCGAGCAGCGGATGCGGAGGCCCGAGCGGCTCTTTTTCGTAGACGTCCAGGCCGGCCGCAGCGATGCGCCCGCTTTCCAATGCGCGAACGAGCGCATGCTCGTCCACGTTTTTCCCTCGGGAACCGTTGACGAATACCGCCGTTTTTTTCATCAGATCAAATTCCTTCTCGCCGATCAAGACTCCCGCTTCCGGCGAGTAAGGCGCCATAAGGCAAACAAAGTCCGATTGACCGAGCAATTCGGGCATCGAAGTATAAACTGCGCCGATTTCCGCCTCGACCGCTTCGTTGCGCGAACGGTTATAATAGAGCACCGGCATGCGAAATCCGAGTTTCGCCCTTCTGGCGACGGCCGCGCCGATCCGCCCCATTCCGATGATTCCGAGCGTTTTCCCGTAAACGTCCAGTCCGAACCGTTCCTTGCCGATCGATTTGTTCCAGTTGCCTTCCTTCACATACCGGTCCAGCTCCGGTATTCTGCGCGCGGCGGCAAGCATGAGACCGAATATTAGATCCGCCGTAGTCTCCGTGAGCACATCGGGAGTATTGGTAGCCATAACGCCATGCGCGGTCATATCTACAATATTCAAATTTTCATATCCTACGCTAATATTGCTGACAACGCGAAGATTGGGCGCTTCGCGCAGCAAGGCGGCGTCAACCGGAAAGCCCGAGCCGATGATGCCTTCGATTTGCGGCAGGCATGCCGCCAATTGTTGCCCAAAATCGGGAGCGGCCCGCCGCAACGACACGATGTCGCAAACTTCGGCTATCGATTGATAGACAGGCGGCTCCAATTTGCTGATGACGAGCACTTGCGGTTTTCGTTTCACGATAGAACACTCCTAACCGTATCTCATGGATATAATAAAACCCACATACATGGTATGTGGGAAAATTATAACATATTTCCGGACAACCCGACGCGGGCGAGCGGGTCATTTGGCGGCTTCTTTCTCGATCCACGCTTCGTCCAGACGCTTTTGCCCTTCCGATTGCAAATATTCCAGCGCCGCTTCGACGGACTTCTTGCCTTGGACGACTTCCGCAATTTGCTCGTTCAATAGATCATCGAACGGGAACGTTACACTTTGGAAAGCTTGCACTTCGAAATCGCCCGTTTGCAATTTGTAGAATGGATCCAAATTCGGGTCGTCCTGCACTCTGCCGTCGATCCGGGTGGTAAGCGTATGGCCGATTTTCGAATGCACGCGCGCATATTCCTCGCTCATGAAATATCGGATCGCTTCCCAGGCCGTATCCTTGTTCTCGCCTTGTTCCGTGATGGCAAGCACCGGGTATACGTCGTAATCGGTCGCCCGCGTCGGATTCGCCGGATCGACCGGTTCCGTTACGACTCCCCAATCGAATTTTTTCCCGCTCAGCCTCCCGATTAACGAAGTGCCGTCTACCGTCATAGCGGCTTTGCCTTCGGCAAACAAATCCATCTGCGCAATATGCTCGGGACCGTAAACCGTAACATCCCCTTTCTTATCGCCCTGGACCATTTGCGGCTGGAAATCGCCGCGTTTCAATGCGTCGATCACCAATTGAAAGATTTGCCGCCACGATTCCGTGTCGATCGTTACTTGCTTCTGATCGGCGCTAAGATACGACAGACGATGAGTATATGCGATGCGGCGAACCAAATCGTAAGGCGTCTGCAGGAACATTTCATGATAACCGAAGAACACATCGTCATTCGTTTTGCGTGCGGAGAACCGCTCCGCCGTACGAATGACTTCTTCCCAAGTCATACCGTCATGCGGGTATTCAACGCCGTATTCGTCGAACAAACTTTTATTGTAAAATAATGCTTTCGTGTTGAATTCCGGATTGAGTCCGTACAGCTTGCCTTGATCGTTCGTTCTGAGCCACTCGATCGCCAGCGGATGAAGCACGGCATCCTTCAAGTCCCTCTCCGCAAGCGGCGTCATATCGTAGAGCATCTCCTGCTGCACGAGATACGGGTATTGGAAGGCCGACAGAAACAACAGGTCGGGCTTCTGCTCGCGCACAATGCTTGCCAGCGCTTCGTTCGAGTTCACGACGCCCGCGCCGTATATGCCTTCCGTCGGCACGATCTCGATCTTTACGTTTGGAAATTTCGCTTCGAAATAATCGCCATAGCTATTGTAGAAATATTCTTCTTTCTGGAAAGCGATTTTCAGCGTCTTTTTCTCCTGCGGCGCCGGCTGTTTCGAACCGCAACCGGCCACTGAAATCGAAATAGCCAATAAAACGAGCAAACTGATTACCCCATATCTTCTCATGGCGCAGTCACCTCCGTTTTCCCGGATCCCGAGTCGGCGAGCAGCAGCTTGTTTCCTTGCTCTATTGCTGCCGCGATCGCTTCCTCCACCGTTTTTTCCCCTTTTGCGGCGCTTTGAGCTTCTTTGGCGGCCGTCTCGTATAACGTGCGATGCCAAGTTTTCGCAGATTCCGCATCGGTAAATCGGGCGACATCGGGTTCCAACGAGAAGAAAGCGTCCAAATATTCCAACATCTCTTCTCTCATCGCGTCTTTGCGCGCAAATAGCGGTTCACGGGCGGAATCTTTGGCGGATCTGCCCGTCATGTTTTCCTCGCTGTTAATATACTTCACCAATTCCCAGGCGGCGCGGGTCTGGTCGGACTTGGCATTCACCGCATAGATCGTATCGAACGAGAAAGTCGTCGCGCGGTTGCGATTTTGAGGATCGACCGGTTCCGTAACGACTCCCCAGCGGAACGAAGGCAGACCGGCTTCCCGGGCGCCAAATTTCATGTCGCTGATCAGGCTGAATGAACTATTCGACATGGCCGCTTGGCCCGATAGAAACGGATTGGATTTCATGTAATCATTCATCATAATCGTTCCGTTCGGCCGCGGAGGAGCTTCGTATATATACCCGGCCTGCATCCCTTTCACTACGGCGCGCCAAATGCCCGTCCACGCTTCGCTATCCATAACGACAGCCGTTCCTTCGCGATTCGTCATCGACAGCCCTTGCGTATTTCCGATCTCGCTGATCAGATCGAAAGGCGATGGGTACGAGCCGTAGCTGTAGCCGTACACTTTGTCCTCCCCTTCGCCCTCGGCGGGAAACCGCGCGGCAAGCTGCAGCACTTCATCCCAAGTCATGCGATCCGTCGGGTAATCGATTCCGTACCGGTCGAATAAATCTTTGTTGTAAAACAACCCTTTCGCATAAACTTGCGGCGCCAATCCGTACAAGCTCCCGTCCCCCAATTGCCGCAGCAGACGGATGGCGTTCTCATGGAACGATTCGAGCGGAAACTGTTCCTGCTTGATGACGTCGTCTAGCTTATATAGATTTCCATCCAGCGCCAACTCGCGATACAAGTTCGGACTTAGCGCGAGCACATCCGGCTGTTCGCGATCCAGCCATTCGATGAAATCCGGGCCGGACAAGCCTGCGGGGGCAGAGACAACGCGGATGTTCGTATTCGGAAACTTGATCATAAACGCCCGGCCGAAATTGCTCATAAACGAATTTTCATGAAAATACATCACTTTAAGCGAAATTTCCTTCTCAAGATCCATTTCCTGCAGCGCCTTCTTGTCGGAAGATGAGAACATCGCCGTCACAAAATCGGTTACCTTCTCTTTCTGGAATATACCGATTGCGATGCAAAGCAAGAGCACAGATATGCCCGCAACCATGAACGGCTTATGCCATGTTTTTTTCTTTCGCTCCATTCCTGCACGCTCCTCGATTTGTTTCATTAATTTTTGAGAAAACCCGCCATGATTCAGAGGCAAAGTGGAAAGCTTCTTTTCCCAATCCGGACCAATCCGATTCATAACAACATTCCTCCCATCGTTCCCGGCTCCGCTTGCTCCATCATTTTTGAAACTTTGGCCCTTGCCCGGAACAGCCTCGATTTGACCGTTCCCTCCGACAATTGCAAGAGCGCCGCGATTTCCGCGATCGATAGCTGATGATGCGCATACAGAAGCAGCACTTCGCGCAGCTTGAGCGGAAGCTTCAATACGATTTCCCATAACGCTTTCGTTTCCGTATCAGCCAGAACTTCGGCTTCGGCGGACGGATGCTTCCCGAAACCGAGCAGCTTCTCCGTTAACGTCACTTTCTTCTTCCAGGCCGAGCGCCAATAATCGCGCACCGTGTTCCGGACGATACTCAAAATCCACGTCTTTATGCTTGATCCCCCGCGGTACGTATGTATCTTTTCGTATACTTTCAGAAACGTATCCTGGGAAATGTCGTCGCTCAAGTCGGCCTGTTTCGTTAGAAAAAACGCATAGTTCCACACATCATTGCCGTAATCGACCATTAAATCGTGCAATACCGCATTTTTGTCCATTCCGTACGTCATCGTTTTTAAGAAGTCAAAATCCACTTTATTCACCTCATCACTCATTGGACGAATCAAACCGCGAAAGGTTCCCTTCGCACACAAAAAAAACCGAAAATACCCTATAACGGATATTTCGGTTTTCAAGATATCGATATTTACGAGCGGTTACAGTTGCGGGTCTTTCGGCATGAAGTTGGAAATGATGGATCTGAGATGCGGATCTTGAGGCGCGTCGGGTTCTTGCCCCATATCGAATTTCGTCACGCGAATCGAATACCGCTCGGAAGGCGAGACAGGCTTAAATGTATATTTATCCTCATTATCAACGCTCACATTCAAATCCATCGCTCTGAACATATCCACCAACTGCGCGACGCTCGGTTTGCTTCCTTTGTCGACATCCACCAGCCCTCTTAGCGAGCTTGGCTTCCCATTGCGCACGAGTTCGAAATGAACGATGCATTCCATGGTTGAACAACTCCTAACTATAGTTTGTCGTAATATTATATACGTTACTGACGAGGAGCGCTATGACATTTGTCACATCGCGAGCAAGTTCCTTGCCGTTCCATATTTGAACATCCGATGAACTTTCAGGGACAAACTACCAATTTGCGCCGGAACATGCTTAAATATTAATGGGATCTTATCTTTTGCACCATTCTAGAAAAGGCTTCAATATTCATTGTAGGAGGTTATGATGAAACGGATCTTTCTCACAATAGCAAGCTTGGCAAGCGCGGTGCTTCTGCTGGCCGCATGTTCGGCCAAACAGGAGAGCAATGTGCATCATTTGCCGAACGGCGATTTGCAGGAGACGACGGCATCCGTCGCCGTGGCGCCCGAGTTTCTGAACGGGCAGCCCGAAGTCGTTCAACAAGCATACCGGTACGCCGCCGAGAACGAAGAGTTGCTGCAATGGATTCCGTGTTATTGCGGCTGCGGACAAAGCGCCGGGCATCGGAACAATTTGAATTGCTTCGTTAAGGAAATCCGGGAAGACGGCGGCGTCGTTTGGGACGATCATGGAACGCGCTGCAACGTTTGCGTCGAAATTGCCGCCACTTCTGCCCAAATGCAACATGAAGGCAAGACGGCGCAAGAAATTCGCGACTATGTCGATCAAACGTACAAGTCCGGCTATGCGGAGCCGACTCCGACACCTATGCCCTCTTAATCTTCGATAGCCGGCGGAAACGGCGGCGCATCCACAACGCCTGTCGACCTTGGATCGATGCGCGTTGTTTTTTATGTTTGGACCCTCATAATTCCTTATTTTCGCGCAATATTAATGAACATATACGCTGAACGTGTTAAAATACGTGTTCAAAAAGTCGCGTGATCAAAAGTTGACTTTTTGAACAACCTCTTAAAGGAGATTACCGACATGCAAAACATTGACATGCCATCCTTGCTGTTATTGATTTTGGCCGCTTTAGGCTTAATGAGCAGCAACGCCACGTTCTCCATTGCGATGGTCGTATTGCTGCTGCTTCGCTTAACTCATTTGCATCAAATGTTTCCCTGGATCGAAAAATACGGACTGACTGTCGGAATCGTTATATTGACGATCGGCGTCATGTCCCCCATCGCCAGCGAAAAAATTTCGCTGCAAACGATGCTCCAATCGTTTATGCATTGGAAATCGCTGCTGGCGATCGCCGTCGGCGTGCTTGTCGCTTATTTGGGAGGGCGAGGGGTTACGCTGATGGGCAATCAGCCTACCGTCGTTGCCGGATTAATGATCGGCACCGTCATCGGCGTCGCTTTCTTGCGCGGCGTTCCCGTCGGCCCCCTCATTGCCGCCGGAATATTATCGCTCTTGATCGGCAAAATGTAATGAATGAAACATCGCTGAAAAATTTGAACATTTTGCAACAATTCTATCGATTCTATTAAATTTTTAGATTTTTTTTCGTATTTTTTAAGATCCTTTTAATCTTTGGGCCGTATTATATGTTTAAAGGGAATATTGGAGGTGCTCTAAGGTGAAAACTTACATCACATTTCAAAACAAATTGATCCCGGTATTTTACACAACAATCGATAAAAAAACGTTGATCTCTCTTAAAGAAACGTTAGAGAGAAAATTCGTCAAAGGCAAAAAATTGGTAAAAAAATGTCTCGATTCGTTAATAAGCATTGAAATCGTCGGCTGTGAGGCGATTTTGCACACCAAGCACGAAGGAGATACGCTAGCGTTGTCATTGAGATAAGAAGCCGCTGCCGGCTTCTTTTCTCATGGTTGGGGATATTCTTTATGCTTTCGACCGCCGTCCGGCATCAGATCGCTTCCGAGCGAATTGTCGTAACGGCGCGACGGCTTGCTTCGTTTTCTTTCTTCCTTCTTCGGTTTCTCCTGCTGATTCATAAATTGAACGTATGCGAGACTTTCCATTAACGTGTTGCCGCGAAGCGCCTTGCCGCTCGCCGCGTTTGCATCCGCGGAACCTGCAGCCCCCTGTTGTGCGGGAGTATGCATGCCCGTTCTTTTCATGTCGCGCAAACGCTCCTCCAACTGTTTCATCTCGTCCGTCCAATCCGTTTTTTTCGGACCCGAGAGTGTCAATTGTTCCGAATTTATCGGTTTAATAGGGCCATTCATCGTATCACCACCGCCCGTTCGATACTCTTAACTACAATCGATATTTCTAAGCATTATACGCCGTATTTTTCAACATTTCAATCCGTTCCTTCAACGATCTTGCCTCTTGCATCCACTTGAAACGATCCTCGGCGCCTTCTCCCGGATCGAAGCTCATGATTTGCGCAAGCCGGAGCTCCAACATTCTCAGTTCATTGTCCCGCTCCATCGCCCCCGGCGTTCTGTCCGCCGCACCCCGAGCCGTATATTCCTTGTACGTACCCGGATACTGCACCACTTCGCCCTCTTCCAACGCTACAATCCGATTCGCGAGCCTGTCCAGCAAATAGCGGTCATGCGAAACGACAACGATCGCGCCGGGATATTCGCTGAACGCTTGTTCCATCTTCTCGCGCGTCTCAATATCCAAATAATTGGTCGGCTCGTCGAGCACCAGTAAATTGGCGTCGCTGAAATAAAGTTTTAAGAACGCGACTCTGCATTGCTCACCCATGCTGAGATCTTCAATCCGCTTGAATACGTCGTCCCGCGAAAACAGAAAGCAGCCCAATATCGTGCGCGCGAACGTTTGCGTCATATTCGGCAGCCGCAGCAAACTGTCCAGTATACTGTCCCCCCGATCCAAATTTTCTATTTCTTGCGAAAAGTAGCCGATTTTCAGCTGCGGATGATGAGCGACGACTCCGCTGCCGCCTCGCAATTGGCCGGTCATTAGCTTGAGCAGCGTCGATTTGCCTGCTCCGTTCGGACCGATGACGGCGATCCGGTCGCCACGGTTGACGGAAAGGTTCAATTCCTCGAAGATCGGATGGCCGTCGTAACCGAATGTCACTTGTTCCACGCGCAGCAGCGTCTGCGCCTCGAATTCCCCTCCGCCCAGCTGCACTTTCAGTTGATCCGCCTTGCGCGGCATTTGAACGCTCTGCTCCTCCAACTTGGCGAGCGCCGTTTCTTTCGCTTTAAAGCGGGATACGTTCTTTTTCGCCTTGGAACGGTAGAAATCGTTCTGGCCCGCAGCTTTATGCGCTTTATCGAACCATTGCTGGTACCGGCGTATGCATTCAAGCAGCTCTTGCCTCATCTGTTCCTGCTTTTTGTACAACGCTTCTTGCGTTCGCAGCTCCACATCTTTTTGCCGCTTGTAATCCGAGTAACCTCCCGTATATCGTTTGCTGCCTTGAGGCGTCAATTCGTAGATCGCGTGCGCCGTTCGATCCAGAAAGTAACGGTCGTGGGACACGAATAAGATCGCGCCGGGATGGGAACGAACCCACTCCTCCAACCATGCGAGCGTCTCACGATCCAGATGGTTCGTCGGCTCGTCCAGCACCAGAAATTTCGGTTCGGCGATTGCGATGCGGGCGATTTGCGCCTTCGTCTTTTGGCCGCCGCTCAACCGGGAAAATGGCGTATTCCACACCGCGGGATCGAGCTTCAACGTGTGAAGATACCGTTCCACCTTCGTTTCCCAGTCGTAACCGTTCAAGTTTTGATACGTATCGAACGCGGCTTCGTATCGTTCGAGCAATAGCGAGATTTCCGCTTGGCCTTGCGCCACGTTTCCGTTCAACCGGTGTTGAATCTTCTCCAATTCGTTCTTCGCCTTTACGTGTTCCGGCGATCCGGCTTGGACGAACTCGATGGCCGTCATGCGCTCGTCGACGACGGCAATATGCTGATCCAGGCACCCCCATTCGGAACTTGGCACAAAGCGTTGAATCGTTCCTCTATCCGGTTGCAGCGCCCCTGCGATCGTTTGCAGCAGCGTCGTTTTGCCGACCCCGTTTTTGCCGAACAATGCGACATGCTCCCCCGCTTTGATCTCTATATTTACATGCTCAAAGACGGTCTTCCCGTTCCATTCTTTCGCAACATTCATTACTTTGCATATCATCATGCAAATCACTCCCGCAATTTTGTTGTCATGCAAAAAAACCGCAGGACCATGCCTGCGGCTGAGTATGCGAACAAAATATGCGCTTATATCAAAGACAACCGTTCGTTCCGGCAACAGAAAACGGTTCAGGACGATCAGTCTTCGAAAAAGGACATACGGATTCCGTTCGCTCCACCGCAGGCAGAGCCCCAATTGACTGAAACATCAAATTGGCAGACGAAATTCGCATGATTACACCATCGGACCGATAAAAACCTCCGTTTCTCATTGTTATAGCCATTATAAGACGACTTTAGCGGCCAAATCAAGTCCCTTCTATCGTCCGGTCACCCGATAGAACAATTCGGCGTACCTGTCGCTTATATTGGTCCAACTGTATTGCTTCGCCGTTTTTTTGGCATTTTCGGCCTTGACCGCCGTTTCATCGGGATATTTCCACATTTTGCGGATGCCCGCGGCGATAGAACGGGGCGTCGCGCTTGCAATGATCGTCGCGTTGCCGCGGTTGACGAAGCTGCTCAGCCCGCCGTTGCGGGTCGCTACGAGCGGAACGCCGCTTGCCATCGCCTCCAATGCCACCAGTCCGAACGACTCTTTACGGCTCGGCACGATGACCGCCTGATAGGAAGAATACAAGCGCTGAACTTTTTCATGCTTCAGCTTCCCGATCCAACGTACGTTTTGGTTGATTTTCGAGCGAAGTGCCGTTTGTTTCAATTTCTTCGTAAAGGTTGCCGAACCTCTGCCGACAATATCGAGCTTCACCTTCGGCTTCGATTTTTTCAATAAGCCGACCGCTTGCAGCAATTCGTTAATCCCTTTGGTTGCCGTCAATCTCCCCACAAACAGCAGCCGGCCTTTCTTTTTGCTCCCCGAGCCTGTCGTCGATTCCCTGAACGGAACGCCGTTCCTAATCACTTGAATATGCTTCACATATGGACAATGCGCATGTATTTGCCGCTTTTGCCATGCGCTCGGCACCGTGACGACATCGGCAAAGCGAAACAAGTCGACTTGCCGTGGAGATACTCTATTTTTACCGAATATATTGCGCCGCAAAGCCAACGAATGACAAGTATACACGAACGGAATGCCGTATTTGCGCTTGAAATACAGCGCCATATCGACACATTGCAAACTGTGGGTATGGATGAGATCGGGCAGGTTATACCCGTTCGTCCTCAGCCATTTGGCGATAGGCGCAGGCTTGAAATTGCCCGCCGCATCGAAATATTGGAGTGTAAGCGGAAACCGGACGACGCGCGGCGCGCCTTTTCTCGCAACGACTTTCTTTTTTGTTTTGTTGGCCAATACGGTCACATGAATTCCCTCTTTTTGCGCCAATGCTTTGGATAAATGGGTGGCAACGGTTCCTAGCCCGCCGATCGTTTTATTTTCATATTCGTTCGTGAGCACCCATATATTCATCCGGAACTTTCCTTTCCGAGATAATCGTCCAGCTTCGGCAACAGGTTCAGAATGGTTCGCTCCTGTGAAAGAACAAGCCGTAATTCCCGCAGCTTTTTCAACTTCTTGGCATACGGCAATTTATCGTATTTTCCCAATATTCTGCTAACCCGATGCGGATGGGCGAGCCATACTTTCAACAAATCGATATCGTCCCGATTCAGTTTCGACACCGATTGATAACCGTCCAATATCGCCTTCACAATGGGATAGCGAAAACCGTGATCTTTTGCGGAATTGTAAACGACGCGGAACAGGTCGTAGGCGCGCAAATCGTGGCGCAGCGTCTCGAAATCGATCAGGTACGATTCGCCTCCCGTAAGAATAATGTTGGTGGGACCGCCGTCGCCATGGCAGAGAGAGCCTTGCTCCCGCGCGTTCCGGCACGCTCTCCGATAACCGCTGTTCTTCATCAACCTTATCGCATCCCGCGACCGCTTAATCAAAGCCGCCCCATGTTTCCGCAGCAGCGGATCCAGGGCGGTGCCGTGTCCGTTCGTTTTGGCGATCCGCACTTTTCTTAACAGAACATTGTGGCGCTGGCGGAACAAGGCCGGCCATTTCCCGATCATATTCCGCGAGCCGCTGCCTGTAATGGCGATTTCTTTGCCGGCGAGATGAAATTCGGCCAATATTTTGCCCGATTCCTTCATGTCCCCGATCGATTTCGGGGAAGGCCATACTCCCTTGATCCAGGGCATCAGCAGAAACGGCACGCCGTTGGGAGACCGTCTTATATATAGCGGTTTGCCTCCGGACCGGTTCCGGTCGCGCCATGCGATGCGGGAAAAGCCGTGTTGTCTCAGTTTCGCAAGCGTCCGGTCGATCCATTTGAGCTGCGACGGAGCGTACCGCATCCGTTTCAAACAATACGTTTTGCCGTCTGGCGTGACGATCCGGTATACGCTGTAATACACTTTTTTTATTTCTTTCGCTTCTATGCCGAATTTGCGCGCAAGCTGCTTCACTTTCAGATTCGATTTCATGTGCATCGATCACTCCCCAGTACAACCTCTTGGCGGGCATGAACCCGTACTTATTCCAACATATGTACGAAAGACGCGATTGGTAACAAGGATCGGAAGTTGCGTCCGATTCGAGGCTGCAACCCAGCTGTCGGCATGTGAAGCGCGGGGCTGCAATATGGTACAATAGAAGGGCAAGGAGGTAATTTATGGGTACAGGCAGGTGACCGCAATGATTTACATCGCAGTCGCGCTCTATTGCGAAGCGAAGCCGATCATCGAATATTATCAATTGAAAAAATTGTACGCCGAGCATCCTTGGCAGCAGTTCGCGGCAGGCGATATCCGTCTCATCGTAACCGGCACGGGACCGATGCAGGCGGCGATCGGCGTCGCATCCTTGTTAAGCCGGGCGAACCGAAACAAGCGGGATTTGCTGATCAACGTCGGCATCGCCGGAACCGCCGCCATGCGCTTGCAGGTCGGCCGGGCCGTGCTATGTCATAAAATCGTATCCCGCGATACGTCGCATGTCTATTATCCGGACGTTCTTATCCGTCACCGGTTTGACGAAGGGGTACTGGAAACATTCTCGCGCCCGGTAACGGCTGCGGACAGGCAATTCGTCCAAGGAGAGCTTGTCGATATGGAGGCCGCCGGTTGTCTTGAAGCCGCCAAAATGTTTCTTGCGCCGCATCAGACGACGGTTGTGAAAATCGTGTCCGATGCGCTCGAGAGCTCCGTTCTTTCCCCGGAAAGAGTAAGCGGTCTCATTGCGGAACGGATGCCGGACATCGATCATTTTATTTCATCTTACCGGCAGGCGTTCTCGATCCGCCAGGACGTATTGGACGAGACGGACGAGAAATGGATCGAGGCGGTCCGCAGCGAGCTTCGATTGTCCGAAACGATGGCCGGTCAATTGAAACAGATGGCGGTGCAATACAAGATCCGTACGGGACAACCGCTTGACGCCCTTCGTTACGATGCGGGACAAGCCGCCGAATCCAAGCAGGAAGGAAAGATGCGTTTTGCACAATTGCGACAACAGCTTCTTTATGAGTAATTACACCCATATTTACATCGAAAAAGCCGCAAAACCGTATGCATTGACGGATGTCGTTACGAGCAAGTTCCCGCATGCGACAATCGTGGAAATCGACGATTATATGGAAGTGTTCGCGCGCGGCAGACAAAACTTTTCCGTGCAGAAACATGCGCCCAAACTGATTGTGGCCGTCAAAAAAAGACCGTTTCTGTACCCCGGCTCCGAAGTGACGCATCATTTCGGCCATCTTCATTTTTATTACGCTTCCTCGGCCCTAAACTGCTTGTACAATTGCGAATATTGTTTTTTGCAGGGAATGTTTCCTTCCGGCAACGCCGTATTGTTCGTCAATCAAGACGATTATTTCGCCGAAGTGCGGAGAACGCTGGACGGGCATCCGCTCTATCTCAGCATTTCGTACGAGAGCGATTTGCTGGCGTTCGAGCCGATTGTACCGCTCGCTTCGCGCTGGATCGCTTTCGCGGCCGAAACGGACGGATTGACGCTGGAACTTCGCACGAAGAGCGCCAATTTCGCGCCGCTTCGCGGCTTGACCCCGTCAAACCGAACCGTGCTCGCATGGACCTTATCGCCCGATGAAGTCGTCAAGCGCCACGAACCGGGTACGCCGTCGCTCCAAGCGCGCTTGGCATGCGCCCGCAAAGCGGCTGAGGCCGGATGGCCCGTCCGCATTTGCTTCGATCCCGTGCTGCATATCGATAACTGGAGGCAGCATTACCGGGATTGTATCCGGCGTACGTTCAGCGAAATTCCGCTCGCTCGCATCCGCGATGTCAGCATCGGCGTGTTCCGCATCCCGAAAGATTATTTGAAAAGAATGCGCAAGCATCGTAGCGAATCCGTCATCGCACATTATCCTTATGAAAATCGCAACGGGATCCTTACTTATCCCGACGAGACGACCCGCAAGCTGACGGAATTCGTATATGAAAGCGTTGCCGAATATATGCCCGAGGAGAAAATTTTCATTACATAAAGCGCGAACGCGCTTCACAGAACTTGGCGAATGCTTACGAAGCTAGTTTTGTTGCGAAGGATTTCGGAGAAGCAGCGCTTCACAAAACTTTTAGGAGGAACTGACATGAACTTAGCGGTCGTTACCGGGGCGTCTTCCGGGATCGGACTTGCGATAGCCCGCATGTTGATCGATATGGATTATTTCGTGTACGGACTGTCGCGAAATCCGGACAAAGCCGGATTGCCGCATGAGCGGTACATTCCGTATCGCTGCGATTTGCGCGATATTGACGAAATCATGCGCGCGGCCGGGCATATTCAAGCTTACGCCCGCGAGAGCGGACATCGGCTCGGCGTCCTTGTGAACAATGCGGGACTCGCTTATTTCGCGCCGCACGAGCAAATCGGTCCGCGGCAAATCGCCGAAATGATCGCCGTCAACTTGCAGGCGCCGCTTATTCTGACGCAGCAGCTTCTGCGCCGCATCAAACAGGACAAAGGCACAATTATTCAGATATCATCCGTCACGGCGAAAAAATCGAGTACGCACGGCTGCGCTTACGCCGCGACAAAAGCCGGATTGTCGCATTTCAGCCTCAGCCTGTTCGATGAAATTCGCAAAACGGGAGCGCGCGTCGTCTCGCTTCATCCGGATATGACGCAAACTCCTTTCTACGATCGTCTCGATTTTCGGGAAGGAGAGGAGCCGGACAGTTACATTACGCCGGAATGCGTAGCCGATGCCGTCAGGACGGTGCTTACGCTGCGGGAAGGTTCCGTCATTACCGACTTGACGATTCGCCCGCAGCGCCATCAAATCAGGCGCAAACCGCGATAAGCCAAAGAAAGCGGCGGCAACCTCGATCGGTCCGCCGCCGGCTTTGTCTTTCCTCATCATCTCATCCTTTCCGCTCGTTATCGTATTTACGCCATCTCCAATGTCAGCAATTCTCTTTGAGCGCTTTTACGAAAAACAGGATCCGTCAAAAGTTGCGATAGCACTTCCACGCCGAATTCGCTGTTTTTCACAGTGGAAATCACTTTAAAAGCATTCCATCGGATATCAGCATCTTCCCCCCTGTTCAATAGAAGTTGAGCGGCCGCTTCAAGCGCCGGACGGAATGTCGTGAACTTCGCCATCGCTTGAACGGCTTCGTTGCGAAGGTCGCTGTTCTCATCCGATTTGATGCATTGGATCAGTGCGCCGCATGTTTCCTTCACATGACGGTCGGGCAGCGACGCGCCGGATATGATCGCAAGCGCCTTTCTTCTTACCCGCCCGTCGTATGCGCGATTCGTAAAGACATTGCATAGAAAAGGCCATTTCTTCTCATCGCACACTTGCTCGATCTTGATAAGAATTTGAATTTTCTCCTCATCATTACTGCCTTGAAATTGCTGGATTAACTCGAAAATCGAATTCAAATGTAATCCTCCCTCACCACGATGTGCGATTTGCCAGCTATCACATTCATTCTTCATTACATCCGCCGCGCCCGAAGACCGCTTCCCACGTTCGGACCCGGCGCTTTCGCGAAAAACAACGCGCTTCCTTTCAAAAAACGGGACTAATTTACCTGTTATTCCGAACCATGATTCGACATGGGCGCGTTGTTGCTTTTCCGCGGTACAACAAAAAAAACAGCTATCAAAATTGTAGTTCACGAAAGCTCTCATGTAAATTCTTTTATGAGAAAACAGGAAAAAAGGCCCACTCCGAATTCCCCTTGGCGATGCAGCCAAATAGGCGGCCGAAAAAAAACGATCGGACGCCGAAGATCCAATCGTTTCGCATGACATTATAGATATAATTCCCCATCGGTTACGATTTCGGCGGGCCCTTTCATGAACACGCGACCGTCGTTTTCCCATATAATTTCCAGGTCTCCGCCAAGCAGATGCACCGTTACCGGCTTGCCTCGATCCAGTTCGCCGTTCAGCACGCCGGCGACGACGGCGGCGCACGCCCCCGTTCCGCATGCTTGCGTAATGCCCGATCCCCGCTCCCATACGCGGAAAATGATTTCCCGCCGGTTTACCACCTGAATGAATTCGACATTGGTTCGTTCGGGAAATAGAGGCGCATGCTCGATTTGCGGACCGATCTCCGCTACCGGCGCCGCCTCCGCATCGGGAACGAACAGTACCGCATGGGGATTACCCATCGATACCGCGGTAATACGGTATTGCCGTCCGTTCACCGCGATCGCCTCGTCGATAGCCGGTTGTTCCGGATCGCCCAGCATCGGCAAGTCGCCTTTCAACAAACGCGGAGCTCCCATGTCGACCGTAACTTGACGAACGCGGCACGCATCGTCGGCGTCGATCTTGACTTCAACGTTCCCGCCGAGCGTCTCGATCGTAAAACGGGTCCGCTCCGTCATCTTCCGTTCGAATACATATTTCGCGACACACCGCAGCCCGTTGCCGCAATTTTTCCCTTCCGAACCGTCGATATTGAAAATCCGCATGCGGAAATCGGCGACTTCGGACGGACCGATGACGATCATACCGTCCGAACCGATGCCGGTATTGACGTTGGAAACGCGCATCGCCAGCGGCGACAGGGAACCCTCGTCAAGAGCTTCCTCAAATCCGTTAATATAAATATAACTGTTGCCCAAACCATGCATTTTCGTATATTTCACCGGAACGCCTCCTTCCTCGTCTGCTTTGCGCCGCTCCTCCTTACGCGAAAATGAACTTCGTTCCGGACAAGCGGTTTTTCATCTCGTTAATGACGCGTAATTCTTCGGCTTCCCCTTGCGCCCCGAACGTTACGGAAAATCGGATGTAACGGCCGGTATCGTCCCACGGTACGGTGGAAATCATCTTTTCTTTGATCAGATACTGGCTGAACTCTTCCGCCGTCGCAAACTTCGGACCGCCTTCGATCCCGATCGGCGCTTCCGTATATAAGAAGAACGATCCTTGAGGCTTCTCGGCGCGGAATCCGAGATCCGTTAGCGCATCGGCGAGCATGCGATGCCTGCGCGAATATTTTCTGCAGATCCCTTCGGTAATGTCAGGATGCTCAAGCGCATAAATAGCGGCCTTCTGGATAGCCATAAACTGGCCTGAATCGCAATTGTCCTTGATCGTCGCAAACGCTTTGACGATTAGCGGATTGCCCGCAATAAAGCCGATCCTCCATCCTGTCATATTGAACGATTTCGATAACGAATGAAGTTCGACGCCAACCTCTTTGGCGCCGGGCACGGACAAGAAGCTTAACGGCTCGGCGCCGTCGAACACCAATGCGGCATATGCGGCGTCATGCACGACGATCAATTGATGCCTGCGGGCGAAGGCGACGACCTGTTCGAAAAACGGCCGCGTCGCCGAAGCGCCGGTAGGGTTGTTCGGATAATTCAAATAAAGCAATTTCGCGCGGTCCAGAACCTGCTGCGGTATCGCCTCCAAGTCGGGCAAAAAGCCGTTATCCCGTGAAATCGGCATAGAGAAGACTTCGCCGCCCAAATAGGCCGTATGCGTCCCTAGAACCGGATAACAAGGAGAAGGCATGAGCGTAATGTCGCCCTTATCGATGAACGCGGACGGCAGCATGGCCAGAGCCGACTTCGAGCCGATCATATGATTGATGTCCGTTGCGGGGTCCAGCCCTTCCACCCCGAATACCCGTTCCATGTAGCGGGATGCCGCGCGATTGAACGCTTCGATCCCGTTGTCCGAATAGAAACGGTTCTCCGGTTTGGCCGCTTCTTCCGCAAGGACGCGGACGACGCCTTCGTCCGCCATTTCATCCGGTTCGCCTACGCCAAAATCGAGCAGTTCCATATCGGGAAACTTGCGTTTCGCTTCCGCCTTCGCGCGCTTAATTTTCTCGAACTTATAAATTTCCGTATCTTTGCCGAACTGTTCCCCGCCGATCCGTTCGGCGAACTTCCGTTGAATATAGGTTTCCATCATCACAACACTGTCCTCCTCGTTAACGTCGCAAATACGCGTCGCACGCTTTGGCCGCTTCGCGTCCTTCGCGAATCGCCCAGACGATCAAGCTTTGGCCGCGCCGCGCATCGCCGGCGGCGAACACGCCCGGCACATTCGTCTCGTATTGCCCTCGCTCCGTACGAATATTCGTACGCCCGTCCGTTTCGACGCCCATTCGGCCGATCAGCGTCTGCTCCGGCCCGGTAAAGCCGATCGCCAGCAGTACAAGCTGCGCCGGCCACACGCGCTCCGTGCCGGGAATTTCTTCGCGAATCCATCGGCCCGATTTATCCTTGGCCACACGCAAGTCTACGCTGCGCACGCCCGCAACATTGCCTCGCCCGTCGTCGATGAACGATTTGGCGGAGACGGCATATTGCCGCGGATCGCGCCCGAATCGCGCCGCCGATTCCGCCTGGCCCGAATCGACCTTATGGATTACCGGCCATTGCGGCCACGGGTTATCCGCGTCGCGCCCGGCCGGACGTTGCGGGTATATGTCGAACTGCGTCAAGCTCGCGCATCCGTGGCGCAAAGACGTCGATACGCAGTCGGTTGCGGTATCCCCTCCGCCGATGACGAGCACGTCTTTGCCTTCCGCAGTGATATATCGTCCGTCCTTCAGATTCGAGTCCAGCAAGCTTTTCGTATTTGCATGCAAATAATCCATCGCATAGTGAATGCCTTTCAATTCGCGTCCCTCTACCGGCAAATCGCGCGGTTTCGTCGCGCCGATGCACAGCACGATCGCATCGAACCTTCCGCGCAGTTCTTCGACCGGAACGTTTCCGCCGACATCCGCTCCCGTCACGAATTCGATGCCTTCCCGGCGCAGCAAATCGACGCGGCGGTGTACTACTTCCTGCTCGATTTTCATTTTCGGTATCCCGTAAGTTAACAATCCGCCGATACGGTCCGACCGTTCGAATACCGTCACGAGATGCCCCGCTTTATTCAACTGATCGGCGCAAGCCAGCCCGGCCGGTCCCGATCCGATCACGGCAACGGTGCGCCCGGTCCGCGACGCCGGCGGTTGCGGAACGACCCAGCCTTCCGCGAAGCCTTTGTCGATGATGGCGCGTTCGATCGATTTGATCGTTACGGGCGAATCGTACAATGCCGCCACGCAAGAACCTTCGCATGGAGCCGGGCAAGCTCTTCCCGTGAACTCCGGAAAATTGTTCGTCAAATGCAGCCGCTCAAGCGCTTCCTTCCATTGTCCGCGATACACAAGATCGTTCCATTCCGGAATGTAATTGTGAACCGGACAACCTGTTGCGGCGCCGTTCAGCATGTCCCCCGTCTGGCAAAACGGGACGGCGCAATCCATGCAGCGCGCCCCCTGCTCCCGCAATGCGGCATCCGTTAACGGGATATATAAATCGCGCCAATCGCCAATTCGTGCCAACGGATCGCGTTCGGGAGCGTATTGGCGCTTGTATTCCATAAATCCTGTCGGTTTCCCCATGCCTGATCTCCTCCTAATCCTGTGTAGCGGCAAGAAGCGCCATATCGGTCTTTCCCGTCTCTTTAAACCGTTCGATCTCTTCCATGACCCGTTTGTACTCCTTCGGCACGATCCGTACGAAGCGCCGCGCCGCCGCATCCCAATCCCGCAAAATGCTTTCGGCGAAGCTGCTGCGCGTATATTCCGCATGTTTCTCGATCATCGATCGTACTTTCGCGATTTCCTTCTCGTCCGCCAGCGGTTCAAGCAGCACTTTCTGAACATTGCAGCGGCTTTCAACGCTGCGCAGCGGCTCCTCGCCTTGGCCGAGAACGTAGGCAATCCCGCCGGACATGCCTGCGGCGAAGTTCTGGCCGATGGCTCCCAATACGACAACATGGCCGCCCGTCATATATTCGCAACCGTGATTGCCGACGCCTTCGACCACGACGTTCGCGCCGCTGTTCCGGACGCAGAAGCGTTCTCCGGCTACGCCGCGAATGTAAGCTTCGCCCGCCGTGGCCCCGTATAAAGCGGTATTCCCGATAATGACATTATCCTCAGCCTTGAAGCTTGCTCGTTCCGGCGGATATACGGCGATAGTCCCGCCGGATAACCCTTTGCCGACATAATCGTTGGCGTCTCCTTCCAACAGCAGCGTAACGCCCTTCGGAACGAACGCCCCGAAACTTTGCCCCGCCGAGCCTGCGAAGCGAATCCGAATCGTATCCTCCGGCAAGCCCTCGGCGCCGTATCTGCGCGTCACTTCGCTGCCCAGCATCGTTCCTGCGGACCGGTCCGCATTGCCGATCGGCAATGAGACTTGAACCTGTTCTTTCCGTTCCAACGCATTCCGGCATAGCGGAATGAGCTTTTGCGCGTCGAGCGTTTCGCCCAAGCCCCGGTCTAACGTTACTTTATCCGATCTCGTTCCGCCTTCCGGACGGTGCAAGAGCGCAGATAAATCCAAACCGTGCGCTTTCCAATGCTCGGCCGCGTTTTTCGCTTGCAGCATGTCCGTTCGCCCAATCATTTCGTCCATCGTGCGAAATCCGAGCTCGGCCATCCATTCCCGAACTTCGGCGGCGATAAATTGCATGAAATGAACGATATGATCCGGATCGCCTTTAAACTTTCGGCGCAAGTCCGGATTTTGCGTCGCGATGCCTACCGGGCAAGTATCCAAATGGCATACGCGCATCATAATACAGCCGAGCACAACGAGCGGCACGGTCGAAAAACCGAATTCCTCCGCCCCGAGCAGCGCCGCGATCACGACGTCGCGCCCGCTCATCAGCTTGCCGTCCGTTTCAAGCGTGACGCGCCCGCGCAAACCGTTGAGCGCAAGCGTCTGCTGCGCTTCGGCAAGACCGATCTCCCACGGCATGCCCGCATGCTTGATGCTCGTGCGGGAAGCCGCGCCGGTCCCGCCGTCATAGCCGCTGATCAGAATGACGTCGGCTTGCGCTTTGGCGACTCCCGCCGCAATCGTCCCTACCCCCGCCTCCGACACGAGTTTTACATTGATTCTCGCTTTCGGATTCGCGTTTCTTACATCGAATATCAGCTCCGCCAAATCTTCGATCGAATAAATATCGTGGTGCGGCGGCGGCGATATCAGTTCGACGCCCGGGGTCGACCCTCTCGCCTTGGCAATCCACGGGTACACCTTATGCGCCGGAAGCTGGCCGCCCTCGCCCGGCTTGGCTCCTTGCGCCATTTTGATTTGAATTTCATCGGCCGACATCAAATAATGGCTGGATACGCCGAATCTTCCGGAAGCGACTTGCTTGATCGCGCTGTTGCGCAGTTCTCCGTTCCCGTCGGCCGTAAACCGGTCCGGATCTTCCCCGCCTTCGCCGGAATTGCTTCTCCCGCCGATCCGGTTCATCGCGATCGCCAGCGCTTCATGCGCTTCGCGGCTGATCGAGCCGAACGACATCGCCCCGGTTTTGAAGCGGCGCATGATCGACTCGATCGACTCGACTTCCTCAAGCGGCACGGAAGGGCGATTCGAGACGAACTCGAGCAATCCCCTCAAAGTCGCTCTCGATTTCGCCTGTTCGTCAACCGAACGGCTGTATCGTTTGAACAGCTCGTAATCGTTTTGCCAACATGCCTGCTGCAGCGTATGAATCGTCTGCGGGCTGAACAGATGCTCCTCCCCGTCTTTGCGCCACTGCATATCTTCGCCGGCTTCAAGCGCCGTTGAACCGCCGCTGACTGCGTAAGCTTTCCGATGACGTTCCAGCGTTTCCTGTGCGATCACCGCCATATCGATGCCGCCGACTCTCGACGGCGTCCAAGTAAAATAACGGTCGATGACGGACGAATCGATGCCGATCGCTTCGAATATTTGCGCGCCGATATAACTTTGCACCGTCGAAATGCCCATTTTGGAAATGACTTTCAAAATGCCTTTGGTCACGCCGTATACGTAATTATTCGCGGCTTGCTCGAACGTAACGCCCTCCAGCGCGCCCCGATCGATCATGCCCGCGATCGACTCGAACGCCAAGTACGGATGGACGGCGTTCGCCCCGTAGCTGAGCAGCGCCGCCATATGATGCACTTCGCGCGGTTCGCCCGATTGCACCAAAATGCTCGCTTGCGTACGCGTTCCTTGACGGATCAGATGATGATGCAAGCCGGCCGATGCCAGCAATGCCGGAATGGGCGCCATTTGCCCGTTGACGCCGCGGTCGCTCAAGACGAGCAGCGAAGCTCCTTCGGCAATCGCTTGATCCGCCGCTTCGAACAGCGCTTGCAGCGCCTGCTCCAATCCTTCGCTTCCTTCGGAAGCCGTGAATAGCGTCCGCAACGTGACCGCCCGAAAGCCTTCGATTCGGTTATCCCGGATGACGGCCATTTCACGATCGCTCAGAACCGGCGATTTTAACCGGATTTTGCGGCAGTTTCTCGGATCGGTTTCCAGCAAGTTGTACTCCGGTCCGATCGTCGTTTCGACCGATGTGATCATCTCTTCCAAAAAAGCGTCGATGGGCGGATTCGTTACTTGCGCGAACATTTGCTTGAAATAGTTGTACAGCAATTGCGGTTTCTTCGACAGCACCGCAAGCGGGGCGTCGTATCCCATCGATCCGACCGGATCTTCTCCCCATTCCGCCAGCGGCTTTAACATTTTATTCAATTCCTCGAACGAAAACCCGAACACGCGTTGCAGCTGTAATAAATTTTGTTTATCGGATGGGCGTGAAAAAATGCCGGCTCGATCCGGTCCGTTCGATCGCTGCCGCAAATCGACCAAATGTTCGTTCAGCCAGCTGCGGTACGGATAAGCTTCCGCCATTTCCCGCTTAATTTCATCGTCGGGTACGATTCTTCCCTGCACGGTATCGACCAACAGCATTTGTCCCGGGCGCAGACGGTCTTTACGCACGATGTTCTCCGCCGGAATATCGATCACGCCGACTTCGGACGACAATACGATCGTATCGTCGGACGTTACGTAGTAACGCGCGGGACGCAATCCGTTGCGGTCCAGGCATGCGCCGATTCGTTTCCCGTCCGTAAACGCAATGGCCGCCGGGCCGTCCCAAGGTTCCATCAAGCAGCTGTGGTACTCGTAAAAGGCGCGTTTCTCGTCGCTCATTTGCTTATCTTTCAACCAAGGTTCGGGGATCATCATCATCGCGGCATGCGCGATCGATCGTCCGGACATCAGCAGAAATTCAAACGCGTTATCCATCATGGAAGAATCGCTGCCGCTATCGTCGATGATCGGACGAATGGCCGATAATTGTTCGAAATAAGGCGATTGGCAGCTTTTCTCGCGGGCGCGCATCCAGTTGACATTGCCTTTGATCGTATTGATCTCGCCGTTATGAATCATATAGCGGTTCGGATGGGCCCGCTCCCAGCTTGGGAACGTATTGGTGCTGAACCGGGAATGCACGAGCGCCAGCGCCGACTCGTAAGCCGGATCCCGCAAATCGGTATAAAACGAAGACAACTGCTCAGGCAGCAGCAACCCTTTATAGACGATCGTTTTGCTGGAAAAACTGGCGATATAGAACTTCTCCGCCCCGAGTATGCCGGCGGCGGAAATTCCGTTTTCAATACGTCTCCGGATCAAGTACAGCTTGCGTTCAAAAGCCAATTCGTCTTCCACGCAATTATCCATCGGCGGTGCAACGATCACTTGACGAATGAACGGCTTAGTCGCTCTGGCGCTCTGCCCAAGCACGCCGTCGTCCGTCGGAACCGTTCTCCACCCCAACAAGACCTGCCCTTCCTCGCCGATAATCCGTTCCATCATTTGCTCGCACTGAAGGCGGACCGCTTCGCGCTGCGGCAGGAACACCATGCCAACTCCGTATCGGCCGGCTTCCGGCAATTGCAACCCTTGCTTCTTGAACTCCCCGTCCAGCAAACGGTGCGGCAATTGCGTCAATATGCCCGCCCCGTCGCCGCTTTCCGGATCCGCGCCTTGTCCTCCCCGATGTTTCAGGCGATACAGGATGTCAAGCGCCTGGCTTACAATGCTATGTGTTTGCTCTCCCTTCATATTCGCTAAAAATCCGATCCCGCACGCATCGCGCTCGAATATCGGATCGTACAGCCCCTGTCGCTCCGGCACTCTGTGTAAAGCCATGTTAGTTCCTCCTAAAAATATGATGAAACTGAGCTTTTTCGAGCATCCCATCGCCTTGAAAGCCCTCTATGTCTTATATTTCATTAAACTAAAGCATGATCTTTCGTTCCATAAATATGTCAGATTATCTCACACCTTTTTTCGTATCGTTTTAAATATGCTCGTGCCGGCACCTCCTTTTTTCGCCTTTTGTCGAAATCCCGTTTGCTCAGGACAGCGCACCCGGCCAAAGTACCGACGTTAGGCCTACAACCAACTTCTGAACGAAAGGGATATCGGCAAAAGGGAGGCGAAGAGCAGTCGTCATGCAGCAATTTACCCTTGCCGGAGTATCCCGGACGAGCTAGAGTGAAAGGCTGGGCGGGGCCCAGCCCCTCCTCATCAAACCGTACGTGAGGTTTTCCCTCATACGGCTTTCCGATGTTCGTCATCATGAGCATGCAGATTACAAGAGCGTTTTAAGTCCATATTGAATAGACAAAGACTTCACTTCGCGCAGCGAAC
>NZ_CAKKLI010000037.1:0-50899 GCF_918697855.1 Paenibacillus sp. CECT 9249 | reverse complement strand
CTCCGCAAAAATTGCGTTATTGGATCAAATAAGGCCTCCAAAATCCGTTAACCTTGTTCATCTTCATCCCTATCGCAATCATCGGCTTGAAACGCAGTAAAACATTCGGTGCAACGCCATTGGCTCCAGACAGGAATTCCTTTATCTCATTAACTTATTGATCGTAGTCATCAGTTCGGTCAATACTTCATCATCGCCTTCCTGAATCCGTTCGATGACACAGCTTTTCATATGATGCTCCAGCAAAAGCTTTCCGACGCCGTTGAGGGCCGATTGGACGGAGGCGATTTGATTCAATACATCGTCGCAGTAGGTGTCTTTTTCAATTAAGCCTTTAATGCCGCGAACTTGGCCTTCGATCCGGTTCAAGCGATTGATCAGGCTGCTTTTCACTTTATCCGAATGATGGCTCTTGCGCTCCGCCCCCCCGTGCGAACAGCAATCCGCTTCCAATTCCATGGTTTGATCCGTCGATTCCGTATTCACGCTCATACTTATCGCCTCCTTCTTTATCATATTATAACATACCCCTCACCCCTATATCAATTGCGGCAATTAGATTTGGATGAGTCGCTTGATTGTTTTGATCGCATCGAAGTGCATCCCCTCATGATACAGGCAAAAACTCAACAATTCTTCTACCGTAGATAAGGTATGCCCTGTGGAAGTCGTATACGGCTGCTCGATTTGATCCTTCAGGCGCAATTCCAACGCTTGCTCGATTCGGTCCGTTTGACTCGCGAGCAATTGCGTTAATTCGCGCATCGGCGGCACGTTGTCTTCCCAATCGCCCGGTTTCGTCCCGGGACCGAACAACGCAGGATAATGGTCCGGCATATTCGATGTCTCCTCCCCGGTGAGGATAAAGGCGAACTTTTCTTGCACGACATAAATATGCCCCAGATTCCACTTTATATTATTATTGAAGCCTTCCGGCACGATCGCCGCTTGCTCGTCGCCTATCTCCGCCGCTTGGCGCATCGTATTGTCCCGAACAAAACGAAGTTGCTTAAAAAGGTAATGTTTCATCGTATCCCTCCCACCCCTATTTACACGATTATCTCATAATATGCGACCGTGTAAAGGATCATTTTGTAATGGCTTTGTTCCGGATTCGGGACGTCGACAAGCAACCATTGGAATATGCGCAATCAAATTGGGGATTTTTAGGCGAAACACGGTCCTTGATTGGAAAATATCCAATACAAGCAAGCCGTTTCTCGTGATATGGCCATATTTGAGAAGATTCCATTGGATAAATTCCAATGACAGGACACATAAGGGGGGCGAAAAGGAGGATCCGTTGGATAAATTCCAATAGGCTCTTGCAAAAATCCCTCGAATTGTACGGGCTGCGCATCCATTGCCCCCGATTTGACAAAGCGCCGAAATGGATTTATGATTATCTCGAATTCGAGATAATTTTCGAACACAGTCTTAATGGCGTATCGAGGCTTCATGAGCGCTCTCCAATAAGGGCATCCTAATGGATAACGCGAAGACGCGATCGTTTCATTCGAAAGGAGCATAAAAGTTATGGGCACAAAACAAACGGCGGGAATTCACCATATTACGGCGATTGTCGGCGACCCGCAGCAAAACGTCGATTTTTACGCAGGCGTGCTCGGTTTGCGACTGGTCAAAAGAACCGTCAATTTCGACGACCCGGGCACTTATCATTTATATTTCGGCAATGAAGGGGGCAAGCCCGGCACGATTATGACGTTTTTCCCATGGCCGAACAGCTACCCGGGCCGGATCGGAACGGGACAGGTCGGCGTTACGACCTTCGTTGTGCCTGAACAAGCGCTGGATTTCTGGGAGAAGCGGCTCGCGAAGTTTCGAGTATCCGTACAAAAAGTCAACCGTTTCAACGAATCGTTTCTGCAATTTGAAGATCCGCACGGTCTCCGGCTCGAACTGGTCGCAAGAAGCGAAGGGCCGAAGAGCGAATGGGCGTTTGACGGAATGACGCCGGACGTTGCGGTCAAAGGCTTCGGAGGCGCGATCCTTCTTACGTCTTCCCCGCAACAAACGGCGCAATTGCTGGAACAGGTTCTGGGATTTGAGAAAGTCGGGCAGGAAGGCCAATACCTCAGATTGCGCTCCAACGGCGATCTCGGCAATATCGTGGACATCGATCTTCATACGAGCAATCGGGGCCTTATGGGAGCGGGCACGATCCATCATATCGCTTGGCGCGCGAAAGACGACGAAGACCATCGGGATTGGCAAAGCCATATTCGCGCCGGCGGCTATCAACCGACCGACATTGTGGACCGCCAATATTTCAACGCCCTGTATTTCCGCGAATGGGGCGGCATTTTATTCGAAATCGCAACAGACCCTCCGGGCTTCGACCGCGACGAGCCGGCCGACAAGATGGGGGAACAATTGATGCTGCCGCCTTGGCTGGAGCCGGCCCGCGGCCAAATTGAAGAGATTCTGCTGCCGATCAAGGTTCGGCAAGTGGAGGTGGAGCAATGATGAAACATGTTTACCGTCAAGGGAAAGATCCCGGCAGACCGACGCTCCTTATATTGCACGGCACCGGGGGGACGGAAACCGATTTGCTGCCGGTGGCGGACATGATCGATTCCGCAGCGTCCGTATTGGGTGTGCGGGGCAATGTCAGCGAGAACGGAATGCCGCGCTTCTTCCGCCGGTTGGCGGAAGGCGTGTTCGATGAAGAAGATTTAATATTGCGCACCAAGGAGCTCAACGAATTTCTGGATCAAGCCGCCGAGGAGCATGGATTTGACCGCAATCATGTCGTCGCCGTCGGATATTCCAACGGTGCGAATATTGCCGGCAGCCTCTTGTTTCATTACCGGAACGCTTTGAAAGGCGCGATATTATTTCATCCGATGGTTCCGCGGCGCGGCATCGAACTGCCGGATTTAACCGAAACGCCAGTGTTCATCGGCGCGGGGACGAACGATCCGATATGCAGTGCGGACGAAACCAAGGAATTGGCGGAAATGCTGGCAAAGGCGGGCGCTCCCGTAGAAACGCACTGGGAGAGCTTCGGACATCAGTTGACCCGGACGGAAGCGGAGAAAGCGGCTGCTTGGTATGCCAGCCATTTTCAATGAGGGAGATGGTCTACTTCGTCTCGGGCAGGCGCTCATTCGGCCGATGCGTTTCATGCGGAGGAACGGCCAACGGAAGACTGAACGTAATCGCCGTTCCTTGCCCGATCGCGCTTTCCACCTTGATTTCGGAGTCATGCCTGTCCAAAATCGCCTTGACGATGGAGAGGCCGATACCGGTGCCGTTCTTCTTCGACCTCGCTCGATCGGATTTATAAAACCGGTCCCAGATCCGATCCAGTTCTTCCGGATCGATGCCAATGCCTTTGTCCATGACCGTGACGATAGCGCGGCGTTCTTTCCGGAGGAAGACTTGTATATCTTGGCCCGGGTCGGCGAACTCGACGGCATTCTGCACGAGATTATGCAGGACTTGCTCGATCCGGTCCGCATCGCCGATGGCGTATACGTCTTCCCCGTCCGGCGAATCGATACGGAACACGACCCGATGGTGCGCAAATTGCGGTTCCATGCGGGCAAGCGCCCGGCGAATCGTCTCGCTAAGGTTGAACGGAGCGGAGACAACCGTGAATTGTCCCGAATCCACCTTGCCCATATCGAGCAAATCGTTGACGAGCCGGATCAATCGCTTCGTCTGCCCTTTAATGATCGTAAGATAGCGCTGCGCCTGTTCCGGCGGAATCGTTCCGTCCTGGAGCGCGCCGACATATCCGTGAATGGAAGTTAACGGCGACCGCAAATCATGCGAGACGTTGGCAATAAAATCTTTGCGCATCCGGTCCAAACTGCCGAGTTCCTCCGCCATCCGGTTCAGCGTCGCGGCCAATTCGCCCAATTCGTCCTTGGAACCGACGGGAACTTGCTGGTTGAAATTGCCCTTCGCAATTTTGCGCGCGGCGTCGATCATATATTTCAGCCTGCGGGTAATTAGCTTCGAGGTGATAAGCACAAATAATATGCCAAGCGCAAGCGACAGGCCCGCCGCATAGAGCAGTTGCCGGTTCCATCGATTGAAATCCGGCTTAAACGCCGGGGATACGTTGACGACTTTCAAGCCGCTGCGTCCGGACGATTCCGGAACGGCGGCGGCCGCGACGAACCATTCCTGGCCGTCATATTCGGTAAGCGCCGGCAGACTCGTATCGGGCGGCTGCAGTTCAAGCGCGCTTCTGAAGAAACCGGCGCCCGGTTTGAATGTCATCGTCTGCGACTCCACGCCGAACAAAACGGCCTGATTCACGCTATCGTATACATACCACGCTCTTTGTCTCCCGTTCTTCAACTTCAGCGCCGAACCGATCGTTTCCATATTCCAACCGCCCGCGAGAGCCTCCCCCACGAAATCGGCTACTTCCTGCACTTCGCTGCGATTCTCGAACCCTCCATGCTTGATCATATCCCCCCGCACCAACACGCCGGAAATCAACACGAGCAGCGCATGGGAAACAAACAACAGCACGACAACCGTTGCGACAAGCTTGAAGGTGATTCGGTTCACCCGGATTTTAGTCGGCACTCGCATCCTCATTCACCTCGAACTTATAACCGATCCCCCAAACCGTTACGATCCGCCAATCTCCGCGGTCTCCGATTTTATTGCGTATCCGTTTAATATGAACATCCACCGTTCGCAAGTCTCCTTCAAACGACAAGCCCCATACTTGGTTCAGCAGTTGTTCGCGCGTGTATACCTGATTGCGGTTCGTGGCCAAATAATAGAGCAGCTCGATTTCCTTCGGCGGAAAGCCGATTTCCGCACCGTCCACAAATACTTTATATTCCGAGGGGCTGATCCTCAGCCCGGGCAGCAGAACTTCCTCTCTCGCAACGAAAGGATTCAACCTGCGCAGCACCGCTCTCACCCGCGCAACCAGCTCTTTCGGTTCGAACGGTTTGACGACATAATCGTCGACGCCGAGCGAGAAACCTTTCAATTTGTCATAGCTCTCCCCTTTGCCTGTCAGCATGATCACCGGCGTGTTGCCGAACTGTCTCAACTCCTCCATGACCGCCCAGCCGTCCTTCTTCGGCAGCATAATATCGAGCAGGATGAGATCGGGCGGATCCATGTAGAATAAGTCCGTGCCGCGGCTCCCGTCCTCGGCGAGCGTGCAGCGGAACCGCTCCTTGACCAAATAAAGGGAGATGAGTTCGGCAATATGCCGGTCGTCTTCGATAATTAGAATATGGGGCCTCCGCATTCAGGCTTCCTCCTTCCGATATATGAACTCAATCGTACCGCAGCGCATCGACGGGCCGTAACTTCGAAGCTTTATTCGCCGGAAAAATGCCGAACGAAATACCGATTGCGAAGGAGAACAGGAACGACATGGCGATTGTGTCCCAAGTCATCAGCGCCATCGTACCCGCCCGGTTCAAGAAATAAACGGCCGAATAGCTGACGGCAACGCCGAAGACGCCGCTGAGCCCGCTAATGACAAGCGCCTCCAATAGAAATTGCAGCAAAATATCCTTCCGCTTCGCTCCGATCGATTTGCGGATGCCGATCTCGCGGGTCCGCTCCGTGACCGAGACGAGCATAATGTTCATAATGCCGATGCCGCCTACTAGCAGCGAAATGCTTGCGATGCCGGCCAGCGTCTTGGCCAGCGTCGAGGAAACTTCGGAGATCGTCTTGACCATATCCGCCTGATTGAATACGTTATAGCCGTTCGTATTTCCTCTGAATTTTTTCGCCAATATCTTTTCCACTTCCGCTTGTACGGCGGCGAGATCGTTCTCGCTCCCGGTTTGCATATAGACGGAACGAACGCCGGAAGACCGGAGCAGCCGCTCCGCCGTACTGATCGGAATCAATATTTTGTCATCGTTCGATCCGCCAAGCGAAGTTCCTTGCTCCTCCAGCAAGCCGACCACCTTGAACCTCGCGCCGTTGATCGAGACGTATTGTCCGACCGGGTTGTCCGTCCCGAATAACTCACCGGCGGTTCCCGTACCGATCAAAGCTACCTTTTGCCGGTAGCGGACATCGATCGCATTAATGAACCGGCCGCTTTGAACGCGAACGTCCCGAACCTCCTCATAGGAAGCCGTCACTCCTTCGGTCGAGACATTCACGTTATTCGCTCCGAATTTCACCTGCGCATTTCCGTTTACAATCGGAGCGACGCCCGTTACGGCATCAATGACGCCGAGCGCCTCGGCTTCTTCCACGGTGAGCGAGCTGACGGCCCCGCGTCCGCTAATGTTGACGGCAAGCAGATTGGTGCCGAGGCTGGCCATTTGATCCTTGACGTTCTGCTGCGTGCCCTTCCCCATCGCCACCAGCGTAATCACCGAAGCGACGCCGATCACGATGCCGAGCATCGTCAGCAGCGTACGCAGCTTATTCGCCAGAATCGCTTTCCAAGCCATCTTGATGCCTTGACCGATATGCATCGCCGTCCCTCCTTTCTACCGCCAGCAGGCCGTCCGTAATTCGGACGACGCTCTGCGCCCGTTCCGCCACGCCCGGATCATGCGTAATCAGTACGATCGTGTGCCCTTTGGCATGCAATTGTTCGAAGATGGCGAGCACTTCCCGGCCCGTCTTCGTGTCCAGCGCTCCGGTCGGTTCGTCCGCCAGCAGAATCGAGGGCTGGCTCGCCAGCGCTCTCGCGATGGCGACGCGCTGCTGCTGTCCGCCGGAGAGCTGCTTCGGCAGGTGATGGAGCTTGTCCGCGATTCCCATCTGCCCCAGCGCCTCTTCGGCCAGCCTGCGCCGCTCTTTGGCCGACATGCCGCGATAGATGAGCGGAAGCTCCACGTTCTCGAAGGCCGTCAGTTGGGACAAGAGATGAAAGCTCTGAAAAATAAAGCCGATTTTACGATTCCGTATGTCGGCCAACTCGTTATCGTTCATCCGGCTCGTATCTTGGCCGTCGATAATATACGTTCCTTCCGTCGGGGTGTCCAGACAACCGATAATATTCATCAAGGTCGACTTGCCCGAACCGGAAGGGCCGACGATGGCCATAAACTCGCCCCGATCCACCTGAAGGGAGATATTCTTCAGCGTTACCTGCTTTTCCCCGCCCATCTCGTGTTCCTTAACGATACGCCGCAGATCGATATCTACCGCCCGGCCGCTCATCGTCTTTCGCCCCCGCTCGGCGGAACGCCGTTTCCTCTCATTCCGCCCCCGCCGAATTCGGTTACGAATCCGCCCATGCCCGCAGGCATGCGCGTCTGTGCGGAAGAAGACGCGACGGCCGGCAGAATCACCTTTTCTCCTTCTTTCAATCCGTCCACAATTTCAATGAACTCCTCGTTGGCGCTGCCGACGGTCACGGGCCGCATCATTCCCGTACCGCCTTGCGACTGCGCCGTTCCTTGCGGGCGCTGCCCTTCCCGGCCGGCGGCCCAATTCTGAAGCCTTTCCCTCCGCTCGGCTTCGTTGCCGGACGAAGCGTTGGAACGTCTGGCAAACTGTTCGCCATTCCCCGCACCGGAATTCGGCCGGACGGGAGAAGCTGCGCCTTCCGTCCTTTCAACCGGATCGGCCGGAGCTGAACCGGAGGCGTCCGCCAACATGACGAAGGTTTGTCCGCCCCGCTCTTGCACAGCCTCGACCGGGACGAGCAGTACATTCTCCTTGCTCTCTACCAGCAGCTCCGCCGAAGTCGTCATGCCGGCCCGTACGCCCTCCTGCGTTTGAAATGCGATCGTGACGTCAAACAACGACACCCCGTTCGAAGCCGATCCTTCATCCGCGATCTTCGAAACTTTGCCTTGAATTTCCACATCCTGAAGGGCATCCAGATGAATCGTGGCCGTTTGCCCGATTTTCACTTTCGGAATGTCCAACTCGTCCACCTGAATGACGGTTTGCAAATTTTCGTAATCGGTAATCGTGACGATATCCGCCCCTTCCTGAACCCGTCCCCCTCCCTCTCGAACTGAGACGGCGGTCACCTTCCCGGCAATGGGCGCGGCAATGCCGACAACCTCCTTCGCTTGTTGCTCAAGATCTGCCGCCGAATCCCGGTTGTTCCGCATTTCCAGCTTCAGCTTTTCGATTTCGAAAGCGGCGTCTTCCCGTCCGCCTTCGTCTCCCGCTTCCATAAACTTCTTCTGCAACTGCTCCATTTGCAGCTTTTGCTTCTGATATTCGCTCTCCAATTTCGAAACCTCGCTCTCGACATCGGGAGCTTCATAAGTTGCAATGATCTGTCCCTTCTCGACCGTATCCCCTTCCTTCACCTTCAACGGCAATAATGTTCCGGCTTCCTCAGCCTTGACGTTGACGCTGTTCACGACGGACACGGTGCCCGAACCCGACACTTTGACGGCAAGATCCCCCCGCTGAACGGTTGCGGTTTGTACGGGAGCCGCAGACACCTCTTCTTTTTTAAAAAAATATTGATAGCCGAAATACCCGCTTGCCGCCACCAGGCATAGGCCTACGCAGGCAATCATCCACTTTTTCATTCTCGCACTCCTTTCGCTTCATTGCCAGAGCCGTTTGTTAGGCAAGATATGAAGTTCCTTCCTGTTGCAGCCCGATGTTCACCAGTCTAGCAAAAAAATATGAACAAACTATGACTGCGCGGACCGGCGGCGCTGGAAGTGATGGAGAGAACGTCTTTGGATGACGCCGTGGGCGAGGAGCTGCAAGAATGCGTGGACTCTTTCAACAGTGAGTTTATCGAGACCGCCTCGAAAGGCGGCCTGAAGGGCAAACACAATCAATATAAAGATGACTCTGCCTTTTCCGGCCTTTTATTCTACGAGTTCGACCGGCATGTTCTTCGGATCGAGTATCGATGTCCGATCGCGGCCGTCGACGCATTTGTTCGAATCGTAAACGAAACCGCGGATTCGGTAAAGATGCGGAACTAATCTATCAACGCGGCACTTCATTCCTTAATCCCCTTTTTCTTGCGAACGATCGCGACGAACAGCAGCAATCCGGGATAGGCGATCGTGAATAGAAGTCCCGCCTGTCCTGCTATTTGAATGATTTGGTACAGTTGCACTACGTTGCCCGGTAGAACAGCGAGCGTGAATATAATCGGCAACATAAAAAAAGACAGCATCCTCTGATCGGCTAACCGGAACAATTTGCTTATCGCGTAAACCGTAAAATAATAGCAGGAGAATAAAGATGTAAATACGGTAATGACCCAAGCGATCAGAAATAGGGCATCCAAGCGCTCCAAAATATTGGCGGGCAACGAAGTCATCTTGGCCAACTCCAAGGTTGGCCATAATGTAAGCTTGATTTCATCGGCGCCGAATACGCTGACGCTTGCGATCACAACCATGACGTACAACACGCCGGCAATGAGCATGCCCCATACCCCCGCCGGCAGAGACTTCCGGGGATGGCGCATGGCCGGAATGACCATCATCATAATGAACGATCCTTGAAACGACGTTCCAAGCGTCAATATCCCCAGAAGGAAACCGCTCGGGTTATTCCCCCAAATCGGCTCAAGATTGATGAACTCGGCATTCCGGAACGAAAGGACGATAATCAACAAGCCCGGCACTAGCAGCAACGGGAAGTAAAAATAATGAATGCACGAGAAAATCTCGATGCCTTTGCGCGAAGGAAAAGCGACGAGCAGCAGCATGGCGAGTACGATCGCTTCCAGCGGCGTTTGCTTGAGAATCGCCGTAACAACCACTTCGCCGAACTCCCTTGCAACAAGAGAAGTCAGGATGCCTATAAAAACGATGAGCAGCGCGCTCCCTCCCCATGCGAACCATTTCCCGAGAATCGCTTCGCTGTACTCAACAAATGATTGCTTCGGAAACCGCATGCCAAGCAGCGTAATCCATATTAATCCGATTAATGCGAGAAGCATGCCTGCAAACGTGACCAACGGAGCCCCGGAATCTGCTGCCTGAACGGCAGAGAGAGGAAGCGTGAGTATGCCAACCCCGATAATCGTACTGGCAAGAATCGTAGCCGCCTGTATGACGGTAATATGGCGGGAATCTTTCATGTGCCGACTCTCCTTATCGCAGATCGAATATACGGAAACACAAAACATTTCAACTATCGGCCAATCACCCGTTTCAAGTAAAAAACGGTTTGCGATTCAGTATTGCCAAGTATCCTTATAATTATCATGTTTCGGAGCCTTGTATGAAAAGGATTTAAGGAGTTCTTTATCGAATAAAATGCTCAAACGAAAGCGGTCATGCCGCGCCGAAAAATGAAAATCGCGATGTGCGAGGAGGAATCGGGGATGAAAAATTCCATGTACGAGGTGGTAGAGACCGGCGATGTTCTGCCGTTCGACGTTTCGCTCCATAGCGTGAATTACGTGCCCAGCCACTGGCACAACAGTGTGGAAATCATCTTCGTTCTGCGCGGAACGCTGGAAGTAACCGCGAATGGCCTGCGGCGCCGCCTTGCAGAGGGAGACGTCCTGCTGATCAACGATTGCCGCGTACATGAAGTCATCGGTCTGGATATGAACATCATCGCTACTTTTCTAATTCCTACGGCTTATTTAAAAGAGAACGTGAGAGGAATCGAGCAAGTCCAATTCGAGTGCGATTCGGGCTCGGCGGACAAGGAACGCAAGCCGGCATTGGAGCGAATTCGTCAATATTTGGCGGAAATGGTGCAGCTTAATCATAAAAAAGACGAGTTGTACGAGATGGAATTGCAAGTACGAATGATCAGCGTGTTCTCGATTCTTATGAAACAATTCAAACTTCCGGATCGCGGCAAGGGAATCAACGAGAAGTACATGGATAGATTGCTGCGGATCATCCGGTATATCGACGATCATTATAAAGAGCCGATCACTCTGCAAGCGATAGCCAGACAAGAATTCCTGACCGTTCCCTATCTCTCGAAATTTTTCAGGGAGAATATCGGTCTGAACTTTCAGTCCTATTTGACAAGCATTCGATTGAAACATTCGGTCGAGGATCTGCTCCGCCATGAGGACGCTCCTATCGCGGATATTGCGCTCTCGCACGGTTTTCCGAACGCCAAATCCTTCTACGCGGCTTTTAAGAACAAATATCGCATAACGCCGCACGAATACCGGAAGCAGTACCATCCCGCGCCCGATCGGGACAAGAAAAAATTCTCCTCGAACTATTTCGAATTCAACCAATCCAGCGCCCTCGGCATCATCAACCAATATTTACAGCGGGGCCGATCCTATCAAGCTTCCGAAGTCTATGCGCTTGAAACCGAGAGCTGCGAGATCAAAGTTTTGACCGGCAGCCCGATTCGCCACACCTGGAAGGTGCGCCCGGGCGATTGATCAACCTTCGCTCGAAACAGTTTTTTCGCGAATTCGTCGCCTATTGCCGGGAGCAAGACTGCATGCCGGAATTTATTCCGCTTCATTTCTACCCGCACGAGGCCCTTGACATAAAAATAGCAGGCCTATGCGTATGCGCATAGGCCTGTTAACGGATGTGCGGGTCATCGTATCCGGATCAACATGTCAAGATCCGTGAAACAGCAGCGTTTGGATGGCGTGTCCCGGGATGCTGCCTTCCGCGACATCCCCGTTATAGCGGAGACAATATGACAGATTGTCGTCCGTCCGGTTCAAAATGACTAAGGCGATCGTCCCGTCGCTGTTCTTGAACGCGGTCGTTTCCAGTTTGTCCGTATATTTGGTGCATCCGATCCGTGCAGCGCCGGGACGGATATATTTGCTGAAATGCCCGATGTAATAATAGGAGCTCTCATAATGCACTTCACCGGTCTTTGTATTTGCGATGACAGGCGCGTCGCAGAAATTGCCGACATGGTTGGGGCCGCCCGTTTCGTCCAGCACAAGATTCCAGTCTGTCCAACCGGACGTCCAGTGATTCAAGTTGCCAATCATATCATGTGCGTATCGCTCGCCGGTATGCCATGCTCCCAAGCGGACGCCGCCTTCCTGGCAACCCTCCGTGAACAACAGCCGTTTGTCGGGATACTTGTCGCGCACGGCAGACAACGCTTCGAAATGGTCTCCCGAATACCAGTGAAATGCGATCCCCCAAATATATTTCGACGCGGCCGCATCCTCGAACGCGATTTTGGCCCGTTCATAGATCCGCTCCTTGTTATGGTCCCATATCATCACTTTCACATGGGACAGTCCGGCCGCTTCAAGCGCAGGCCCGAGATAGTCGCGGACGAAATCTTTCTCCTCTTCCGCCGTATAAACGCAAGAGTCCCAAGTTTGCACCGCCTTGGCTTCGTTCTGCACCGTGATCCCCCAGATCGGAATGCCTTCTTCCTCATACGCTTGGATATATTTCACGTAATACCTGGCCCACGCATCGTAGTACTCCCGTTTCAGCTTTCCTCCCCCGTTCATCATGCCCGTCGTTTTCATCCAGCCCGGCGGACTCCACGGCGAAGCGTACAAAGCCAATTGTCCTTCAGCCTGTCGAGCGGCTTCCTGTATGCACGGCATTAACGCCTCCCGGTCGCGGGAAATATCGAACTGCGCAAGTTCCGGATCTTCCCGTTCCACGTACGCATAATTGCCCAGCGAGAAGTCGCAGCTGTTGATATGCGTTCGGCATAAAGTGTACCCGAGCCCGTGCTGCCGGTCGAAATAGGCCCGCATAATCTCTTGCCGCTTCTCGGCGCTTATTTTTTGCAGCGTTACAGCCGACGCTTCCGTAAACGCGCCCCCAAATCCCATGATCGTCTGATATTCCAGATCTTCGTAGACGTTAATCACTTGCATTTCCACTTCTTCGGAATCCGGACGGAATACAAGCGGCTGCAGTTCCGCCAGCCTATCTCCGGTATCTCTGGCGGTTTGAATCCGTCTGATTTTGTTGTTATCTCGCATCGTCGTCGCACCTCTTTTTTCTTTTTCCTTTAGTATAAAAGGTTCTAGGGCGATATTTGTAGAAATAAACTGATGATAAACATGAACGATCTGGTCGTTTTTGCGAAAAGAGGTTTAATGAATGATGCTTCAGGATGAAATATGGATTACCTTATGCGGCTTCTCCCAGCACCGGGAATTCGATCACGAGTTCCATGAAACATCGAACTCTTATATTTTTCGGCTTCAAGTCGCAGGCACATCGGAAGCGGAGCTTAACGGGACATCGATATCGCTGCAGCCGGGCCATCTGCTGCTGGTTCGCCCGGGCGACCGCTATCGGCTGCGGGTTCATGCGGACGGAACGTCCGCCGCGGGCAGCTCGGATTTCTATGTTTTCTGTCAAGGCCCGTGGATCGACCGTTGGTGGGGACAGGGCGACCGGCCGAGAAAGAGCCGCATAGCGGACATGAGCCGGATCGAGACGATCTGGAATCAACTCGTCTTGGAGCATCGGAGATTGGAAGGAGGTTCGTCCGATATTTCCCGGCTTCTGCTGCAAACCTTATGCAAAATGCTCGACCGCGCCGTCGCCGAAACGCCGGTCCGGGTATCCCCTTCGACGATCGGCGCGGCGCGAATGAAGCAATATATCGAGGAACATGCGACGTTGCCGATCCGTTTGGAGGATGTCGCAGCGCATGCGGGGCTGAGCGTTTCGCGCAGCGTTCATCTGTTTAAAGCCCATTACGGTCTCTCCATCATTCAATATGTCAATCGCGTCCGCCTGTCCATTGCGCTGGAATGGATGAACAATAGCAGCATTCCGCTGGAACAAATCGCCGAAACTTCGGGCTTTGGCAGCTATACCTATTTCCGCAGGGTATTTCACGCCCATTATGGCATGCCGCCGGGAGCGTACCGCAAGCAGCGTTAACCGCAACGGCGCAGCGGTTAAGGCCGCCGCGCTTGCGTGATATTTGGGAAAAAATCGCTGTTTCGGAAGCTCTAGTACGGATAATAGCATTACTTCGTTCGGTGACGGTCTATGCAACGCTTGATTCGAACGGCGATCGATCGTCGCGCCCTTCCCCTTTTGTCGAAATCCCCCTCGTTCAGAATACCGATTTATCATTCCAATTCGCCGCCGCCCCGTGTTCATCTCGCTTCCGCTGAGTGAAGGGGATATCGACAAAAGGCCGAGTAAAGAACGGTTATTCGTGCCGGAACGCCGCAAGTTGCGGACTTGCCCCAATCGGAAATGTTGCATCGGCCAAGTTTGGCGCAAACGAAACTGGCAATCCTTATTGGGCGGAAAATGAAGACGTTCCCATCCTAACGAAAGGACGTATCGTTATTCATTGGAAATCGGCGGTTTTACCGCCTTTTTCCCCTCATTAGCGTGCTTCCGTTTCATTACACGAGCAACAAGGCGATTTACAGGCTTTTAGCGTGTATACGTTTCGTTAACCCGCACAACGGGTCGTCAACCGCCAGCGGTATGATGAAATTCATTTAACATGCCAATGGCGTTGCATCGGAAAATTGCTATCCGGACCGTACGGCCGTTATTATGCGTCAAAATAGCTTTTTCGCTGTTTAAGCGGACATTGATTCCGTTATCCGTTCGTCGGAGGGCTTATTTTTACGCTTTTGCTGCGAATAAAGGATCGTCTGTCCGCAAACCGGTCCGAAACGGGCCTTTTGTCACAAGTAACGTCTCCTGTGTCCGCGAACTTGGGGAGCAGGGCGGTAGAAGAAAGCCGCAGCCTTTTTCAATGCAACGGCCAGTATAACTGCCTGAACAAAAATAAGGACACGATCCCGCCAGGAAGGCGGACGTGTCCGTTTCTACGATTTTCAACGCTTTGAACAATGCAGGCTCATTCTTCGCCGGACGGAACGGGTATATCCGAATTCGTAGGAAGAGGAATGCCGAAATCCGGCTCCCCGTCCGTCGTCCAACCGATTCGTTGGATCCTTGGCTGCCTCCTCTGCGATCCCCCTTCGGATTCGGGAATGGCATGATAGACGATCCAATCCTCGCTCCCGTCCGGGGAACGGGTAAAACTGTTATGCCCGGGGGCGAATACGGAATTCTCCGGAGATTTCTTGAAGACCGGCCGTTCGCTTTTCTTCCAAGAGGATGGATCAAGCAAATCGCTGTCTTCCGCTGCGCTCAACATGCCCAAAGCATAGTCGTCCGACCATGTTGTGCTTGCCGAATAAACAAGGAATATTTTCCCGTGTCTTATGAGAAAACAGGGGCCTTCGTTAATCGCCATTCCTCCCTGCTTCTCCCAAGCATATTCCGGCTTGGTCAGCAGAACGTTCGGCCCCGTCAAGGTCCATGGATCGGCCATAAGAGCGGCATAGATCGCGGAGCCGTATTCCGGAAAATGGCCGTACCCCGCATACATGAAATAGAGTTTGCCGTTATGCTGCAGGACCGTCCCGTCCAAGCCGGGCAGTTCCGTATTCACAGCGCCTTTATGCACCCAATCGCCGTCCGTCGGATCCGCACTCTCGTTCTCCAGAACGTATATCCTGCGGGTACTGTCACCGCCCCCGTCGCTTGCCGTGAAATAGATATACCATTTGTCCTCAATGCGGTGAATTTCCGGCGCCCACAATTCCCGGCTGCCCGGGCCTTCCTTGGGCGGCAACCAAACGGTTTTGCGGAATCCATCGGCGATGCCTGTCATTGATCGGGACTTCACCAATTCAAGGCGATCGCGGCGTGTCATCATAAAATAATAATAGCCGTCATCATGCCGGAACATCCAAGGATCCGCACCGCTATCCATAATCGGATTGCGAAAGATGCGATTCATTGCGTTGTTCAAGACAATCCCTCCCCCTGCCTGTTCGATAAAACGGCGTTCGGAATCTTTCTTAGATTTTCGATGTAAGATTAATTTCCCTAATAAGCTCAATTGGAATTTTCGGAGTTCGATCTTCGGTTAGCAAACCGTTCATTTCTTGCTGAACGTCGGTAACTTGCGTATAGCAGTACCCGCAAATATAGTCCGTCCTTTGTATCGCTTGGGTGATCTTGCGGAACCGCTCGGCAAAGGCTTCTTCGTCTGCCACTTGATTGCCGTATCCCCAGCCCTTCTCGGTCCGGAAAGCGATGCCGCCAAATTCGCTTACGATGATCGGCTGCCCGGTGTATTCGTGGCTTGAGGCAAAGGCAAATTTCGCATTATTAAACGCAATCTTGTTGCCCGCAATCTGTTGTTTGTCGGCATACCGCTTAGCGAATTCCTTGCCGCGCTCCACGTAATCATGCAAGGTTAAAATATCCGAGACCGTATGCTCCCACCCATCGTTCGTGATGACGGGACGGTGCGGATCGATTGATTTGGTCAAATGGTAAATGCCCTCCGTGAATTTCTGCTGCCGGACATTGGTTCGAATCTGCATCACGCCCCACGATTCGTTAAATGGAACCCAGGTAATAATGCTCGGGTGATTGTAATGTTGGCGAACAATTTCCAGCCATTCCCGGGTAAAATGGCCGATGGCCGCATCATTGAACTCGAATGTTGCCGGCATTTCCGACCAAACCAACAGCCCTTTGACGTCGCACCAGTATAAGAAACGTTCATCTTCGATTTTCATGTGCTTGCGGACCCCGTTGTAACCCATGGCTAGAATCAAATCAATATCCTTGACGATCGCTTCTTCCGACGGCGGCGTGAGATGGCTTTCCGGCCAATAGCCTTGGTCCAGAATCAATCTTTGATAGATCGGAGCATTGTTTAGCAGCACTTTCCCGTTTTCGATCGAGATTTTACGCATGCCGAAATACGAAAAAACATGATCGACTGCCTCATCGTTCCGGTATAAAACAAACTCTACGTCGTACAGATTTGGTTGCTGCGGGGACCACACGCTCACTTTCCACGGTCCGTTCGCTTCATGAATGAGTCCCGTTTCCATCTGCAACCAAGGACGGTCAACCGTAATTCTGAACTGCTTCATCAATTCGCCCTTCAAACTGATTCGCGTCTCCAATTGAAACAGGGCGGACGACAAATCCCCCGCCGTTTCATATTCGAACCGTACGGCATAATTATCAAGGTCCGGCGTAATCTTCACCGCTTGGATGTAAGTCTCCTCTACAAATTCCAGCCATACGCTTTGCCAAATGCCTGTGGTCTGGACATAGAAGCATTCAAAGCTGTCCTTAACCCAACGCTGTTTGCCTCGCGGCTGGGTACAACTTTGGCTGTCTTCCGCCTTCACGACGAGATTTAGTTCGGACCCGCCCTGAACGTATGTTGTTATATCAAAGGAAAATGCGGAATATCCGCCTTGATGTTGACCGACGTATGTCCCGTTCACCCATACTTTGGCCGTATAGTCCACCGCCTGGAAATGGAGAATCGCTCTTTTGCCCGAATATTCCGCGGGAATGGCCGCCGTTCGTTGATACCATACGTTGGGATGAAACGATTCTTCGCCTATACCGCTTGCTTCGGTTTCGTAAGTAAAAGGGACAAGGATCTTGCGTTCGGCGGAGAAAGACTCGTACCATTTCTCCGCTTCTCCAACATTTGCGTCGTCAAAGCGAAAATTCCATTCTCCGTTAAGTTCAAGCCATCCCTCGCGCACAAATTGAGGTCTGGGATAATTTTTGATATGCATTCCGGTTTCTCACTCCTGCCTGTTGTCTAGTATTCAAGGTTGAACGGATTCAACGGTCAGATCGCCAATCTCGATCCGCTCCGCATAGACCGAGCGAATTCCCACCCTGCCCTGCATCAAAGCATCCGGATCATCGTAGGCCAATACCGGCTGCGATTCATCCTCCAGATAGACGCGTATGGATCCGCCGATCGCATCGATACGCAATCGATTCGATTCATTTCTTTGAAGCGACACTTTCTCTGCATGCAGCAGGACCGAGTCGTAATTATGTTTATATAATTCGAGCTTGTTCGCGGAGACCGCCAGGAAATAACCCGTCAAGGCGTCTTTCACCTGATGGGGGAAATCCGATTCGTTCGTCACTCTAAATAGCACGCCCGCTTGTCCGGAAGGCTTATCTCCAAGTGTAACGGCCGTTTCAATGCGGTAATCGGACCAAAGCGGGCTTCCTCCATACATTTTGGAATCCGCGTCGGCGGCGCCCAAGAACCCCGCATCCCCCTTTTGCCAAATTCCGTGAACATCGTCCGCGCCCGATTGCTCAAGAACTTGCTCCTGCCGGAACGGCTCGGCTTCAATACGGCCGAAATCCATCGTCTTCCATTCGAGCCGGCCTGTCTGCAGCTTGACCGTCATCGTATGCAGGCCTTTGTCAAGCTCCGTCCGGCCTGCCCGAATTCGCGTCCACTCCGTATCAGGCGAAGTTGACGGCATGCCTGGCACCTGATAGATGCCAACTTTCCGATCGTCGACGAGCAGCTCGATCGAAGCCGATTCTTGTGAAGGCTTCACTGTCAAATCGAATGCATAAGTTCCCGATTCGGATACATTGACCGTATACCGAAGCCAATCGCCTTTATCGTGCAGCGCGACGGAATAGCTGCCGTCCCCGGCCTCCCGGATATCGACGCCGTCCGTTGTCCGCCATGCGGCCGAGTCGGCATGCTTCTTCACCGAATAGCCTCTGTCGGCCCTCATGAGGTAATGAGCCGCTTCAATCGTGCCCGGGAGCGGTTTCACCGATTCGAAATCGCTGCTGCCGTTCACATGGTTCGAGAACGCCGTGTAAGAGAGAATAGGTTCCCCTCCTTCGTAACGGTACCCGATCTTCCCGGCGCCGAAAGAAGCCGCGGCCGCTTCCATTTTCAAGCCGCCGTCAACATAGATCCGCGAACGTCCTTCCTCAAGCTCGACGCGAATGGCGTGCAGCTTCGTCAAATCGGTGCCTGCCGGCAGCTCGGCCTCGGCAAGCGTCGACCTTACACCGTCCGATACAGAGATAAGCGATATCCGGTTCCCGTCGCCGATCTCGACGCTGCCGAAGTTGGCGTCGTCAACATAGCTGAACAACGCGCCGATTCGCGTATCCGGCAAGCTTCCAGGGTCGATTCGCAGATTGAATTCCGCCGTAAAGCACGAATGCGTCGATTCCTTGCTGACGATCGCGCCTCCGGCCGGCTCTGTTCTCGCCTCCCATTTGGTTGGATCGATGGCTTCGTCGAGCCGGCCTGCGAAGGCGGCTAACTGCGGAACAGGCTGATCGTAATGGGTCGGCCCGAGAACATTCATTTTATCTCCGTTAAAGACGAGCCGATCGATATTCATTTGCCGGACAGGCGGGCCTTCTCCGGAGCGGCCGACCAGGTTATGATAAACGATGTAATATGAATCCAAATCCGGACCCATGACAATGGAGTTGTGGCCCAGACCGAAAAAATCCGCTTTCGTGCTGATGGCTAACGGGTTGTTGGCAGGCACCCTATAAGGGCCCAGCGGCGACTCTTTCGCTACGGCATAATGAATTCGGTACCCTTTGCTGAAGACATGATTGCCGGTAAACGTCATATAATAGGTGCCATTGCGCTTGATGATCATCGAGCCTTCCGTCCAGTGCCCCAAGAAGGTCTCGGGGATCGCCGAGCCAAATCCAAACGAGGCCGGTCCGTCCATCGGCACGCCGACGATCCCTTCCGGGCCGGCATGAGTGAACGTCCAAGAGCCGTCGTCATCGATGAACACCGAGCCGTCTATACTCATTCCGACATTTTCGCTTATTCTCTCGAACGGTCCGGTCGGCGACTCGCTCCGGAACACATAATGCCCTTTGCCTGCCGGGGATGTGTATAAATAGAAATATCCGTTCCAATAGACCACTTCCGGCGCATAGGCCCCCGTCGATATCGGATCTTCCGTCACAAGGCCAGCATACCGCCAATCGATGAGGTTATCCGACACCCATGCTTTAATGCCGACGCGAAAATCTTTCGTGCTGACATACAAATAATAACGCCCGTCATGACGCAAGACGAACGGATCCCCGTTGCCATAGTCTTCCCATTCCTGTTCCAATGACGCGTAAGGATTCGCATGCATACGTTCGTATACGCTCAAATCGATCTCCTCCGGTTTGTTGTATGAATCGCATCCCGATAGAACCAGCGCCGCCGCCAGTCCGATCAACCACACGATCTTGCGCAGACAAAAAGTGCGTTTCGCCATCGGCGGCAAGCTATCCTTTTATCCCGCTGATCGCCAGCGACTCGATAAAATAACGCTGGCAAAAGAAAAAGACGAGAATGACCGGAACCATGGCGATGACGGCGGCGGCCATGATCATCGGATAATTGGACTGGCCGATGTACAATGCCTGCATCGAAGCGATGAGCACCTGAATCGTTTGTTTCTCCGGAGTATGCAAATAAATGAGCGGTCCGAGAAAATCATTCCAGATCCCCATAAATCCAAGAGCCGCTTGAGCGGCAAGAGCCGGTTTCATGATGGGCAAGGCAATCGTCCAGAAGATGCGGGGGAAGCTGCAGCCGTCAATCTTCGCCGCTTCGATCAGGTCGTTCGGAAGCGAACCTTGCAAATACTGGCGCAGGAAAAATATGACGACAATATTGCCGAACAGCCCCGGCACAATGAGGGGAAGCAGCGTATCCACCCAATCCAGCCGGGAAAAACCGATATACTGCGGAATCATGACGACCGAATACGGGATCATCATCGTCCCGAGCAATCCGAGGAACAGAACGCCCTTGAACGGAAAATCGAACTTGCCGAAAGCATAGGCGGACATGGCGGAGATCAGCAGTCCGACCGTCAAGACGACCGCTACGATGATCAAGCTGTTCATAAAGCCATTCAGCAGCGGCGAGGCTTGCCACACTTCCGTATAATTTTTGACAGTAAAGGGATCGGGGATCCACTTAGGCGGCATGTCAAATACGTTTCTCTGGTCCTTCATCGAAGTCGACACGGTCCAAACGAACGGAGCGATCATGAAGATCGAACCAGCCAGGAGAATCAGGAACGACAAGACATTCGCATTTTTTTGATATCTCACAGGTCTCCCCCCTAATCCTGATACACCCATTTGTCGGATAATTTAAATTGAATGAGCGTAACGATGAATATGATAATGCCGAGCACCCATGCAGCCGCGCTTGCGAAACCCATATTGAAATATTTGAACGCATGCTGGAAGATGTAATAAACGATCGTTGCTCCGCTATATTCGGGTCCCCCGTCCACGGCCAATACATAGATTTGGCTGAATGACTGGAATGCCCCGATCACTCCCATAACGATGACGAAGAAATGTATGGGAGAGAGCAGAGGGACAGTAATCTTCGTTAACTTGTTCCATGCGCTGGCACCGTCGATTTCCGCCGCTTCATAATACGAGGAAGAAATCGATTGCAATCCGGCCAAGTACAGCACCATGGTGCTCCCGATGCCGCTCCACAAGCCGATCAATATGAGAGAAGGCTTCACCCACTCCGGCTTGCCGAGCCAATTCGGGCCTTGAATGCCAAACCAATCCCAAAGCAAATTGTTCAGCAACCCGTAGTCCTGGTTCAGTATCCATTGCCATAGCAAAGATACCGCGATTATCGGAGAGATCACCGGAAGGTAGTAGATCGTTCGCATGAAGGAGATGCCTTTGATCTGGCGGTTCATGAGAATGGCCAGTACAAGCGATATTGCCATGCCGATCGGAATGCCGATCATGAGATAGACCGTATTGTAAAGCGATTTGAATACCTTCTCGTCCCGAAAAAGCTCTCTGTAATTGTCGAAACCGGTCCACTGCGGTTCCGACAACATATCCCACTTCTGAAAGCTGATATAAATCGAAAAAAGAATCGGCACGAGGCCAAACAACAAAAATCCGAGAACCGGAGGAGCCACAAAAAGATACAACCAAGCGAGTTCCTTTTTTCGATACCCGGCAAACTTCGTTTTCATGTCGGTTCCTCCTTCGCCTAAAGATCGTTGCGCCAAACTCGGTGTCTTAAAAAAAGGGAGGGGAGGACGCTCCCCTTGCGGCACTACTTATTGCCCTTGTCATACAGTTCCTGCATTTTAGGCTTGATTTCCGCGGTCCAATCTTTAGCTGACATTTCACCGTTCCATACCTTGCTTGCGTTTTGCAAGAAGGTATCGATCCACTGCGTATCCTTCGAACGGGACGGAACGTCGGGACGACCGTAGTCTTGAATGATATCCAGGAACACTTGGCGGTTCTGAGGAGCTTTCCCCATCTCCATGAATTCGCCGTTCGCCATATCAATCAGGTTTGGAACCGCCTGACCAAGTTGATAATTTTCGCGTTGGCCGTTCTCGTCCAGAGACAGAAATGCGGCTAGGTCGAACGCTTCTTGCGGATGTGCGGTTTTCGCCGAGATCGCGAAGCCCATTGAGCCGAGCCATGTCGCTGTTTTGCCCGTATTCGGGCTCGCAGGCCATGCAGCGATATCCCATTCGAACGGCAGCTCCCAGAAAGCCGGTTGATCCCATGGACCCATGGCGAACATCGCCAGCTTGCCGTTCAGGAAACGGGTATAAGCATTCATCGCTTTTTCGGCTTCCGGATTCGGACTAACCTTATGCTTCAAAGTTAAATCAGCGACGAACTGCATCGCTTCATAGAACTCCGGCCGATCGACCATAACCGTGCCCGTCTCGTAATCGATATACTCTCCGCCGTTCGCCCATACCGCAGACTCCAAACTGTAAGCGCCTACGCCATATTGATCGGGCTTTCCGTCGCCGTTCTCGTCGACCGTAAGTATTTTGGCGGCCTCCAACATATCGTTCCACGTCCATTCTCCCGCTTTGGCGGAAGGCAGCGGAACGCCGGCTTTTTCGAACAAATCTTTGTTGTAAACGAACGCCCAAGGGCCTACATCCTTCGGAAGGGCGTAAAGATCGCCCGAACCTAGCTTGCTGCCGTCATAACGGTACCGGTCCAGCGCTTGCTTCCAAATATTATCCGGATTGAACAGCGACGTTTGATCTATATAAGATTGAATACTGAGAATCGCCTTGGCTTCCGCAAACCGGTAAAATTCGCTGCCGCCGACATAGAATACGTCGGGAGCTTTGCCGGAGCCGACCAGCGTCTTCAACTTCTGCGAATACTCGTTGGGAGGAACCGACGTATATTTTACCGTCACGTTCGGATACTTTTTCTCGAAGGAGGAAATCAGCTTTTCGAAAATCTTTTTCTCGTCCGGGTTGCCATGACCCATGAATTCAATCGTAACAGGGTCTTTCTTTGGATTTTCGCCGCCGTCATGATCCGTTTTCTGCGAGTTGTCCGAGTTTTCCGACGGAGTCGCCTCATTCTTGACGTTGCCGCTGCCGCATGCGGATAGGGCAAGCAACAAAACCAACAGCATCAAACCGGTCCACTTACTCTTCCGTTTCATGCAAATCCCCTCTTCTTTCCTAATTTAATGTAAGCGCTTCACCTCGATCATAAAATATAACATTATATTTTTATATAATAAATTCAATATAAAATTGTCGTGTTTTTTATAAAAGAGACAGGAACAATCACTCTTCGCGCCTCTTGTTTCCCGTTTATTTGCTCCAGCAGAAGCTCCACGGTCAATCGGCACATTTCCTCTTCATTTTGGCGAATATACAATACATTCGGGATGTCCGGAGGATCGAACGTAACGATTTCGAGATCGTCCGGCACCCTCTTTTTCATCTCGGTCGCAGCTTTGTAGGAGTATCGGCATAATTCCGTATTGACGGTCATCACGGCGGTTAATTCCGGCCGCTCCCTCAGAAATTCGCCGATCTTGTCGCCGGCTTTGCCGGAAGCGATCGTATCCAACGGCAACAGGCACCATAAGTTTTTGTCGATTGACAATTTGCGGCCTATATACGCCTGTTCGAATCCTTGCGCTCTTTCGTCGGTTACCGTGTTGGTGATTTCCGGAGAGATGAGCGCAATCGACGTATGGCCTTTCTCCAGCAAATATTCAACCGCTTCTTTCGTGCCGTTTGCATTGTCCGAACTGACGCTGTAAGTCTTGATCTCCTTCAGATAACGATCGATAAGGACAAAAGGGAATTTTTCCAATGAAAGCCGCAAGATAGAATCATTATAGGTCTCGTTCTCAACGGGGAAGATGATCATTCCATCGACGCCTTGCTTCATGAAGGATGCAATGACATTCGCTTCTTCTTGTTGGGATTCCCGAGTAATCCGCAACATTAATTCGTAGCCTGAGGCGGTCGCGTATTTCTCAATGTTATCAAGGAAGCGCTGGTCGACCTTCGTCTTCATCGTAGGCACGACCAGTCCGATTCGTCCGCTTTTGCCGGGCAAAGCCGCCCACTCCCCCAGCCTTTCATGAGCGGGCGAATTCTCCGGCCTGCTTAAGACAAAGGTGCCCTTCCCCTGAATTCGGACAAGCAATCCTTCCTCCATTAGCCCGATCAGCGCATTTTTGCTTGTGATTTGGCTAACACGGTATTTTTCGGACAATTCCTTTTCGGAAGGGACCCGATCCCCTTCGCGAAGCGTTCCAAGCGCGATCAGACGTTTAATGTCATGCTGAATTTGCTTATAAAGCGGCAATGACTTCATAGATCTCCCAACCTTTTATATCATATAAGTTATATTAATTATACTATTATAACTTTTTGTTCGTCTTGTAAAGAAGAAATGGCCGATCGAATCAATCGATCAGCCATTTCGTTGCATCTATACTTCTTCTAATGCTCGTTTATAATGTATCGGTACAGTAATTCTTCGGGGATCAAAGCGTCCGTGCAACTGTTCGGAGAGCAATGCAACCGCCAATCTGGAGATCTCGTCTTCCTGTTGCCGAATATGGGGTATGCCCTCCAGATCCGCGTCGTCGAATGCAACCAGTTCCGGATACGAAGTCTTCCCGCTGCATAACGTTCGAATCGCTTGAAACGCATATTGAGCCAATTCCGCATTTACGGCTAAGACGGCCGTAACATTCTTCTCGTTTAGAAACCGGGTAATTTCATCCTGTCCTCCGCCTTGAACGATCGTTTCGAATGGAAGCATGCACCAGAGGGTCTTGTCGATCGGCATTCCGTGGTCCATGCAAGCCAATTCATAGCCTCTGGCGCGCTCATCCGTCGCCGTATTCGTAATTTCCGGCGACAGGTAAGCGATTCGGCGGTGTCCCCGGGCAATCAGGTCGGATACGGCTTCCCGAACGCCGCCGACGTTGTCCGAGCTGACGCTGTAGGTTTTAATTTCTTTTAAAAAGCAAGATACCAGCACAAGAGGAATCCGATCCAACGACAACCGCAGTATTTCATCGTTGTAATTTTCCCGTTCGACCGGAATTATAATGAATCCGTCTGCCCCAGTCTCCCTGAATTGTTCGATTGCTCTCGCTTCTTCGTCCTGAGACTCCCGCGTAATGCGCACCAATATATTGTAATGCGCTTTTGTACAATATTTCTCCAGACCGTCCAACAATCGCTGATCGTTTTTCGTTTTCATAGCAGGCAAGATGACAGCGATTGTTTTATTGTCACCGGTTGGAAAGGTGCGTCGCCGCTTCGCTTCGGGCGATGTTCGTACGAACGTGCCCTTTCCTCGATATCGACTCAACAAACCTCTTTCCACCAATCCGTTTAAAGCGTTCTTGGCCGTAATCCGACTGACCCCGTACTGAAGCGAAAGATCCTTTTCCGAAGGCACCAGATCCCCTTCGGCAAGTTCTCCCGATTGAATGCGCCGTATAATATCATATTGAATCCGCTGGTATAACGGTCGGTTCATAAAGTCCCCTTTTTTCATGCATTAGTCCAAATATACTATATTTAGTATATCATATTTTTCCAATGAAGATATGTTTCGTTTAGAAAGCATTTCCCGATAAAAACCGCGATTGCGCTTCCAAGCGCATGCGAAAGGCCCGGTCGTTTCCAACGGCCGGGCCTGAACGAATATGCGTTATTGCGTATGTTGATACGTAGGGGAATCGTACTGCGGACCTTGCTTTTCGTAGGTGAACCAATATTGCAGTACGGATCCGGTCGAAATGCCGCTAACAATATGCTCCCATGTTCCTTGGTTGTCGGTCATCCGGAAATTTTGCTGGCCCTCCCCGTTCAAGATGTAATGCACGTCCACATAGTTCGAAACGTATCCGTTCGGCGTGAAATAGATGCGGGCCTGCGACGAAGAAGGCTTGGTCGTTCCCGCGGTATAATCCGCCGTCACGAACGGTCCCGAACCGTTGCTGCCGCCGCTATCCTCCACTTCATAAAACCGCCACTTCTGCGCGCCCGATCCGTTGTCTTCCCAAATCTGTACGTTCGTTCCGTTCGCCGTCCCGCTGCCGCTCACATCAAGCGCCTTCCCGCTGTTCGGGTTAATCAGCTTGTACGTGCCGTCCCCGTTAGATACAATCTGCCATTTCTGCGCGCCCGATCCGTTGTCATTCCAAATCTGCACGTTCGTGCCGTTCGCCGTCCCGCTGTTGTTCACATCAAGCGCCTTCCCGCTGTTCGGGTTGACCAGTTTGTACGTGCCGTCCCCGTTGGATACAACCCGCCACTTCTGCGCGCCTGATCCGTTGTCTTCCCAAATCTGCACATTCGTGCCGTTCTCCGTCCCGGCCGCGTTTACATCGAGCGCCTTCCCGCTGCTCGGATTGATCAGCTTGTACACCTTCCCGGATTCGACGCCGTCTCCTCCCCCCTGCCCGTTTCCTGTACTGAAGCTATGAGCCGGTACCGTGACGACATGGCCGTCCGAGAACGTGACCGTTCGCGCCTGGCTTGTCATGTTGTAGACAACATACGTTTTGACGCCGCCTTTTTTGAACACGGCGTAAACGGGATAATCCGCCGTCACGGTCGGATCCGCGTTGCCCAAGGCGTCCAGATTGTAGATCCAATGGTAGGCCATCGCTTTCGAATTGCCTGCCTCGGGCGTCATTGCGGCTCCGCGCGCGTTCCAGAAGTTTTTGGCCTCCGTAATGTTGGATATGGCGCGGTATTGGTATATCAAGTCTTCCCATGGATCGAAATTCGTTCCGCCGTTTTCCGCCACCAACGCGTTATAATTCTCGGCCGCATAGTTCGGATGATGGGTAAGATAAAGCGATGCGCCCGTGATCGGCAGCCAGTTGATGCCGTGCACTTCCTCGGGATTCGCCGTCCACCATGTGGCGTCCCCGACGGTTTTGCCGCCCCATACCATGCTGGCCGTCGATCGGGTGAAGCCGGCCGGGAAGTTGCTGCCGGAAACGTCGAACCAGTACTCGTTGATCGCTTGCATCTCCGTGGCGTACAAATAAATTCCGGCGTCCCGGATCGCCGTATTGCCCGTCGCCTCGCCCCACAAAATCATGCCGGCCCAGGCGTTCATCCCCTCGGAAGAGGACTCGTTATTGTTGCCGTCTCCGAACTTCGCATGTCCCGACGCCCAGGAATGGCCGGCATACGGATCGAAATTGCGCATATACGGAAACATCGTATCGCTGCGGTTCCAGTTCGCCATATCCCGGATGAGAAGATTGACCATCGGTCCCCAGTTGTCGGCCCACGATTTGTCGACCCGCGCAAGTTCCGCCGCGGCCTTGACGAAGTAGCCGTAATGGAAGTGATGGTCGTTCAGTTCCGCTGCCGACCCGTAGCTGTCCGGATAACCGATCGCCGTTCCCCAATTGTTATCGTAATAGAACAGATTTTGCGATTTCATATTGCCGGACGAATCGCTCGCTTTCAACCATCTTTCCAGCGTTTGCCTGATTTCGCCCCGGAATTTGTTCGCCGCGGCCGTGTCGCCCAATTGATCCGCAATCGGGGCGAGCGAAGCAAGCTTGCCGAGCCGCTTGCCGACCCAATACGTATCCTGCGCACCCGTATAGGTTTCAGATTCGGCCTGATCGATATATTGCTGCAGCGTGGTCCGGTTATAAGTTCCCATGTCCGGCAGCGACGGGAGCACGCCGGTGAATTTCACGGCCGTTTGGAACGAGCCGCCTTCCCCGACTTTCATTTGTCCGTTGACCGTATTGTAGGTATAGGACAACAGCGGTGCGCTCGTATATTTCCACTGGTGCGGATACAGCGCGAACAGGGTTCCGGTTTGGGTACCTTGTTTGGCCTGCGTGCTGTACGTAAACGTAGTCGTTACGGTGCCGCTCGCCGCATTGTACGAATAGTTGATCTGCGTATTGGTCACGTGGGAGTAGGCGTACTGCGCAAATTTGTTCAAGGTGGCGCTGCTGGCATCCGGAAGGACGGCGACTGAAAAGTAAGCGCTGCCATTATTGGTTAGCGTTTTCGATCCGATTCCGCTCCAGGTGCTTCCGCTGGCGCCGAACAGGCCGTAATGGGCGCCCGCAATCGTCACGCCGAGTACCGGAGTGGAAGAATTGCCGGACCAAACGGACGGCGTTTCCGCAAACGCAAGCTTCGGACTCCCTCCGTTAAAAGTGAAATAAACGTAAGGCGACCCGTGCCCGTAAGAAACATTCATGGAATTACCGCCGCTCTGATAGAGCGCTCTTACGAACCAGTCGCTGAATCCGTCGACTTTGGCGTCGGGGAACGTCCCGACGGCGGAATGTCCTACGACAAAATCGTGAATATCGTTCATCCAGCCGCATATGCATGCCGAATTGGATGTGATCCGATTGCCCGGATAATAGATTCGCATGCCTTCGGCCTGATGTTTCACCGCGAGCGGATGCGGATACTGGGCTTCGGAGAACGGGACCCATGCCAGGCTGCTCCACCAATCGTTGGTTTGCATTTTGCCCGTTACGTTGCCGGTTTTGTAGATTTGCGATTGCGGAGCGGACGCTCCCGGCGGAAGGGCGGTGGAATAAGAGCCCGCACCCAACGAAACTTCGCCGGGAAACGCGAACGAGACGGCCGGCAGCAACGCGACGCTCATGGCGAGCAGCATCATACAGACAACCAAGTTACGCATTATTTTCTCCTCCTTTAATCCATTCTTATTTTCACGCAACGCTTCTTCGCATGAACATGCCTATAACCCCCGATCCCCCTTTCTTTCATTTTTTTCGAAACCTGAATCTATGAAAATCTTTGCTAGTAAATTTATTATTTCAAGGAAATATATGGTTGGTCAAGAAATATTTACGAAAATTTTACGAAAATATTTGAATCCCGTTCGCCCCCTTCTCATAATCGCGCTCCCTATCACACATAATAATTGGTAAATCAAGCAATTCCAAGCAAGGAGAACGGAAGCGTGAAACGATTATTTCAGTTAAGTTCCACCTGGTTTCCCATATGGTTAATTTCATTGCTCATGCTAAGTATGATCAGTGTGTACTTGCCCGTTTTTGGCGGAGACAATCGAAATATAACGCATGTTCCTTTAATCGTCGCGAACGAAGACGAGGGACATGCCGGAGATATTATCTTATTGCATCTTATCGAACAGCAAAACGGGAGCGCCGTCGACTGGACGTACGCGAAAAGCAGGAAGGAAGCGTTGAACGATTTAAAAAACAATAAAGCTTACGGGGCGCTAGTCATTCCCGCGGATTACTCGAAACGTCTCGCGCAAATTCGCGATACGCTCCTTGCGGGGAACGAAGGCGGGGAGCCTGCGACGCTGCAAATGTTAATGAACGAAGGGATCGGCCAATCCGCGTCGATGATTGCAACCGGCATCCTGCAAACCGTCGCTTCTTCCGTTTCTGAGGAGGTTAGCGGCAGCCTTGTGCAGCAATTGGGGCAAAAAAGGGTGCTCCTGTCTCCCGCAAATGCATCTCTAATCGTAAATCCCGTTCGGTCAGCCGCCGAAAATGTGCTGGGGCTTCCGCTCCATCTCAATAAAGGAATGACTCCGTTCATGATGATCCTTATTACTTCGATTTCGGGAATTATGGGAGCAAATATGATTCACGGATATTTGATGCGGGGCAACGGGATGCTGCAGAAACAAGGCGCTGCGGTCAGCGAATCGAGGATGTTGGCGTCCGAATTGATGCTCGGAGCGATTTTAGCGTTATGCGTCTCGGTCGTTTTGCAATTGGCGGTATTCGGATTTTTCGGAAGCGCGCACGCCTCCGGCATTTGGATTATTTTCTTGTACACCTTATTTTGCTGCTTGACGATGCTTTGCTTATTTAAATCGCTTGCCTTGTTTTTCGGGGGCTGGGGAATGCTGGTCATGTTCCCGGTGAATATTATGGGCATATTTTCGAGCGGGGGCGCGGTTCCTTTATCGACACTGCCCGTTGTACACCGGATATTCAGTTTCATTCTGCCTACCCGGTATATGGTGGATGGGATGAGGGCTTTGCTTTATTATAACGGAAGAATGCAAGCGGGACTCGGGACCGCCTTATGGGCCATAACGATTTATTTTGTTCTCACATTGGCGATCGTCATATCTTTTATGGCGAAAATGAACAGGAAAAACAAAGTCAAAGCGGCCGATCCGAATGCGGAGAAAATCAATATCCAATTGGACAACGGCATTCACCCGGATTCCCCGGATTCTTTGGAAAAAGAGAAGTAAGGTTTTTTCAATTTAAAAACGAAAATGCCGACGACGATGACCAGTACGCCGACAAACTGTTTGAACGTAAAAGGGACTTTCTCCAATCCGAGCCAGCCCAGCGAGTCGAACAATAAAGCAAAGCCGAGTTGCGACGTCAGAACGATCGAGATGGCATACGTCGGCCCAAGCAGCCGGATCCCCCGCACGAGACAAATGACGACGCCTACGCCGACCAAACCGCTGAACCAGAACCAAGGCTGCATATTGTGCAATACAAACAAACGCTGCCCTTCAAAGATAAAACCGATCGTCAACGAAGCCAGAAATCCGAGCCCCAGTACTAAAGTGGTTGTCGCCCAAGAGCCGGCGCGTTCGTTCACTTTATTGTTGAAAATGTTTTGCAATCCGACCAGCGCGCCCGAAATAAACGCCAATAGCAATCCTATCATCATGACTCTTTACTCTCCCGTCATTTTTCGTAAATATTATGGTTGGCCAGCGCGCTTAATCCTTCCCGGTCCTTCACGAGAATGCATCCTTTGTGGCGCTCGATCAACCCTTCCTTGCAGAATTGCCGGATGACCCGATTCAAATGTCTATAGCTGGTGCCGATTAAATTCGCCGTATCCATGAGATGGATTGCGCTCGGTTCTTCGGTGAAGAGCGAGCCGGATTCGTCGAAGGAGACGGACAATAAATAACTTGCCAAGCGCACTTCGACCGGATACATCAAATTAAAGCTCAACGAATTGGATTTAACCGCGAATTTTTGCGTAATGATGCGCAGCAGAAATTGCAGGAGCGGCGGGTAATCCTTGGCGTATTTTTTCAACCAGCGATGATGAACTCCGATCATAACAACGGACGATACCGCTTCAATCGTATTGAGAATGTCGGTACCCTGGACGTATTCAATATCCCCGACCACTTCAAGCGGCGTTCTAAAGGAGAGTATCAAAGTTTTGCCTTCGGCCGAGGTCGTGTAGACTTTCACCTTCCCTTTGACGAGCACGTACAAATATTGGAAAGGATCTCCTTGGGAGCAAACGAGTTCTCCCCGATCGAAACCGTACAACGATAAATGCGGTACGATCTGTTCATGAAATACGGATTCGATGCGATGGATATGCAAGTAATGTTCCAGCAATGCGCGGTCTTTCCATACTTTCACGTTCCGGTCTCACCTCTAGCCTTCGGTCTTCGCCGATGATTAAAACTTCAGGATCAAAACGCCGACGATCATTAAGCCGATGCCGATAAATTGCGGCAGCCCCATCTTTTGCTTCATGACGCCGAACCAGCCGTTGCGGTCGATGAGGAAGGTCAGACACAACTGGGCAATTAGCGCCGCCGATATCGTTAATGTAACCCCGACCTGATGGATCGCCGTAACATTGGTGTAAATAATGATCGCCGCCAAGGCGCCCCCGGTTAAATAGAGCGGTTTCACTTGCTTGAACCCTTGCCAGCTTCCGTCGCGGACGAACAGGAAGATCAGGGAGGCGGCAACGAATCCGGTCAACTGGGTGATGGTAGCCGCTTGCCATGTGCCGATATCTTGACTGATCCGGGAATTGGCTACTCCTTGCAATGTAATAAAAAATCCTGCCATAACCGCAAATAGGATCCCTCTCATGGTCGCACTCCCTATTATAGATGTTGTAATTATTAAAAGATATCTTCGTGCCGTTTGGATAGGACATATGTCCTTTTTGAATTATTATAAGACGAACATTGATGGCAACGTCGACAATGGGAAAAGGCCGGCGAAATGCCGGCCTGTCCCTTGGGTCTATTTACTTGACCGCGCCAATATATCTTGTCAGACTTTCTTCCACACATCCGGCAATGAACTCGATAAACGGCTCCAAATCGCCTTTTACGCTTGCTGTCTCCAGCACCTCGTAATATCTCAATCGATCCGCGCTTGCCGCTTTGACAATAGCCGGCGGAAACCCGTATTTCATCAATATGAGATTCTTTAATAACCGTGCAGTCCTCCCATTTCCATCTGCAAAAGGATGGATATAAACAAACAGGAAATGGAATTCCGCGGCGAGCGAAACGGGGTGAAGATTATCTTTATGCACGTTGTACCACTCTATGAGCTGTCCCATTTTTTCGGGGAGTACTGCATAATGCGGAGGCTGATGCTGCGAACCTGAGATCATAACGTTGATTTCCCGGTATTGTCCTGCATTTTCATCGTCAATGCCTTTAAGCACCAAGTAGTGGATCGACTTCATTACATATTCGGTTAATTCAACGTCCCGTTTTACAATATCTTGAACGTAATTAATGGCTGCGGAATGATTCACAACCTCAAAATGCTCGCGCAGCTTCTTACCGCCTATCGTTAAACCTTCTTCCAGGACAAACTTCGTTTCAAGCAAAGTCAGCGTGTTTCCTTCGATTGCATTCGAGTTGAACGTCCACTCTACCCGATATACCTCGTCTAGATTTTTGACAGCAGCAGGCGGCAAGGGGCGCAATGCATCCAATTCCCTTTTTAATTGGTCTATTCTATTGAAATTCATATCCCCGCCTCCCCCGCTTTACTACTCATTATATCACAGTGCATAGGATTTAAACGGATTCTCGCGCATAGATCGAACCGTGCTCCTATTAATGGTTACCGATCTTTCCGCGTTTCATTAGGCAGCGTCATTGTGATCGTACCGGCTTCGTCGGACACCGATCCGCCTACCACTCTTTTGTAACCGGTTTGCGTATATTTCCCCTCCGTATCGACCCATCCGCTTTCTTCCCAAGAGCTATCGCCAAAGATGCCTGTGCCGTAATAGATGAGCTTTTTATCGATGGCAGGCAACGGTCCCGTACGGTCCTTAAGCTTATTGGCCGACAGGCTTTGGATCGAATCCTCCCCGAGGCCGTCGATATGGGCTTGCCAAACGGCAACCGGGAAATCGTCTTGGAACTCGATCACTATTGAAAAAGAGAAATTGAAAAACACCCCTTAAAATCGGCAACAACCGCGAAAGAAGCCCGTTACCGGACGTCTCCGCGGTTGAGCGGGGTACGCTATTGAACCTTCTCCAATCGCCACTGTTGATTCAGGCCGTTATGGTACGTATATTGAACGATGCTCGCTCCGTTGTCGGTCGATTCGCCCCTCACATCGAGGAGTTTGCCGCTGTTGCGGTTGATGAACATATATTTGCCGCCGCCGATGTTTTGAATTTCCCATTCCTGATCAAATATGCCCAGATCGGACCATTGCAGCACTTTGGCGCTGTCTGACGAGGAACTGGCGCTTACGCCGGCGACCTTGCCGCTATTGCGGTTCACGATCTTGTAGTATCCGTTGCCGACTTCGACGAATTTCCATTGCTGGCTCAACGTATTATTCTTCTCCCATTGATTCAGCTGTACGTCATCGTTCGTGGAACTCCATGGGACATCGAGCAATTTGCCGCTATTGACATTGACGATATGATAATAGTCGTTCGGATCGAAAGTCTCCGCCCCGCCTGCGTAAGAAGTGCCGCTAATGACAAGCGTGGTGATGGAATTGGCTTTGGCCGTTGCCGTAAACGAGTGGCCGGCAATGGAAATATCGTCAAGCCGAGCCAGATCCTCCGCGGCTGAAGTGCGGTACGGCGCAACCGAGCCGGCGATGCTCGCGAACTTGGAAAGATCGAACGTGACGTCTTGATCCGTTGCGCTGCCGTTCGTCGTTACGATTACGGTAGTCCCGGTTGCCGGATCGTACGCCGCCAGCGAGTTGGCATCGTCGATCGCGATTAATTTATAGCCCGGGCGAATAAACTTGCTGTAATTGCTCATGGCGTAAAATTTCTTGGTCAAATACCAGTTCTCCGTCCCCCCGGTAAAATCGGCATGAATGATTCCCCAGTTGTCGTTGGAACTGACCATGTTGCCTTCGTCCTCAACGGCTTGCCAATACACCCAGGCGCTTGGAAGCATCTGCTTCACATCGATTAAGATTTGATTGGACAGATTCAATGCGGGCGCGATCGAATGATGGTTATGTCCGCCCGCCCCGCCCATGCCGACTTCGGACATCCATAGTTTCTTGCCGTTGCTCTTGGCTACGTTATGCAACTCCACGCGGCGAGAACCGTTATACGTATGGGTATTGATTCGTGAAATATATGATTTGGCCGTGCTGTCATACGAGTGAAACGAATCGATCATCCAATCGATGTTATTTTCGTCGGAGGCGGCGACGGTCGTGCCTGTAATTCCTCGCGCGATCAATCCGTTCTGCGTGTCTTTGATGATTGCATTTTGCGCGCTTCGGTCGAAGTGGGCTCCCTCTTGTTTGCCGTAAGCGAACCAGAACGGAGAGTACGACTCGTTCACCGGTTCCACCGTCTCGAATTCGATATCCCATTCATCCTTAAAATGCTTCACGACCTCGGCTAAATAATCGCCAAAGGGAGCGAAATATTGGGTTTGCAAATTATTTTGAATGCCTAGAATCGAACCGGAAGCGCACTGGCTATTGGTCATCCAATAAGGAGGGGAGTTGGAGAAAGCTTCAAACTTGTTCGCGCCTCTCGCTTTGGCCGCTTGCAGCATCCATCGCTGATTGGCGTCCGCGTTCCAATCCCAAACTCCCGGGGATGGTTGGAATCCTTCGATTTCCGCACCCGGCCGCATATGATCATGGGACGGATTTTCGCCGCCGCCGATATTATATCGAATCACGTTAAGGCCCATTCCCTCTTCCAGGGAAAACAACTTATCGGCAATCGCATTTCTCTCGGCATCGGACCAGCCGCCAATAACGTTTCCAAACCAGGCCAGCGATGTCCCCCACCCCTCCCAATCCGCATATTGCGCGGAAGGATCGACCGAGATCACGCTTGCGGCCTGAACTTGCTGCGGCATGGCTAAAGTCGCGAAGACGGCCAAAGCAAGCATTCCTGATAGAATCATGTTCATCCAACGTTTCATACCATCTACCCCTCTCACTATAGATTTGATAATTTGAATGCGTCAGCAGAACGAACCGACGCGTTTTACGCGTTCCTTTACCCTTTTACCGCGCCATTGGTAAGACCGCCGATAATTTGTTTTTGCGCGAACAGAAAAAATACAATAATCGGAATCATCGTCAATACCGCCGACGCAAAGGCGAGGTTCAGGTTCGTCGTATATTGGCCGAAAAAGAAATATTGCATCATCGGGATCGAGCGTACGGCGGTCTTCTGCAGTACGATTAACGCAATGCTGAATTCGTTCCACAGCCACATGACATGCAAAATCGCCACCGTGGCGGTAATCGGCCGGAGCAACGGGAACACAATTTGCCAGAACATCCGGAACGGACCGCAGCCGTCGATCACAGACGCTTCCTCCAATTCGCGGGGAACGCTTTTTATAAAACCGATATACAGAAACGTAGAATATGGAATGCTCGTTCCAACAAGCATGATGATATAGCCGTAAAGCGTATTGATCATATCCAGCGATTTTAAAATTTTGTACACAGGGATGATAATCACTTGAAACGGAACCATAAGCGCCGCCAAAATGAGTAGTTCCGCGAATTTATATAAAGGCTTGCGGGAGTTGCGGGAAATGGCAAAAGCGGCCATGGAGGCGCAAATAACGATACATAGTACGCCGGAAACGGTACTGATCGCGCTGTTGAAGAACGATCTTGTAAAATGCGTGATTTCCCAAGCCGAGCTAAAGTTGCTCCACGCAATATGGGACGGTATCTTCAATAAGGAGTCGGTCGTTTCGGCCGGCGTTTTCATCGCCATCAAAAGGCTGATCAGGAACGGGAAAAGAAATAGAAGCGCCAGCGCATAGGTTAGCAAGCTAATAATAACGTTTGAAAGTTTCCATTTATTTTGCGGCATCGTTACATTTCCACTTCCTTACTGCGCAACATTCGCGACACCGTCCAACCGATTACAACAAGGGCAATCAGAAATACCATGGAAATCGCTTGACCGTACCCCGCTTTCTTAAAGTCGAACAAATGGCGATAAATATAAATGGCGATCGTTTCCGACGCTCGCACCGGTCCGCCGTTCGTCGCAATGATCGGCGTCGTAAACACGCGCAGACCATAGGTGATCGCCAAAGTGACATTGACGGTAATGGCAGGCATGATCATCGGAACGGTTACATTTGCGAATTTTTGCCATACGGTTGCGCCGTCCGCTTCCGCGGCTTCATACAAGTCTCTGGGGACGCCGGTTAAGGCCGATAAATAGATAATCATGCTGATCCCGACACTGTTCCATATATCAATCCCGACAATAGCCGGCATGACTGTGTCCGGACTTCCGAGCAGGCTGTTAATGCCGAACAGAGTATGAAATACTTCGCGGTAGATAAATCCCCAAATAAACGAAACGAGCACCGCGCTCAGCACTGTCGGCAAGAAAAAAATAACTTTGGTTACATGTTTGCCTGCAAAGGACCGGTTCACCGCCATCGCTAACAGCAGCGCCAGCGAGTTCGAAAAAACGACCGACAGAACCATATAATAGAGCGTGTTTCTCATCGGAATGAGAATGTCGTCGTTTGTAAATATTTTTGCGAAGTTATCCAATCCCACAAAGCGATATTCAGGAATAATCCCGTTCCAATCCGTGAATGCGACATGAATCCCCATAAAAAAAGGAATGATCATCGCAAAAGCGAAAAAGGCGAATGCCGGAACCAAAAAACTGAAACGGACAAGTCCATCGCGCCATCGAAATCGAGTAGACATCGTCATTCCTCCAAGTAACGATTCTCCCGGGACGACCGGGAGAATCCTATCTTCAACAGAAGCGCTTTTCACAAAAGCTTATTTTTGTAACGGACGTATTTTGTTGAAATTATCGTCAAGCTGTTTGATAGCTTTATCCACATCGTGATTTTTATCGAGAATCAAGGATGTAAGGCCGTCAACATAAGCGTTCCCTAATTCCGTACTTACAAAATCGGGCGAGAACTGCGACCAGTCAAAGGTTTTGCCCGGTTTCAAGTAGTTGGCGTCCAGTTCGACATAGGTCGGATCGAAATCCGGTTTCAACCCTTTGATGACGGAGATCCCTTTTTTGTTATTCTGGAATATTTCTCCTACTTCCGGCGTAGAGAACGTTTCCAGCAATTTCAGAGCCGCCTCTTTATTTTTCGATTTCGGATTCACGACGATCCCGCCGGTCGATTTCATGGCAAATTTGGCGTCATCCGGATTTTCGGTCGACGGGAAGGCGAATAGACCGATGTTCGCGTCCGGATTTTTCGATTTGGCGCCGTCCACGGCCCATGTGCCGTTAATGACCATCGCGGCTTTGCCGCTGGCGACAAGCTCCTGTACTTTATCCCAGTTCGTACCCATCGGATCGTCGTTCATATAAGGCAGACGCTGCACGAATCGAGTCAATACCTCTTTAAAATGTCCTTTATTATCGGCGAAGGTCGCTTTCCCCGCCTCGACATCCTTGATCCAATCGGTATCCGAATTGACGCCGGTTACAAGCAAGTCGGGATTGATATCCCAGCTAATGACCCAGCTGTCTTTAAAGCCCGCCGCGATCGGAACGATTCCCGCCGCTTTCAATTTCTCGCAAACGGCAAGAAACTCGCTGTACGTCTTAGGAACTTCCGTAATGCCCGCTTTGGCGAACGCATCTTTGTTATAAGTGACGCCGCCTCCGTTCGTGTCGATAGGGAGCGCCCAAATTTTCCCGTCTTCGGATTTCACACCGTTCAAGTACTGCTCGCCGATATTGCCCAGGAAAGGCTGTCCTGTCAAATCGGCGGCATATCCTGCATCGATGATTTCCTGATATCCCGGTATATCGTCGATCATGTAAATGTCCGGAACGTCGTTAGCCGCAACTTTGGTGTTAAAAAAGTTTTTGTACGTCGTTCCTCCTTCGGTCGCGATCACTTCGACGTCGATATTCGGATTGTTCTCTTTAAACTTTTGGATGCCGAGATCGATCCATTTTCTGGCGCCTTCTTCGCCAAAATGATGTACCCATGTCAACTGCACAGGCTTGGTCGACGCTAGGCTCTCTCCTCCCGTTTTCGTATCGGCCCGGTTCGCCGTGTTTTGTTCGCTCTTCGACCCGCATGCCGACATGACACCTGCCAAGAGAACAACCGCGGCGACAACGGCCAACGCTTTTTTCATGCAAGAAACCTCCCTTTGGCTTGACTAGTCTCGGATAGCGCTTACATCCGCCATCTGATCTTAGTCTATAAGACACGAACCATGTTTTCATTGAACAAAAAAACGATTCATTGGAAATATCCTCGAACAGTCAAATCCAACATCGTATTCGTATCAAAAAACTACGAAACGTTGTAATAATCAACAAAGCTTTATTTCTTCCTATACTCTGTTACAGTGACTCCCGTCAGTTCTTTAAAGACTTTGCAAAAGTACGACGTTTCCTGAAAGCCGGCTTTTTCGCCTACCTCATAAACCTTAAGGTTCGTTTCCCGCAGCAGCCTCTTGGCCGCTTCGATTCGGCGTTGATTGATATATTCGACGAGTCTTATGCCCGTCTCGCTTCGAAACAATTTGGAGAGGTAATTGGGGCTCAAATTCAATACGTCGGCAATATTGGCAACGGAAATATCCTCGTTGTAATGCTCGTTTATGTATTCGACGGCCATCCGGATATCTTGGCGATGCGATTGCCGGATTTCCGTTTGTCCGAAAATTTGACGACAACAAGAAAGGAAGTATTCTTTCATTTCGCCAATCGGTTCCAAATTGTCCATCGAATCAAGCAAGACGTCATGCCAATGATTCATGCTGTTCAGCTTCATTTTCCTCTCCGCCGCAAAGACCGGCAGAAGGGCGAACAGATCGAACAATAGCCGTTTGACATGTTTCATCTCCAAGCGGCTGGATTGGATCCATTCGAAGACGTATGCGATCTTATCTTCGATCACTTTCATATTTTCGCTTCTGAATGCCAATGTGAATTGCGTCATCCATGTATGATGCAATCCCTCTTCCGGAGGCTGCGCTTCCCGATAAATGAAGATCCTCTCGCGATCCGCATATATTTTTTGGAACAACGCGGCTTCGGCTTGCCGAAATAGATCGGGAAGAGCGGAGTAACCGGCACCGATCCGACTCATTCCTACAGAGAGGGACAGCTGCAAACTCCGGGCAATCGGGACGAGACGATCAGCGAATTCAAGGGCGGACGCAATCATGTACGACTCGCTTTTGATGTGAGGAAAACTTTGGATGACTGCAGCTTGTTTCTCGGACAGGACAATCGGATAGAAATGCTCATTCTCCTTGCGAATGCGGTCCAGAAAGTCGCTTTGGGCTTTGCCCGGCATGGAATCGGCAATAACCTCTTCGTGCTTGTTGGCGTTAAAGCGGAGGAGTTGCACGATATAGGGTGAGCGGGATAACGTTTGTTCAAAATGATAACCGGCAGTCTCCGTTTGATCGCTCTGAATATTCTCGCCGAGCATCATTTTCTTTAGGTACAGGCTCGTCAGATGAATATCCGATGCATTCGCTTCCGCAAGCTTCTCTCGCTCCTTCAAGATCGATATCTTTACTTGCTCCAGGACTTGAATCAGTCCCTCGATTTCAAGATCATGCTTCAGCAGATAGTCCTGCGCTCCCAATCTCATCGCTTCTTTGACGAAATGAAACTCTTCGAAAGAACTTAGCGCGATAAATTTGATCGCCGGGTACAACCGCTTGACCTGCCGGATTAGATCGAGCCCGTTCATCTCCGGCATGCTCATATCCGTAATGATTACATCGCAGCGGCGCTCCTTGATATATTCCAATGCCTGTTTGCCGTTAATGGCCTCGGTCGTCAGCTCGAAGCCGTAATCCTCCCAGCGAATAATGGTTTTAATGGCATAACGGTAAATCGCGTTATCTTCAACGATCATAACCCGCAGCAATATGTTCAGCCTCCTCCAGTTTCGTATGATAAGGGAGTTTGATCTTCGCTTTCGTTCCTCGGCCCGGTTGACTTTCATACAACAAACCGTACTCCTTGCCGTAATACAATTGAATTCTTTCGTTGACCCCGCGGACCCCGATGCTGCTCATGCCCGGGAATCGTTTGTCCTCTTGACCGCGGCCGTTTACAATTTGCTCGATTTTTTGCTCATCCATTCCAACTCCGTTATCTTCCACGACCAAGTAAATCCTTTCGTTCTCACGCCAAGCCCGAATCGTAATCAAAGCGTTGCCTTTCGACGGCTCGATTCCGTGCAAGATGGCATTTTCCAAAAGCGGTTGCAAACTCAAGTAGGGAACATAACATTGGAGCAACCTCTCGTCGATATCGAATTTGATTTGGAGTTCATCCCCATAACCCATTTTTTGGATAAAAATATAGTTGTCCAACAGCATAATCTCCTCCGCTAACGTATGGAACTCGCTCGTTCTTCGCACAGACGATTTGAGGAGCTCGAACAGCGAACCCGTCATTTTTTCGATTTCGGATTGCCCTTTCATGCGGGCGAACCATTTAATCGTTCCAAGCGTGTTATAGAGAAAATGAGGATTGATCTGCGCCATCAACACCTGGAACTCGGCTTGTTGTTTCGCAATCCGCTCTTTATATACGCTGTTGACCAGTTCATTAATTCTGCCGACCATAAAATTAAAACGAACCGACAGCATGCCGACTTCGTCGCGTCCCATAATATCGGTTCTGACTTGGAAATCGCCTTCTTCTACTTTTCGCATGTTTTTTTCGAGCAGCTTGATATTTTTCGTTGTCGTCGCCGACAGGAACCATGAAATGGCAATGGAAATAAGGATGGCCAAGGCGCTGAAAATCAGAATCATCCACTGCAGGAGCCTAGTATGGTCTTTCAGCATCGTCATGGGGATGACGCAGACCACCCTCCATCCGGAAGGGGATGTTTGCTTTTGCGTTATTAAGTAATTTTGGCCTTCGATCCGACGAATCGCGCCGTTTGCGGCGGCGGATTCGGATTGACCGTTGCCAAAGAGCGTATCCCGCTCGGGCTGCCTGAAGTTGCTTTTGACCAAAACTTGGTCGTTCTGATTGAATATCGCGATGTTGTCCGGATTGATGTAAGAAATATCCGACTTTAAATTTCTGAAAAAATTAGGATCGATATTGATGAGGACGGTGCCGATATGCACATTGACATGGTTTAAATCGATGAAATTTCTGGTCAAGGAAACTTCATCTTCCCCCCGGAACGAGGATGTCCATACATATTCATGCCCGCTGCTTCTCAGTTCGGCTTCGGCTTGACTCATAATTTGCGAAGCGCTATGGACGTTTAGCTCGTTTTGAATCTGATGCTTATTCTCCCACCAATAGACCGTACCCTTGTTGTTTTTAATCACAATGGAACGAATATAACGATTATTGCTGGCGAATTGTGCGAGCACGTAATTAACGCGGTACTGGTACGCAGCGTAATTGTCTTCGGTGACAGCCTCCGCTCTCTCCGTCAGGAAGTCCCGCAATAGTTGATCCGAGATCAGGTACACCGTTGAATTCATAAATTCTCTGGCGCGGTATTCAATATTGTCGGACACCTGATGGACGATTTGTGCGGACAGATCTTTCGTATTCGACTCCAGAAAATAGTTGGCCGTATAAATGGATGCGCTTCCAATTGCAGTTGTAATCAACAAGATGATGATCATGTTGGATAAAAGAATTTTGGTCCTTAACCTGGCATTCCTGATGCCGTTCGATATTGTTCTGAACGGATTGTATTTTGCGCGGCGTTTCAATGGATCTCAACTCCAGGATAGAAATTTATTTGTTTCCGGTCTCATAGAGGGAAATGCTGGTATGTGTTGAGATGGTACCACAGAGTGGCGATCCGGAGCAATAAGTAAGATCAATTACGGGGGGGCTTCGCGGGGCAACGAAAAAACGGCAGCCCCGGATAAGAAAATCAAATCCTCGACTGCCGCTCTATTACTGCCATATTATTTAACTTATTCGATATCCGGTTGACCTGTCGCTTTGTTGACAAGTTGTTTTAGTATAGCGCCTTGCGAACGGCATTCGCCCCTCATAATATCGTCCTCCGTAAACCGTGCCATCAATATTTCCCGTTGCTTTACACGTTCCCAATCATAAGTGACATAAATATACCCATCCGCGGCCTCAACAGCATCCGGATACGACACCTCGTTGCGTTCGTCAAGCAATAACGAATACGGCCATGTTTTTCCGTCATCTTCGCTTAATAGAGCCGTCAAATGGCTTCGTCCTTTCCACTTCTTCACATCCCCTTGGCTAAGAATATCGTCCAAGTCGATTCTTTCTTGGAAATTGTGATGGTTAATCAGCAACAATCTTCCCGACTTCAATCTGCGAATATGAAAACGCGAGCACGGCCCGTCGATATGGCTTTTCCTGCCTGGGGACCAGGTATAGCCTCCGTCTTGGGAGATGCTTTCCCCGATCCCGTCAAATGTTCTGACAAGCATCCATAAGGTTCCGTCTTTTTTCTCCACGATCATATGTTCATCGAAGCTTCGATTCGGCACATCCGCATGGCCTCTTAGGCTAAAGGAATTTCCGTTATCCGTGGATACATAAACATTGGAAAACTGTTCGTTCTGCAATCCGTGATCCTCGCTTGGCGTGCTTCCGCTCGTATTGCACCATATCGCGCATGGAAAGAGCCATTCTTGTTTCGATGTCACAATCGGTTTATTCATCATGATGCCGTTCGCAATTCTTCGCGGCGGACTCCAGTTCAGCCGCTCCGCATCCGGATCTTCGCAAATCGACGCCCATACCCCCATTCTTCCGTCGTTAAACCCGCGCGTTTGCGTCCAGGTCATCCATAATCTCTTCAAAGGATCAATCCATAAATTCGGATCGTAAATGCGGCATTCCGGATCGGGGTGTTCTACCACGGTAACGCCTGAGCGGAATGTTCGCCCATGGTCGTCGCTTACGCATAAAACCATAATGTTGCCGCCAACCTCCGCATCTTGTCCGGAGTAGAAATTGATCAATATTCTTCCTTTTTCCGTTACCTCAAGAGAAGGAATCCCTTGCCAACGCCGATAGTTATCCTGAAACCTTTCTTCGGAAGGCTCTATAAAAATATTCGCCGGTCTCAATGTTGAATCCATAGTTTCTACTCCCCTATCTTATTTTTAGTGAACCGATTCGGACTTTTTAACCGTAATGAAACTGCCTAGCAAAAAGGCTAGTCCAAACAGAAACGTAACAATACCCCACCATAAATTGATATTAAATGGAAAGTGCTCTGTTGTTTTATTCGTAAATAATCCATACACGGTTAAAACCAAACCCAAGTAACAAAAAATGATGCCCGTCAAAAACTTAAGATCGAATAGCAACCTCTTCAATGATCTCACTCCCCGTTTTTTCATTTCATTACATGAATCCGCTTACCAGAAATAAAGATTGATAACAATCATAATAAGGATAGAAATAATCGCGAGATAGCCCGGGCGTTTATACCAAGGAAGATTCGGGTATGATATTTTTTCGCTCACGCTTCGTACCAAGCCCTTCAGTTCGCTCTCCGGTCTCGGTTTTGTAAACAAGCTTACGACGATAGTGATGACCATCGTTACGATCCAAGCCCATAGCGCTCTTGAGAAGTTGCCTTCCGCCAATGTGCTGTAAAAATCGCTCGGAATAAGGAAATACATGAGGAAAGAACTTGTAATCCCCAACAGCAATCCCCAGAACGCTCCCCATCCGGTTGCTCTCTTCCAAAAGACGCCCAAGAAGAATGTGGCGAAGAACGGAGCGTTAAAAAATGAGAACAACATTTGAATATAGTCCATAATATTCGGAAACTTCGCTGCCAGAAATGCGGCAAAAACGGCAAGTATGGTGCCGAGAACAACCATGAGACGACCGACTTTCATATAATGCTTATCGCTTCCGTCTTTTTTAATGTAAGCTTGGTAGATGTCATAAGTCCAAACGGTCGTAAAAGCTGTAATATTGCCTGCCATCCCGCTCATGAAAGCAGCCAATAATGCAGTGATGCCTAAACCGAATAATCCTTCGGGCAATAATTCGGCGAGCGTAAGCGGCAATGCCAGGTTATAGGGCATATCGGGATTTTTGCCAAGCTCGGGAAAAAGCGGAATGGCGATAAACCCTGGAACAATGACGACGATGGGTACGATAATGCGAAAGAAGGTCGCATAGATCGGCGTATTTTGCACCGCTCTTACATCCTTGGCGGCAAATGCCCTTTGCGCAACCAGGAAATCGGTCATCCAATATCCGAATGAAAGAACAAAGCTCAGCCCTACAATCACTCCAAACCAGCTTACGCCCATCGGATTATTCGCCGTACTGCCCAAACCTTGCCATAGATGCGTGAAGGACTCGGGCATGTTGGCCAAAATACCGCTCATGCCTCCGAACTTATACATGCCAATGACAGCAATGGGCAGCAAACCGATCCATATTAAGAAAAATTGAATCACTTCGTTGTATATCGATGAAGTTAATCCGCCCAGCGTTACATATAATAAAACGACGACAGCCGCGACAATGATACTGAAGACCATCGACCATCCCAATAACACGCTAAAAATCAATCCCATAGCGTATAAACTAATCCCGGAAAACAGAATCGTCAGGATAAAAAATGTGATGGCGTTCAATCCCCTGGTTGCTTCATTGAATCGAAACCTTAAATACTCCGGAATCGTTCTCGCTTTGGATGCATAAAAGAACGGATACATGTACAAGCCTACGAATAACATAGCGGGTACCGCTCCCATCCAATAATAATGCATCGTTAACATTCCGTATTGCGCGCCGCTGGCTGCCATTCCCAACAATTCCAGAGCGCCTAAATTCGCCGCCAAATAGGCAATACCCGTTATCCATGCCGGAAGAGATCTGCCTGAGAGGAAGAAATCGCTGTCTGTTTTAATCATCTTTTGCACAATGAATCCAACGACGATGACAAATGCAAAATAACTAAAAATAATAAAATAATCGATCGTTCCAACCGAAACTTGCCCCATGTGATATTCACCTGCCTCGTGTAATTAAACGCTTTCAACTTTTCGATTTCTTGTTCTCTTCCAAATATTTTGCATATTCGGCAATACCGTCTTCAAGACGATACTTCGCTTTAAACCCTAGCTGCTTCTCCGCTTCGCTGCAATCAAAGGCGCCGATAAAGTCATAGCCTAAATCACCGGGTCCGATCTTGATCGATATATTAGGATACAGGTTCTTAATAACGGCGGCAACTTCATCCATCTTGGTATTTACCCCTGTTCCAATATTGAAGATGCTTGAACTGCATTTTTCAGCTTGCAGCGCTTTATAGACGCCAAGAGCGGCATCTTTGACATAAATGAATTCCAACTGTTGATCCGCGCCCTTCGCATCATCGATATCAAGCCCGTTGACCGCCCTTTCCAAAAGGGATTTAATCGGATCCGGCATGAAACGGTTGGGACCATAAACAAAAGCAAGGCGTAACGAGATGACATTCATCCCGTAATTTCTGTTATATACCTCCCCGAGGTATTCGCCCGTCAATTTCGACACAGCGTACGTATTCTCCGGATGAACCTTCGTTTCCACAGTGGTTACTCCCGCGGAATGATTGCCGTACACAGCGCCGGAACTCAAATAAACTACCTTGTTAATATGAAATAGTCTTGCCGCTTCAAATATCGTTGTTGTTCCCAATATATTGGTTCTTACGGTCTCATATGGCGACACTTCCCCCGCATGAGGATGCGAGATTCCGCCCGAATGGACAATTGCGCCGATATTGTACTTTTGAATGATCGAGGCCAATCTCGGAAAATCGCATAGATCTCCGGTTTCAACCGTAAGATGATCCGTAATTGGCGACTTTCTTTGATCAAACCCTACAACATGATGGCCCTCGCGATGTAACAATTCCATAACGGCCGATCCTACCAACCCTGAGCTTCCGGTTACCAAAACATTCATGTTTGCTTCTCCTTTCTGTTACCGTTGAATGGGGACAAACTCTCCGTAGGTCGATTCTTCCGTAATCTCCCCATCGTTATAAATGACAGTCCCCCGCACCATCGTTGTCATAACCCTGCCTTTAAACTTATACCCTTCATAAATGCCTTGCGAACTTTTTGTTTTCGAAAACGAATGCTCGCCTTGATAAACCCACTCTTGATTCAAATCTACAATCGCCAAATCGGCGTCCGATCCGACGGCAATGGTCCCTTTTTTCGGATAGATTTCAAATGTTTTCGCTACATTCGTTGAAACCAGCTTGGCCAGTTCCACCAAACCGAGTCCCCTGGCATTCACGCCTTCGCTAATCATCGCCGGCAGCAAGACGTCAATTCCGCCGAATCCGGGCAGAGCCTTCCATATATTATCCTTGCCTTCGAGTTTTTCTTCATCGGTGTACGGCGAGTGATCGGAGCCGATAAAGTCGATGTTTCCCTTGAATATTTGTTCCCACAGGCCCTCTTTATTCTCATACGATCTGATGGGCGGATTGCACTTGGCAAACGGGCCCTTTTCTTTCAGGATCGATTTATCAAATAACAGGTAGTGCGGACATGTTTCATTCGAAACCTTGACCCCTTTCTCTTTCGCCTTGCGAACCAGTTCGCCGCCTTCCGCTACGGACATGTGAACAATATGCAAGCGGCAGCCGGTATGTTCCGCGAATAACATGGCCCTTTCCATCGCTTCCAGTTCGGCCAAAGCCGGTCTTCCATCCGGATAGGACTCCGGATCTCTATTTCCGCTTTGCTCCATCTCTTTACTTACCGTTTCTACGATGTCAGCGTTTTCAGCATGAACCCCGACAAGGCCGTTGAACTTTGCGGCATTCTTCATCGCTTTGAATAACACATCATCCGGCGTATGAGGATAATTATCGTTCGCGTATGAAATAAACGCTTTATAACCGACACACCCTAATTCATGCATTTCACTCAGACGATCAACCGACTTAGGAATTAATCCGCCCCAAAGGGCAAAATCGACCAAGGAGTTGCGATCGGCAATATCCTTTTTTAACTGAAACGATTCGCGATCGATGACCGGCGGAACGCTTAAAGGCATTTCGATGATAGTCGTGACTCCGCCCGCAGCTGCCGCCTTGGAACCGCATTGATAATCTTCTCTATAATCTTGCGGGCTTGGCTCCCATAGATGAACATGGGGATCAATGGCGCCGGGCAATACAACCATCCCTTCGGCATCGATCAGCTTCTTGCTTTCAACCTTGCTGCCGCTATCCAAAATGCCCGCAATTTTGCCGTCCTGAATTAATAAGGTTCCCTCCACTGCCTGATTCTCCAACACAATAGTTCCATTCACGATCGCGGTATCAAATACGGTCCCCATTTCATTCGCCCCTTTCTTTATTCGTCTATCCCATTCATAAACGGGATCATTTGGGTTCCTTCATATCCTTCGGCTTGTTCTTTAATAGCGCCAATCAGCGTTTCGATATGAACTCCCATCAGTCTCTCGGCTTCTTGAGCGTTTTTCTGCTTAATAGCGTCGACAATCGATATATGTTGAAGAAGATACTCTTCCCCGCGCTCTCTCGTGATGAGCTGGGCAATTTGCGATTCCAGCTTAAGTTCTTCGTAAATTAAAATATCCAGCGATGCAATTAAGAATCGATTATAGGACGCCTTGGCCACTTTAATATGAAAATCTAAAGCAATATCGGTAGGGTCAATCTTTCCTTTGACGACTTCCTCATGTTTTTTCAACGAAACTTCAAGTTCCTCAATATCCTTTTTGTTAGCACGAAGCGCGGCCAGTCTTGCCGTTTCGCATTCCAAAGCTTTCCTTGCATGAAGCAAATCGATCAACTCGTCAAGGCTTTGCGGTATCGCCGCCATCATGAGCCGCGCCTGCAGGCGCTCCCTTTCGATCCGTTCGGATTGAAATTTGGCATAATGAATTCCTTCCGAAGTAATGACCCTTCCTTGCGCGCCGACAAGCTTTGTGAATCCCTTGGCGTCCAATTCTTTCAACAATCTTCCAATCGTCGCCGTGCTTAGCTCTACTCCTTTCAGTCCAAGCATCACTTTCAAAACCCAGGAGCCAACCGGCTCATCGGTTTGTTTCAAATACTTTAGAACGAGATACTCCGAATATTCGCTTTTTGAAGGAAAAAAGCTCTCTTCATCGAGTGTGTCAACGTTTTCAACATACTTTACGTCCACCTCACACCTCACCTTTCCCTCCTCATCTATGATGAGGAGCAATTAATAAAAAAAATTGCTGTACTTTAGTGTAAAGAAAACTAACTTTTGAGGCACCTCATCACTGATGAGCAGGTTTAGTGTTCATTATAGATTCATGGTTTATTATTTGTCAATATGTTTATTAAAGCGCTTCGGTGGCAATGAAGACGATATGCACCACAGTACGATAAAGTCGATACTTTGATTGGCGATGAGCTGTACAAATAGCTCCGTTCATTTGTCGACGTTCCCCAACCGCTATCTCTGTTTTTTCCCCTTTCTGAGTCTCGTGCATAGATTTCACCGCGCTAAAATATATGCATCATGCTCAGAATGTCTTTTCCCCCGCTCCCCTTCCCGGTTGCCGCCAAACGTTCCGCCCTTCATGCAATGCTTGCGAAATATTTAATGCATTTCCGTAATATGGGATGCAAAAAAACAGCCGAAACGAAATGCCGTTATTGGGAGATAATAATTCTTGTCTTTTCCCAATAAATACAACGGAGGTATCGCATGACTTCAACGGCAACCCTTTACGAACAACTTGGCGGCGAAGAAACGATCGGCAAAGTGGTAGATTACTTCTACGAACTTGTACTGGCCGACGATACGGTCAACCATTTTTTCGCCAATACCGATATGGAAAAACAACGTCTGCATCAAACGAAATTCATCAGTTTCGCTCTCGGAGGCCCGAAACGGTATACAGGGAAAGCGATGGCGAAAGCGCATGAGGGGATGAACCTGCAACCCGAGCATTTCGATGCGATCGTGAAGCATTTACGCGAGGCGTTGGAACACTTCGGGGTCCCCGAAGCGAATATTCGCGAAGCGCTCGACAAAATCGCAACATTGAAGGACGATGTGCTGTACAAATAAAGCTGAACAAGTTGGATTATCTCCAATCACATGGGAGGCATCTCTGTGAAAAACGAGGCTTCACTGGATATGATCCAACAGATTCGAGCCACATTTCGCTTTTCACCGGATTTGCGGCGATTTGATTGGATGAAATCCAAGCAACGCACGCAGAATGGGCTGAGAAGCATTATTCCGTTGGATAAAATCAAACAGACGAGCGGAAAACAGGACGACATTGCCGGACGAGACCAGACTATATGTTCGAGAAAAACGCCAGCATCTCATTGTTGGATTCCATGCTCTCCGGCCACTCCGGATTGGCGACATGAAATACATGTCCCAGACGTTTCCCGTGCGATTTCGTCCAAAATTTCGTTTGATGCAGTATATTTCTTTCGCTCAGGTACCGATCCAGTACGACAGAATGATAATTGTGCAGCGGATCGGCTTCGCTGCTGATGAGGAAAACAGGCGGAAGCTCCAAGCCTTCGGCCGTTTCCGTAAAACTCGCTTTTCCGTAGCATGCCGCAAGCTCCGGTTTCTGGCCGAAAAACATGCGGAACATTTCCTTATAGACGCTGTTTCCGGCGCCCAAGGCTCGGCTGATACGGCGAAAATCGGAGAGCTCGCACATGCCGTGGCTGATGCCGATCGCTTTGATATGCAGTCCGGTTGGCCGCACACCGTAAATTGCTTGCAATTCGGGGCTAAGTTGCACGCAAGCGGCAAGCCCGGTCCGGTTAAATGCCCGCCGGCCGAATCGCCGCATATATAGAAGCGGCTGAGGTCGCAATGATGCTGCGATCCGTGTTTTTCCAACCAATGCAACGCGGCGAAGATATCCTGCACCTGCCCGAGCAAATCGGTATTCGGCAGCAACCGGTAGCTGATGTTCGCAACGGCGAAGCCTTGGGCCGCCAAATATAGGCAGTAGTATTTGTTCAATTCTTTGTCGCCGTACATCCAGCCGCCGCCATGAATATCGACGATCGTGGGCAATAACCCTTTCGTCCCTGCCGGATAATAGATATCCAGCAGGTGCATCGGATCTCCGTCGTCGAGATACGCCAGATCGACGTCCTCGCCGACGCCTGGCGTCGGCGTTTGCCGGGCGATACGGGCCAAATCCTGCTTCCTCACTTGTTCCCAGCCTCTTCTTATCATCTGTCTTACGATAAAGCCCATTGCAACCACCCCATCCTTTAACAGATTTTTGATAATGACATCATTTTCATCGAATAGCCGTTTAAATATTCAAACAACTCAGTCAAGTCTTGCTCCGTCCATTTGCCTGCGCTGAACCAGATTAGTCCCCGCAACGGCTTTCTTATCTACCGTTCGAATTCCATGGGATTCTAGCAAAAATGTTTCAATATGGTTTGCCCCTCGCCGGTTGACCGCTGCCTAAATCTTTCATCGCGCATTTTCGCCATATATTCCTTCAGACGAATATAGATTAAATCGAAGCGGTTTATTATGCAATTGTGCACTAGCGTTGCACCGAATGTTTTACTTCGTTTCAAGCCGATGATTGCGATAGGGATGAACAAGGTTAACGGATTTTGGAGGCCTTATTTGATCCAATAACGCAATTTTGGCGGAA
>NZ_CAKKLI010000036.1:0-51977 GCF_918697855.1 Paenibacillus sp. CECT 9249 | reverse complement strand
CGTGTTACTCACCCGTCCGCCGCTAAGTTCGCTTCGTAGCAAGCTACAAAACGAACTCCGCTCGACTTGCATGTATTAGGCACGCCGCCAGCGTTCGTCCTGAGCCAGGATCAAACTCTCCATTAAAACGATTATTCTCTTGGCCCGGAACGGGATGTTGAGATATAATCTGGTCGGTTCCATCGACAGAACCGATAAAACCGAATATGAAAGAGCCGAATAGCTCAAAATTTCGTTGCTGACGAGAACTTGTCGTTCTCATTTATTGTTGCTTAATTCGCTCGTTGTTCAGTTTTCAAAGAACAAATTTTTTTGCTCATCTCCGCTCTTGTTCAGCGGCGACTTAAATAATATAACACAGGGACAATCAAACATGCAACAGGTATATTTTTACAAACACCATTTATTTTTTTATACCTACAGCAACCCTTGTTACGACGCCGTTTTCCCCTCATTCATTCGAAAAAAGCAGCAGTCCCAGGCTCCCCGCCTAAGACTGCCTATTCAAACCATGCAACCGTACAACTATTCCGAACGACGCATCGTCGGGAATAACAGAACGTCGCGAATCGACGGCGAGTTCGTCAACAGCATCACCAAGCGGTCGATGCCGATTCCGAGTCCGCCCGTCGGCGGCATGCCGTATTCCAACGCGCGAATAAAGTCGTCGTCCATCTCATGCGCTTCGTCATTGCCCTGCTCTTTCTCGCGCAGCTGCGCTTCAAACCGTTCGCGCTGATCGATCGGATCGTTCAGCTCGGTAAACGCATTGGCATGTTCGCGCGCCACGATAAACAGCTCAAACCGGTCGGTAAAACGCGGGTCCTGCTCGTTTTTCTTCGCAAGCGGCGAAATTTCGAGCGGATGTCCCGTAATGAACGTAGGCTGAATCAAGGTCTCTTCCACAAAGTGCTCGAAGAACGCGTTCACTATATGACCAAACGTCATGTGCGGCTCAATCGGCACTTTATGTTCTTTGGCCAATGCACGCGCTTCTTCATCGCTCATATGTCGGCTGAAATCGACGCCAACCGCTTCCTTGACGGCATCAACCATCGACACGCGGCGCCAGCCCGGCGACAGATCGACTTCATGGTCTTGATAACGAACCTTCGTCGTTCCGAGCACTTCCTGCGCGATATGGGAAATCATTTGCTCCGTCAAGTTCATGATATCCTTATAATCGGCATAAGCCTCGTACAACTCGATCATCGTAAATTCCGGATTATGGCGGGTCGAGACGCCTTCGTTCCGGTAAACGCGGCCGATTTCATATACTTTCTCAAGTCCGCCGACGATCAATCGTTTCAAATGCAGCTCAATCGCAATCCGCATATACAGTTCCATATCGAGCGCATTATGATGCGTGATGAACGGCCGCGCGGAAGCCCCCCCCGCAATCGTATGCAGTGTCGGCGTCTCCACTTCCAAATAGCCAAGAGAGTCCAAATAACGGCGCATCGATTGAATAATTTTCGAACGGGCGATAAAGGTTTGCTGAACATCCGGATTCATAATGAGATCGACATAGCGTTGACGATAGCGCAGCTCTACGTCCTTCAACCCGTGGTATTTCTCCGGCAGCGGGTATAGCGACTTGGACAGCACTTCCAAATCTTTCGCTTTGACCGAGGTTTCGCCGGTTTTCGTTTTGAACACAACGCCGCGCACGCCGACGATATCGCCGAGATCGAGCAGGTCGAACGCATCGAATTTATGGGCGGGAACCGTGTCCTGACGTACATAAATTTGAATTTTGCCGCTCAAGTCCTGAATGTGGGAGAAGCTCGCCTTGCCCATTCCCCGTTTCGCCATAATGCGTCCCGCAATGCTAACTTCGACCGCTTCCGCTTCCAGCTCTTCCTTCGTTTTATGTTCATTGGCAGCTAAAATTTGCTCCGCCGTATGCGTTCTGACGAATTTCTTGCCGAACGGATCGATTCCGAGCCCGCGAAGCTCGTCCAACTTGTTGCGGCGAATTTGCAGCAATTCGCTTAGTTCCGTTTCTTGGTTCACTACCTCTTCCGACATTTTCACAATCATCTCCTTAGCTACATTATAGCGAAAAAAGCTCCCGCAAAGGAAGCTTTCAAATTCATAACGGTGACTTACTTTTTGATATCGACGATTTTATATTGAATAATGCCCGCAGGAACGCTCACATCGACTACCGTTCCTTTCTTCTTGCCGAGAATCGCTTTGCCGACTGGGCTTTCATTCGATATTTTATTTTGCAGCGGATCGGATTCGGCCGTACCGACGATCGTATATTCCATCGTGTCGCCGAACTCCAAATCTTCAACGGTTACGATCGAACCGATGCTGACCGTATCGATGTCAATTTCATCGTTATTAATAATTCGAGCGTTGCGCAACATTTTCTCAAGGGTGATAATTCGGCCTTCGATAAACGCTTGCTCGTTTTTGGCATCCTCATATTCCGAGTTCTCGCTTATATCCCCATAACCGATCGCAATTTTGATGCGTTCCGCGACTTCGCGGCGTTTCACCGATTTGAGATTTTCCAGTTCTTCCTCCAGTTTTTTCAAACCATCCTGGGTCAGAATAACTTCTTTATCACTCATTACCGATTCTCCTGTCATGTGAAAAATTTTCGCACCCTGCGCAAGGGGGCCGAATTCACTATTTCTTTATAATATATTACGCTCGGAAATCATGATGACTAGATTCCTACACAGGGCTTGTAGAACCGAGGCTTGATTTTCTAATGCAGAATTATATGGGAATGGAAACAAAATGTCAATGACATGGCCCCAAACGTTGGAAACGCTCCCTTAACGCATCTTTCCCGGCATCTTCTAATGAACCAAAGTTTTGTCCTTCCCGGCTTTGCGAACCGGCTTCGGCGTATCGGAAGACGCGAGGGATGCGACAAATTGTTCCAAAATTCGCACCATCTCGTCCCGTCTCGTTTCTTCCATAATGACATCCTTCACGCGCGCCGCTCCAGGCAGCCCCTTCAGATACCATGCCAAATGCTTGCGCATTTCGCGAACCGCCACCGGCTCGCCTTTTAACGCAACCAAACGGTCCATATGCAAAATGGCGATGCGGATCTTTTCCTCCGGCGTCGGATCGGGAAGCAATTCTCCCGTGGTCAAATATTCGACCGTGCGGTACAACATCCACGGGTTGCCGAGCGCCCCCCGTCCGATCATGACTCCGTCGCATCCCGTTTGTTCGAGCATGCGCTTGGCGTCTTCCGGCGTGAATACGTCGCCGTTGCCGATGACCGGAATCGAAACGGCCTCTTTAACTTCTTTTATAATGTCCCAATCCGCCGTTCCGGTATACAATTGTTCGCGCGTACGCCCATGCACGCTGACGGCTTGGCCTCCCGCTCTTTCCACCGCCTGCGCGTTCTGAATCGCATAAATATGCTCGTGATCCCAGCCGATGCGCATTTTGACCGTTACCGGCTTCTCCACGGCATCCACCACCGCCGAGACCATCTCGTAGATTTTGTTCGGATCGAGCAGCCAACGCGCCCCCGCGTCGCATTTCGTAATTTTCGGAACGGGACAGCCCATATTGATATCGATAATATCCGCATTGGTCTGCCGGTCCACGACTTTCGCCGCCTCCACCAAAGAATCGCGGTCTCCCCCGAAAATTTGCAGGCTTAGCGGTTTCTCGCGCTCGTCTACATACAGCATTTCGATCGTTCTTTGGTTGCCGTGTATGATCGCTTTGTCGCTGACCATTTCGGCGCAAACGAGCCCGCAGCCGAATTCTTTGGCGATCAGCCGAAAGGCGGGATTGCAGACGCCGGCCATCGGTGCGAGCACCACTCTATTTTTCATCTGAATATTTCCGATTTTAAGCACTTCGTCAACTCCTTGTTTCTTGCATGATTTATAATAAACCGTTGCTTTCACCCGTTAATTCTTCCACGGCGATGCCGAGCTGCTGCGAGATTTCCGTTACGATTTTGGCATCCGGTATGCGGTTGCCCCGTTCGATCGCTCCCAATACCGCAACCGATACTGCCAATCGGTCGGCCAATTGCTGCTGCGTGTATCCTTTTAATTTGCGGAACGCCCGGATGCGTCCTGCCAATTGCATGTTGTCCAAAAGCGTACTCCTTCCTTTCCCTCCAGTTTACCCATGGCATCCTTCACAAATTCGGGCAACGATACGCTTGCTTCCGTCCCCTCCTCCGCCGGACCGCCCTTCGCAGAGGCATGATCCAATGCGATGTCCGATAAAGGGACAAGAACAAATAACCGTTCCGCCATACGGGGGTGGGGAAGCGTTAATGAAACCGAATTCCATGTTCGGTCAACCCTGTCCATCAGCAATAAATCCAAGTCGATCGTGCGCGGACCCCAGCGAATATCCCGGACGCGGCCTAATTGCCGCTCGATATCCATTAATACGGTCAGGAGCGCTTCAGGGTCCAAATTTGTTTGTACGGCAATCGTCATATTGAGAAAAGGGGGCTGATCCTCATATCCGACCGGATCGGTTTCGTAAATGCCGGAACAACGCAGCACGGAAACGTTCGGATGTGCGTCGAGCAAACGAATCGCTTCGTGCAGCGTACGCTCTCGTTCCCCTAAATTCGCCCCCAAAGCAATATAAGCCTCGGATCGCTCGGAGGAGTGGTCATTGTGTATCATGCTATTCACTTCCGTTTTCTGCGTATTTCGACGGTTACCCCTTGAAAATGAACGTTGAACGGCGGATGCGGTTTCGTCACCCGAACCGTAATTTCATCTATAATAGTATAAGTGTCCAGCACGGCAGATGCAATATTTTCAGACAAAGTTTCAATAAGTTGGAAAGATTGCTTCTCTACGATGTTTTGGACGGTGTAAAATACTTCCGCATAATTGACCGTTGCTGTCAAATCGTCGGTTCGTCCGGCTCGGCTCAAATCAAGCATCATGTCGAGATCGACGTAAAAACGCTGCCCCAGTTTTCTTTCTTCCTCAAAAACGCCGTGATATCCGAAAAATTCCATTCGGGTGAGCGTCATTTTATCCATCATGTTTCCCTCCGCTTCCATATAAGATCGCATCGCACATTCGCACCGTTCGTTTGATCTCCCGCACATCGTGCACGCGCACAATTTGGCAGCCTTGGGCTATGCCCAAAGCTACGGTCGCCGCCGTTCCTTCCACGACATCGTTCACTTCCAGATGCAGCGTATTGCGGATGAACCGTTTCCGCGAGGTACCGAGCAGCACCGGATATCCGAGCGCCGCCACTTCGTCCAAATGATGCATGATCGTAAGATCTTTCCCGTAGTCCTTCGCGAATCCGACGCCCGGATCCAATATAATATTGCGTTCTTCGACTCCCGCCGCAAGAGCGATTCGAACGCTTTCCCGCAAATCGTTCAGCACGTCGCACACATAATCGGCGTAATCGCGATTGTCCCGGTTATGCATGAGTATCACAGGGCAGCCCGCCTCTGCGGCAACCGCCGCCATATCCGGATCGCGCTTGAATCCCCATATATCGTTAATGATATGCGCCCCTGCCGCAAGCGATTGGCGCGCCACTTCCGCCTTGTACGTGTCGACGGATAGCGGAACGCCGGGCATGGCGGCTTGCAGCGCCTGCACGATCGGCACGACCCGTTCCAATTCCTCGCTCATGCCGACCTCTTCCGATCCCGGCCGGGTCGACTCGCCGCCGATGTCGATCATATCGGCTCCTTCCGCAACCATCGCCTTCGCCCGTTCCACAGCGCGTTCGATATCGTTATATTGGCCCCCGTCGGAAAAAGAATCCGGCGTGACGTTTAAAATGCCCATCACCAGCGTTCTCGCGCCAAGCTCGATCGAAGCTCCGCCATACCGGTAGCGCCGATGGTGAATCGTAGGTTTCAACATAGCATGTTGCGCCGCCTTTCTGTCGTCATCGTTGTCCGGCAATTCTCGAGCGATACAATTGCAGCAATAGGGCGGTTACAGGTCCCGCCGCACCATCGCCGACGATGCGCTCATTGCGTTCGGTATCGTACAATCGCTGAACCGGAACCAATTCTTGAATCGAATTCGTTATAAATATTTCATCCGCTTGAAGAAGGTCGTCCCATGTATAGAAGCCTTCCTCGACGGCGATTCCCGCATGACGGGCGTCCTCCAGCACCAAGGCGCGGGTAATGCCCGGCAATATCCCGGTTGCAACGTCCGGGGTCCGGCAAACGCCGCCGCGGATAAAGAACACATTGCTCACAATGCCTTCCGCAACATATCCCGCTTCGTTCAGCATCAGCCCTTCCGCGCCGGCGCGCTGCGCCTCGCTATATCGGGCCAATTCCCGCTTCGCCATAATATTGTTCATATAATGGGCGGATTTCAACCGCACATCGCCTTCCGGACTGTTGCGCCGCGTCCGGAGCAGCTGCAGCGGCTTCCCATGCGTGTACAGGGAAGCCGGCGGATCGGGCAGCGCCTTCGCGTACACGATGGTGTTCGGCGCGGTATACGCTTCGCTCGGCAAGCCAAGCGCGCCCTCGCCCGCCGATACGGTGTAGCGGACGTAGCCGTCTTGCAAGCCGTTCGCGCGCAGCAGCTCCGCGATATGCCGCTCCGCCTGCTCCGGATCGTCGCGGCGATCGATGCCGAGCGCGCGGCAGCCGTCCGCCAAACGGCGGAGATGGCGCTCCAGCATAAACGGCTTGCCTCCGTAGGTCCGCATCGTTTCGAACAGTCCGATGCCGTACAAAAAACCGTGATCCAAGACGGAAATCACGGCTTTGTCCCGTTCGACGACTTCTCCGTTGAACCCGATGTATTTCATGGCCTTACGGCAGCCCGCATATCAAGGAAATTGCGCAGCATCCGATGACCTTCCTCCGTCATAATCGATTCGGGATGGAATTGAACCCCGACGACCGGATATTCTTTATGGGAGAGTCCCATAATTTCGCCTTCCGCCGTTTCCGCCGTAATCTCCAGGCAATCGGGGAGCGACTCCCGTTCGACGATCAGCGAATGGTACCGCGTCGCCGTCAACGGCGAAGGCAACCCTTCGAATACCGATGTTCCGCGATGGAAGATGTCCGATGTCTTGCCATGCATTAATCGTTCCGCGCGGATGACGCGCCCGCCGAACACTTGCCCGATGGACTGATGTCCGAGACAAACGCCCAAGATCGGAACCTTCCCTTTAAAATGCTCGATGACTTCCATGCTGATTCCCGCCTCATTCGGCGTGCACGGTCCCGGCGAGATCAAAATATGATCCGGATTCAGCGCCTCAATGCCGGCAATATCGATCTTATCGTTGCGGTATACTTCGACTTCTTCCCCCAATTCGCCTAAATATTGCACCAGGTTATACGTAAACGAATCGTAATTATCGATGACTAATATCATAGGGTTTCCTCCTTCTTTTGACTCCGCTTGAAACGGTAATCGCCAAGTTCCCGCTCGCTGTATTGAATGGCCTTCCATAAAGCCTTCGCTTTATTCATCGATTCGTAATATTCCCGCTCCGGATCGGAATCGATCACAATTCCGGCTCCGGCTTGAATATGGCCGACGCCTTTCCGGACCGTCAGCGTTCGTATAATAATATTAAATTCCATATTCCCGTTATAGTCAATAAAACCGAGCGACCCGGTATACGGTCCCCGCCGCGTAGGCTCGAGCTCCTCGATAATTTCCATCGTGCGAATTTTCGGCGCGCCGGTAATCGTCCCGCCCGGGAAAGTAGCGGCAAGCACGTCGTATGCATCCTTCCCTTCGGCCAGTTCGCCGACCACTTCGGACACGAGATGCATGACATGCGAATAATATTCAACAGCCATCAACTCGCTGACGCGCACCGTTCCGTACTTGGAAATGCGGCCAAGATCATTGCGCTCCAAATCGACGAGCATAATATGCTCCGCCCGCTCCTTCTCGCTTGCCAGTAATTCCGCCGCCATCTCGCGGTCTTCGCGCTCCGTCCGCCCTCTTCTTCTCGTTCCCGCGATCGGCCGCGTGCTGACTCGTCCCCGCTCCAACTTCACAAGCAGCTCCGGCGAAGCCGACACAAGCTGAAAATCGGGGCAGCGCAGAAATCCCATATACGGGGAAGGGTTGAATAAGCGCAGCCATTCGTACAACTCTTCCGGAACCGAACGGATCGCCCTGCTCTGACGCAGCGACAAGTTGACTTGAAATACGTCGCCTTGCCGTATATATTGCTGAATTCGGCGTACGGCCTCCTCGAAATCGGATTTCGGAAATAACGTCTCGATTCCCGTAAGCGACTCGATATCCATATGCAGCTTGTCTTCCTGCACCATGCGAAGACGGGCATCATATTCCGCCGCCGTTCTCTCATCGTCGGCGGACGACCGGATCGCATCCCACTGCCCCTTCATGCGCCGTTCGCTCTGAAGGGCGGCTTGGTACAGCCGCGGCAACGCCTCTTCGTCCGCTAACGGAGTCAAGACCGGCGTATGTACCGCGCAATAGAGCTCGGCCCGTTCATGATCGATAATCCACAACTCGTTGATGCGCATAAACAGATAGTCCGGCAAACCGAGATCGTCGGCAGCCCGCTCGGGCAGTTCCTCCAGCGAACGAACCGTATCGTAGCTCAAGTACCCGACGCAGCCCCCGATAAACTTCGGCGCTCCATCGACGAAGGGAGAGCGATACGGCGCCATCCAGCCCTTAACGAGCTCTAGAGGCTTGCCGGTAAGCGATTGCCCTTCGGCATTCGCAGACAATTCGTCGGCCTGCGCCCGATCGCCTTTCCCGCGTATCACAGCTTCGGGACGCAATCCGAGAAATGTATAGCGCCCGTCTTTCCCGCTTTCGAGAACAAATGCGTAATCCCCCGCCGTATGCCAAGCCTGATTCCATGACCGCAGCCTTTCGGGCGAGTCGAGTTTATATTTGACAACATAAGGCAAAACGGTATATTGTTGCTCCGCCCATTTCCGCCATTGATCGTATGATGTTAGAACCGTGCCAACCGTCACTGTTGATCCTCCAATATGATCCGAGTAAAGATTTATGAATAGTGTAATATAAATGCGATGCATAAGAAAGATGCCGTTTAATGGCGAAACATCCGAAACGGAGTCGCCTATTGGAAGAAGCCCCGGAATCGTTCCCGATAATACGGCAAACCCGGCACCATACCGGTACCGGGTTCGAAGTCGACAACTTCAATCTGGACAAATTGATTATTCAAATTGGAATAGAGGCGTGCTCAAGTAACGTTCGCCGTTGCTCGGAACGACGGCTACGACTCGTTTGCCTTTGCCGAGTTCCTTCGCGACCTTCAAAGCGGCGAAGATGGCGGCGCCGGAGGAAATTCCGCACAGAATGCCCTCTTCTTTCGCCACGCGGCGAGCCGTTTCGAAAGCTTCGTCGTTATCGACCGTTTGCACCACGTCATAAATTTCACGGTTTAAAATATCAGGGATGAAATTAGCGCCGATGCCTTGAATTTTATGCGGTCCTGGCTTTCCGCCGGACAAAATCGGCGATGCCGCAGGCTCGACCGCTACGATCTTGATATTCGGGAAGCTTTCCTTCAACACTTCTCCCGCGCCGGAAATCGTGCCGCCCGTACCGATTCCCGCTACGAACGCATCCAGCTTGCCGTCAAGCGAATGGATCGCCTCGACAATTTCCGGTCCGGTCGTTTCGCGGTGGATTTTCACATTGGCTTGGTTCTTAAATTGCTGCGGCATAAAATAGCCCGGATTCTCGGCTACCAGTTCCTCCGCTTTGCGCACCGCCCCGTTCATCCCTTCGGATCCCGGCGTCAGCACCAACTCGGCGCCGTACGCGCGGAGCAAATTGCGGCGCTCGATGCTCATCGTTTCCGGCATGACCAGAATCGCTTTATATCCTTTGGCGGCGGCGACCATTGCGAGGCCGATTCCCGTGTTGCCGCTCGTCGGCTCCACGATCGTATCGCCCGGCTTCAACTTTCCTTCGCTCTCCGCAACTTCAACCATGCTTATGGCGATCCGGTCTTTGACGCTGGAACCCGGATTTTGATATTCGAGCTTCACATAAATTTCCGCACTGTCTTCCGGTACGATGCGGTTCAAGCGTACAAGCGGCGTATCGCCGATCAAATCCGTGATACTTTGTACAATTTTAGCCATGGTAACTCCTCCTAAACGTTTTTGCAGTTATGTTCGATGTCATTTTTAATTTCCGAGTAATTAGGTAGGTTTTATTACTTTCATAGTAACAACCTTTCCACGGATTGTCAACAAGAAATCGCCTTGAAACCCCCATATTAATGCAAAAAAATACTTCGCAAGCCGACCGCCCGCAAAGCATTTCCAAACGATTCAAAAATTCGTGTTATTGCACGATGAAACGAGGATCGAGAATTACCGCATTATACTTTTCCCTTAACTCTTGTTCCAATTCGTATACAGATTTTCCTTTTTGCAATGCGGCGTCTTTCCGCGCCGTCTTGCGCAATTCGTCGCCTTGCAGCGACCGCGGCTCCTCCTTGCCGGTTAATTGGATGACCGCGTATCGGCCGTCGTCCAATAGGATCGGTTCGCTAATGTCTCCGACCTGCATCCCCCTGGCAGCGGACAATATATTCGCATCGACGAAAGGATCGTCATCGCCGATCCAGCCCAACGCCCCGCCGTTGTCCGCGGTTCCGTAATCAAGCGAAACCTGCCGCGCCACTTGCGGGAACGGCTGCCCTTCGCCCAGAAGCTTCAATGCATCCAGGGCGTCGGGTTTGGTTTTCACAACGATCTGCGCGATGTTGTATTGTGCGGCGACGCGGTATTGATCCGCATGAGCCGCAATATATTCGTCGACTTCCCGATCGCTCACTTTGACGCCGGAAACGGCCACCTTCTCGGCCAGCAAACGGTCGTACGTATCTTGCCGCAACTGTTCCGGGCTTAAGCCAAACTGCTCGAACATCGCATCGTAATAGGCCCGCTCGCTTGGGTAGCCGGACATCATTCTTCGCAGCTCTTCCTCCACTTCCCGGTCGGTGACGTCAAGGCCGAGCGAGACGGCTTCTTTGGCAAACGCCTTGCGCGTCAGCAGAAGCTGCAGCGTAACCGCGCCGTATTGCCGCACCAGCTCTTCCCGCAAATCGCCGGCGGTTACCGTCTCGCCACCGATCTCCGCCACCGGTGTGCCGTCCGTTTCGTCGATTTCGGAGGGCGTCGCGGTTGCGCCGGATTTCTCCGTCCCCGGCATATTCAAACCCCACATTAAAATCATGCACGACAAAACAACTACACACCCGAACAACAGGGCGACCGCGGCCCATAATCCTTTCTCAATCCTCGTCATACACATTAAACCCTTTACTTTATACTTCTGCCGCCCGCTTTATTTGCTTGCTGCCCGTTCCAGTACATTTTGCAATTGCTCTCGATCGAATTGGTACGCTTCGTTGCAGAAATGGCATACGACCTCGGCCTTGCCGTCTTCCTTGATCATTTCCTCGATTTCCTGCTTGCCCAAACTGATTAACGTTTGCTCTACCCGTTCGTAGGAACATTTGCATTGAAAACGAATGTCCATTCGATCGAGCACATTGACGTCCTCGACAATCCAACCGAGAAGTTCGTCCAATTCCAATCCTTGATCGAGCAACGCGGTAACAGGCGGGAGCATGCCGACGGCATTTTCAATCTTCGTAATATCTTCATCGGCTAATCCGGGCAATAATTGAACAATAAATCCGCCGGCCGTAATGACGGAAGAATCGGTATCGACAAGTACGCCGAGACCGACGGCGGAAGGAGTTTGTTCCGACTTGGCAAAATAATACGTGAAATCTTCGCCCAATTCGCCCGAGATGATCGGAACGCTCCCATGGTAGGGCTCTTTCAGGCCGAGATCTTTAATGACATGGATGAAGCCTTCTCTTCCCACCGCGCCCGCCACGTCCAATTTGCCTTGCGCATTGCTGGCCAGATGCACCTGCGGATGCGTGACATAACCGCGCACCTCGCCATTGGCGTTGGCGTCGGCCACGATTTGGCCGATGGGACCGTCTCCTTTCACTTGGATCGTCAGCTTCTCATTGCCTTTCAGCATGGCGCCCATCATGGCCGCCGCCGTTACCGTCCGGCCCAGCGCCGCCGTGGCCGTAGGATAGGTGCCGTGCCTGCGCTGCAGTTCATCCACCAAATGAGTCGTGCGAACGGCAAACACGCGTACTTTGCCGCCGAATGCCGTCCCGCGGATTAAATAATCTTGTTCTTGGTTGTTCGCCATGATGCAATCCTCCTAAAAGTTTTGTGAGCGTTGCTTCTAGACTGAGCTTCGAACAAAACTCGCCTCGGAAGCATACGCTTTGTTTTGTGAGCGTTGCTTCTACGATTGGGCTTCGAACAAAACTTGCTTCGTAAGCATCCGCATTGTTTTGTGAGCGTTGCGATTCTATTGATTCCGTTCATAAATGAGACGCAATCCTTCCAGCGTCAACATCGGGTTGATCTTCTCAATCGTGCGCGATTCGCTTGCGATCAGTTCGGCTAAACCGCCGGTGGCGACCACCTTAGGGTTTTCCCCATATTCCGCCTTCATTCGCTCGACGATCCCGTCCACTTGTCCCGCATAACCGAATATGATGCCGGATTGCATCGCATGGACCGTATTGCGGCCGATGACGCTCTTCGGTTTGGTTAACTCGATCCGGGGAAGCATGGACGCGCGCTGATATAACGCCTCCGTCGAAATTTGAATGCCGGGAACGATCGCCCCGCCTAAATAATTGCTTTTTCCATCGATATAATCGAATGTCGTCGCCGTTCCGAAATCAACTACGATAATCGGCGCCCCGTATTGTTCGATCGCCGACACCGAATTGACGATCCGGTCGGCTCCGACTTCGCGGGGATACTCGTACCGTATATTGAGGCCTGTTTTGATTCCAGGTCCGATAATGAGCGGTTCTTTATAGAGATATGTTTTGGATAGAACCTCAAGCATATGCATCAATGGAGGCACGACGCTGGAAATAATGACGCCGTCGATATCCTTTACTTGCAGTTTTCCCATACGGAACAAATTATGAATCATGATGCCGTATTCGTCTACCGTAGCCGACCGGTTCGTACTCAGGCGCCAATGATGAAGCAGTTCGCGCCCTTTGTATACGCCCAGCACGATATTTGTATTTCCTACATCGATCACCAATATCATGCTTGCCGTTACCCCTCTTTCTTCGCGTTCAAATCCAAGCTAATATCAAGCGCTTTGACGGAGTAGGTGAGTCCCCCTACCGAGATAACGTCGACGCCGCTTGCCGCAATGTCCCGCACCGTCTCCAGCGATACGTTGCCGGACGCCTCTACAATCGCATGCGGCGCCCGCGCCTTAATTGCTTGTACCGCTTCCTTCATATGCTCAGGCTTCATATTGTCCAGCATAATGATGTCGGCGCGCGCCTCGAGCGCTTCCTGCAACTGGTCCATATTTTCCACTTCGACTTCGATCTTCATCGTATGCGGAACGCCCGCGCGTACCCGGTTCACGGCCTGCGCAATGCTGCCGGCGCCTTTGATGTGATTGTCTTTGATCATGACGGCGTCGTACAATCCGAACCGATGATTCGCCCCTCCGCCGACGCGGACCGCATATTTCTCCAATTGCCGATGCCCCGGCGTCGTCTTTCTCGTATCGGCCAGCCGGACGTTCAAACCGGCTACGGCGTCTACGAACGATCTTGTTTTGGTCGCGATGCCGGACAAGCGCTGCATCAAATTCAAAGCCAGCCGTTCCCCCGTCAAAATGCTGCGAGTACGTCCTTCCACGACCGCAAGCACCGTGCCGCGTTCGACATGCGCGCCTTCCTGCACGTCCGCCGAAAAATGCAGCTCAGGATCTACGACGGCAAATACAAGCCGGGCAACAGGAAGTCCCGCGACAATGCCCGATTCTTTCGCGTGAATAATCCCCTTCGACTGATGGTCTGCCGCGATCGTATATTGCGTCGTTACGTCGCCCGTACCGACATCCTCTTGCAGCCAGGCGCGAATTTGCTCTTTTAATTGTTCATTATACCCGTTCCACAATGTCAACACGCTCCTCTGTCAATCCTTGTTTGCGGTGGATCAGCGAATGTTTGCGCCACACCATATCGTCTCGTTCCGGAAAATCCTCGCGGTAGTGCGCCCCGCGGCTTTCCTGCCGCCAAATGGCCGCCTGCGTAAGCAATAGGGCGCACGTCAGCATATTGGCGAATTCGAATTCTTCCTTCTTCGCCAGACATGTATCGTATATCGGCAACTGCCGGTTCAATTCTTCCAACCCTTTATGCAAACCTTCGTCATTTCGGCGAAGACCGGCGCAGCGTACCATCGTTTTTTGCAATTTTAACTTTTTCTCGATCACCGCCTGCATCGGGCTGTCGCTTCGGCCGGCGGAATATGCGATCCCGGTCAGATCGCGCTCGATCGGCTGCAGCGCATTGATTCGTTCGACGATGCGCCGCCCGAACACGATCGCTTCCGAAAGCGAATTGCTTGCCAGCCGATTCGCGCCGTGGACGCCTGTGGACGAAACTTCGCCGCATGCGAACAGACGGCGTATGTTCGTCTCTCCGTTCAGATCGGTCCGAACGCCCCCCATCGTGTAATGCGCGGCAGGCGCGACCGGAATCCAATCCGACGTCAAGTCGAGACCATACCTCAAGCAATATTCATATATCGTAGGGAACCGGTGCCTGATCAGACTTTCCGATTCATGCGTAATATCCAAATAAACGAACGTCGATTTCGTTTCTTCCATCTCGCTGACGATAGCCCGCGCCACGACGTCCCGCGGCGCCAGCTCAAGTTGATGATGGTATTTGTCCATAAACCGCTCGCCTTTGATGTTGCGCAATACGGCTCCTTCTCCGCGCACCGCTTCGGAAATGAGAAAACGCGGCGCACCGGGATAACATAGCGAGGTAGGATGGAATTGGATAAATTCCATATCCCGTACCGTCGCCCCGGCACGGTAAGCCATCGCAATCCCGTCCCCTGTCGCAACATCGGGATTCGTCGTATACCGGTACAATTGGCCCGCTCCGCCCGAACAAAGGACAGTCGCCTTCCCTTGCACGAACACGCGCCGCCCGTCGGGACGCTGCACAAGAACGCCGACGCATTCCCCGCCATCGGTAATCAGGTCGATCGCAAAATGCTCCTCCCAAATGTCGATGTTCGGATTGCTTCTCGCCTGGTCGGATAACGCTCTTACGATTTCAAAGCCGGTAGCGTCCCCATTGGCGTGCAAAATGCGGCGATGGCTGTGCGCCCCCTCCTTCGTCAACGCGAATTCTCCGTTCTCGGTATCGAAGGAGGTTCCCATGGAGACCAAATCCTGCACGCCTGCCGGGCCTTCGTGAACGAGCGCATCGACCGCCTCGTCCGAGCAAAGCCCGGCTCCGGCGATCAGCGTATCCTCCCGATGATAAGCCGGGGAATCTTCGTCGGATATGACGGCTGCGATGCCGCCTTGCGCGTAGCGGGTGTTGCTGTCGAGGAGCGATTTTTTCGTAATCATAATGACCCGGTTATGTTCGCTTGCTTTGATAGACGTGAACAGCCCGGCGATTCCGACGCCGATCACGACGACATCGGTTTGAATATGCGGTACATCCTGCAGTGAAAAATCGACTAAATATGGCGGAATCATTGTCATTCACCTATCTTGGGCAAGAGAGTAGCGCATGCTACTTGACTTGTAACATGCGCTCTAAGGAAAGCCGTGCTTGATCGGCGATATGCGGCGGAACGTAAATTTGCGGCTGCATCGTCTCCAAACATTTGACCAGCTTCTTGAGGTTATTTACTTTCATATTCGGGCAAACGAGAAATTTGGATGCGAAGTGGAACGTTTTGTTCGGGCTGTCTTTGCGCAATTGATAGCCGGTACCGTCTTCCGTTCCTATAATAAACTCTTGGCAATCCGAGCTTTTGCAGTATTCGAGGATCGCGGTCGTACTTCCGACAAAATCCCCCATAGCGACCACTTCGGGACGGCATTCGGGATGCACGACGAATTGTGCGTTCGGATATTGCTTCTTCATCTCCACGACGTCTTTCACCGTCAGCATGTCGTGCGTATTGCAATAACCTTCCCAAATAATAAGTTCTCTGCCGGTTTTCTCTTGTACGTAATGGCCCAGATTTTTGTCGGGTACCCATATGATTTCTTCCGCGTCCAGCGATTGAATGACTTTGACCGCGTTGGACGAGGTACAGCATATATCGGTTTCAGCTTTAATTTCCGCGGAGGAGTTAATATACGTGACGACCTTCGCATTCGGATGCTGTGCTTTCAATTTGCGCAATCCGTCGACGTTGACCATATCCGCCATCGGGCAGCCTGCGCGCTCGTCGGGAATGATGACCGTTTTGTTCGGAGCCAATATTTTGGCGCTCTCCCCCATAAAATGAACCCCGCAAAATACGATCGTATCCGCGTCCGTCTCCGCCGCTTTCTGCGCAAGCAGGAACGAATCGCCGCGGAAATCGGCAACCTCTTGAATTTCGTCGCGTTGATAATAATGAGCCAGTATGATTGCGTTTCTCTCTTTTTTCAATTGCATCAGCCGTTCGCGCAATTCGCGGTTTTGTTCGGCTTTATGCTGCAAAGCTAAAGCTTCCATTGATGCTCCCCCTTAACCAAAAGCTTTTCTCTTTATGATATGTGGCACCACTCTATAAATCGTTCGAATCTTTATCAATTAATTTACACAACGCAGAAGTAAGTGTCAATGAAAGTATGAAAACAAACCGCTGAAAATTTAGGCAGCTCGGACGGGGCGGAAAGGGGGACATGCAGGGATGGATCGTGGCAGGGGAGTACTGTGAAGATTTTGATAGGCAGTGCGGAATAGCGGGCAACAGACGAGTATAAAAGTAAGTTAGAGGGATAGTTTGTGAAGAGGTGTAGCGATATGCAGGGCGTGTCGCGAACGTGTGAGAAGACACAGGCGGGACGCCCTAGGGCACAGGGAGGATGTAAGATGGTACGAGGCCGGCGTGATGGCGCGGGAGGATGTGGAGTAGCATAAGGTGAGACTGAGGCGCACAGGATGTTCAATTAGTGCTTGGCGAGACGGGTGGCACGGGAATTACCCGAAATATTAGTAGGAGTAGCCTTAGGTTGTACGGAGTACAACATTTTGCGGGGAAATAGCGCAGAATGGGTCACTATGTTGCAGAAAATACAACAATTTCGGTGAATTATTCGCCTGCATCGCTCGAAATGACCTAAAATGTTGCATATTATGCAGCATAGGTGGCAATCGCCTCATGAAACGGGGTAGCATGTTGTACATTTTACATCATAGGGATGGTAGACGTCCCCGCGGAGTTGGCATTGAAGCTAGCAAAAACAAACTAACGCCGAAAGCTGGCGTTAAATTTACCGCATGCCCCTCTTTAGCTACCTTAGATGGAAAAACCGGCGCTAATTCCACGTGAATTCGATGAAACGACCGAAATGTTGAAATTAGCACCAGTAATTACCGTTAAATTTACTTATTAGCCGAAGCAACCCATTTTAGCTCCACATTTTACCTTTATTGCGGTACATGCGTATCACATTTCGTTCAGGGGTGGCGTCCATACATATCGAATTTCGTAGCACCGCACACCAACTGACCAACGAGCAAAACTTCTACCGGAGCGCATAGCGTACACTCGACGAAGCGAGCACCGTGCCTTGCAATAGCAAAAAAGCTCCCCCAGCTCAAGCCGGGGAAGCTCTTCTTTACGCTTTATTCGTGCCGTCGTCGCCGGCATTGTTGCCGGAATCGCCCTTCGGCCCGTTATCGCCGGTCGGAGGAACTCCATCCTGCGGATTTTGCGGATCCTGCGGATCTTTCGGAGCGTCTTCCTCGTTCCGTTCGGCATCGCCGTCCTTCGGACGTTGAACCGACGGATCTTCCGGTGCGCCGCTCTCGTCCTTCTCTTTGAAGTCGAGCTTGTTCGCGCCGTTCTGATCGGATTGTCTATGGATGTTGACCTTCACATCGCCGATCGACTCTACCGTCGAGCCGGATTCGATCGAAGTCGGCCCCGCATCGCTGCCGCCGTCTTCCGAAATGCTTCCATTTTCGATCAATTGCTTGATTTGCTCAAGCTCCAACGTTTCTTTCTCAAGCAACGTATTCGCGATCAAATGGACTTCTTTCGAGTATTTATTCAACAGCTCATGCGCGCGCGTATAACATTCGTTAATGAAACGCTGCATTTCCTGATCGATTTCGTAAGCGATCGAGTCGCTGTAGTTCTGCTCATGTCCGATATCGCGGCCCAAGAACACTTGGCCTTGCGATGTGCCGAACTGCATCGGACCGAGCTTCTCGCTCATTCCGTATTCCACGATCATGCTGCGTACGATGCCGGTCGCTTGTTTGAAGTCGCTGTAAGCGCCCGTACCGATTTCGCCGATGAAAATCTCCTCGGCCACGCGGCCGCCGAGCAACCCGGTCACTTTATCGAGCAATTCCTGCTTCGTGACAAGCATCCGGTCTTCCTTCGGCATCATAATGACATATCCGCCGGCGCGTCCGCGCGGGATGATCGTCACCTTATGCACCTGATCGGCATGCTCCAGGAAGTAGCCGATGATGGTATGTCCCGCTTCGTGATAAGCGACGATGCGCTTCTCCCGGTCGCTAATAACGCGGCTGCGCTTCTCCGTACCGACGATAACGCGGTCGATCGCTTCGTCCACCTCGAGCATCGAGATGTCCTTCCGGTTTTTGCGGGCCGCAAGCAGCGCCGCTTCGTTCAATAAGTTTTCCAAATCGGCGCCGGTAAATCCGGTCGTCCGTTTGGCGATAATATCCAGCTTCACGTCTTTGGTCAGCGGTTTGTTGCGCGCATGCACCTTCAATACCGCTTCGCGCCCTTTCACATCCGGACGGTCAACCGTAATTTGCCGGTCGAAACGTCCCGGACGAAGCAACGCCGGGTCCAAAATGTCCGGGCGGTTCGTCGCCGCGACGATAATAATGCCTTCGTTCGCGCCGAAGCCGTCCATCTCAACGAGCAATTGGTTGAGCGTCTGCTCGCGCTCGTCATGTCCGCCGCCGAGACCTGCGCCCCGTTGACGGCCGACCGCGTCGATCTCGTCAATGAAAATAATACATGGCGCATTTTTCTTCGCGTTCTCGAACAAGTCGCGCACGCGGGATGCACCGACCCCGACGAACATTTCCACGAAATCCGAACCGGAAATGCTGAAGAACGGAACGCCCGCTTCGCCTGCCACCGCACGCGCCAGCAACGTTTTACCGGTACCCGGAGGCCCGACAAGCAGCACCCCTTTCGGAATACGCGCGCCGACGGCTGCGAATTTGCGCGGATCTTTCAAGAAGTCGACCACTTCCACCAGCTCTTGCTTCTCTTCGTCCGCACCCGCGACGTCTTCGAAGGTGACTTTCTTCTTCTCTTCATTATATAAGCGCGCCCTGCTCTTGCCGAAGTTCATCACTTTGCCGTTGCCGCCCTGCGCTTGATTGAACAGGAAGAAGAACAACACGAACATAATGACGAACGGTATTAACGATGTAAGGAATGTCAGCCAAATGCTGTCGCCCTCCATCGGCTTGACCTTCAGGTCGAAGCCGTTGGCCTTGCTGGCATCGATTAATTCGTTATAAGACGATTCCAGATCAGGAATATGGGTATAGAAATTATCCGTCTTGGCACCCTCGGGCGCCGCTTTATATTTACCCGTTACCAAGTTGGTTTTGCCTTCGTATTGCACGGTTAATTCCGTAACGTTATTGTCTTCCAACGCTACTCGCAATTGGTCGTAACGAATTTCGACGGCGGATTCGGTCCGATTTCCCAGAAATTGAACAATGCCCACCACGACTAGAAAAAGTATCAAATAAAAACCAGAATTCCGGATGAACCGATTCATCCCCAACCTCCTCTCAAGACACTTTAGTTATTTTACCATAGCATGTCTTGCCACCACAATAGAGCGGCGAGGCAAGCATCATCTGCAATCGTTAGTTCGAATAGACCTCCGGCTTCAAGATCCCGATGTATGGAAGGTTGCGGTATTTCTCGGCATAATCCAGACCGTAGCCTACAACAAATGCATCCGGCAACACATAGCCTTTATAGTCTGCCTCCAAACCAACCGTTCGACGCGCCGGCTTGTCGAAAAGAGCGACGACGCGGATGGAATTGGCGTTTCTTCGCTCCAACACATCGATTAAATAACTAAGCGTCAGTCCGCTGTCAATAATATCTTCGACGATGATGACATCGCGGCCTTCTACAGGCAGGTCCAGGTCTTTAATGATCTTCACGACCCCGGACGATTTCGTCGATGCGCCGTAGCTGGATACCGCCATAAAGTCGAGTTCCAACGGTACAGTCATATTTTTGACTAAATCGGCCATAAAAATAAACGCACCTTTCAGCACGCAAATAACAAGGGGGTTGCGTCCCTCATAATCGCGGCTTAGTGCTTCGCCCAGTTCCTTAATCTTCTGTTGGATTTGTTCTTCCGTGTACAACACTTCCTGAATGTCATTATGCAATGATGGCCCCTCCTACGTTATACTATGAAAGCGAATGGTCTTACATTCTACATTAGCGGTCAGCGCTTCGCCCTTGAAGCTTCATATATAAGATACGGGAAGTTCCGGCTTCTACCGTCGCTTCCCCGGAACGCCGAACGCCCGGAATCCATAGAATCGTGCCGTTCGCATCGGTAACGATCGGCATCGAGTCCCGTACCGAAGGAGCGATTTTATCATCGATGAAAATATCTTGCACTTTTTTGGAACCGTTTAATCCGATGATCTTCATCCGGTCGCCGGGACGGCGATTGCGCACGGTTAGCGGAAATGCGACGCGATCGGCGTCGAAAACCGCTTCGTACCGATTGGCCGGTCTTGGCAACGAATCGCGATCCTGCAGGCCTGCCCGATAAATGCGGGAATGGATCGAACTGCCGTGTTCCGGGATCGAAACCGTTGACTCTTCGCCGCATAACGGCATCGTATAATCATACTCGCCGCGACCGTCCTTCATGCGCTCCTCGCGCACAAATACGATACGGTCGTATTCTCGAACGCATCGAATCCGATCCGCCAAATCGATGCTCCAAGTCGTAGGGCTTGGTTGCAAAATACGAAAACGCAGATTCTCTATTTTGGAAAATTCGGCAATTTCATCCTTACCGTCCGCCGATATAGCGAGATAATTTAATATTAGTTTAATCAGCCGCCGTTGTAAAGCGACATGGACCTTTGCGAACCCGGGACGATGGAAGGAATATCCGTTTCCCGCGGGAACGACCTGGTCCTCGAATAATTTCTGCGTCTCCTGTTCCAAGTATTCGTTTTCCGGCCCGATGACTTCGGCCATTCGATTTAATACGAGCGAAATCTGTTGATTATATTGCCCCAAAAATGGCAGGACATCCATTCGAATCTGGTTTCTTGCATATTTGCGCGATGCGTTGCTGCTGTCCGTTACGTATGAAATGCCGTTCATCTCGCAATATCGAATCAAATCTGTCTTGTATATACGCAGGAAAGGGCGAATAAGTTCCACATTTTTTTCAATTCTTCGAATCGGCATGCCGGACAGCCCAGCCGGTCCCGCCCCGCGCAAAATACGCATCATCATCGTCTCCGCCTGATCGTCGGCATGATGGGCGAGAGCGATTTTGCCCGCGCCGTGGCGCCCCGCCGTTTCGTGCAGGAAAGCGTAACGCTTCTCGCGCGCGGCCGCCTGCGCGTTCATGCCGCTTTCCTCAATATATGCGGGCACATCGATGCGCGCCATTTCGCAGGGAAGACCGAGGCGCAGCGCCAATTGCTCCACCGTGCGCGCTTCCGCGTCCGACTCCTCCCCGCGAAACTGATGGTTCACATGCGCGACGACGAGCCGGAACCGCATGCCTTCCGCGTTCGACAAATCGTAAAGAACATGCAAAAGCGCCACCGAATCCGGCCCTCCGGAAACGGCGACGACAATCGTATCTCCTCGGCTCCATAGGCGATGCTCGGCAGCCGTGCGCTGAACTTGTTGCAAAATATGGTACCCTTTCGAATCGTACATAGCATGAATCCTTCCTCTGCAGCCAACTAACTTTGCAGCACCCAATAAATCGTCGAGCAAAGCAACAGCACGGCCGCGATCAGCGCGCCTGTCAACCAATAAGGGGTCTTTGCCCGATTCCGTTGCAAATCGCCGGATTGCCCGCCCAGCGCCAGCATCGTTTCTTTCCACGCGGCGCACGCTTCGCGCGAGGTGGCGAATTGCCCGGACGCCGCCTTCCCGAACCATCGCTCGAACGGCTTTAGATGCGCATTCGTACGAATCAGCTGCATTAAATCCGAAGCTTGCCTCGTAATCGGGAGCTGCTCCGCCATCATCCGCCGCAATCTCGCTTGGTCCAGCACATGCAGCCAAAGCGCCGTGTAAGAGAATAAGTCGTATCCCGGATCGGCCGTACGCGTGCCCGCGTTCCAGAACCCGCGGTCGTACGATTCCGTGAACTGCTTGACGCTGCGCCCGATCGCGCTCACCCCGCCGTAATCGACAAGTTCTACGCGCCCGTAATCGGAGACGAGAATATTCTCCGCCTTCAAATCCCCGAACGCAAATCCCATCTCATGCAGCGCGGCCAATTTGCCAAGCAAGCGATAGCCGATCAACCCGAACCATTCCGGCCCGTTTTTGGCGATAAACTGCTGCAGCGTGCTTCCTTGCACGTACCGCATCACGTAGAACGGGATGTCGCGGCCCTGTGCCGGAAAATCGTCCACTTCCACCAGGAAGGGATGCGCAAACTCCGGAGAGCGCAGCCCGCGGCCTCCCTGTTGCCGCTTCGTAAGGAGCGACTGAAGCACGTTGATCTCCGATTGAAGATCGACGGCATCGTATCCGATCTTTAGAGCATACCGTTCCCGCCCCCACTCGCGGCGCACCAAGTAGACGATACCGTTGGCCCCCTGCCCGAGCAGCCGCTCCACCCGGTACCTTCCCTTCTTCCACTTGCCCGTAATTAACGAGCCAGGCGGCAAGACGGCTTTAGACGACGTAGTCACCGAATATCCCATCCGTTTCCGTTCCATTCGAAGTTCCATGGCGATTTCCATTTAGTTTATCATATTGATAGAAATCAATCACTTTGAATATGGCCGGACCGGTCGGCGTCGCTCCCTTCATCTGAATACGGTGAAAAATAGAGCGGACGCCGGACAAATCGCTCGTCCAGTCCAAATCAAGCACCGTCTCGTCCGACGAACGCGGGCCGGGAAAATGAAATACCGCCATTTCGCTGCGGCCTTCGCGAGCCTGCAAACTGAGCATCAAGTCGCGGATCGCTTCCTCGACCGCCGCCAGCTTCGGCTTCATGCTTGCGCTTGCATCGATGATCAGGGCCACCTTCAAGGGAGTCGTTTCGCTCAATTCGTCCATGACCCGCACGACCTGCGCGCGCTGCTCCGGCGGCAATTCTTCCACGCTCGCAGCGCCGCCCGGATAAGCCCCCGATTCCTTCGCATACGGGTTCTCCGCCGCCTTCTCAACGGTCCCGCTTGCCGCCGAACCGCTTACGCCGCGCTCGCCGTCCGAACCGCGGGAGCCCAAAATCTGCTGCAATTCGCGGTTCACCGCGTGCTGGATCGTCTGGACAACCGTTTTGCGCGTCATCATTTGGATCGTTTGCGAAAGCTGATGCGGTTGCACAATTCGGCTCATCCCTCCGCCCGCGCGCGCGATTTGCTCGATTTCCGCCGCCCCGAGCTCGCCGATCGTTCCGTGATCGACGACGCCGACAACGTTTACCGTAATGCCTTCCTCCCGCGCATGCGCCGCCGCCACGACCGGGCTTACCCCGACATTCGAACAGCCGTCCGTAATTAACATAATTTGTTTCATCGCAAAAAAACCTCCCTATTCTGGCCAGTCTCTGTTATCTAGTAACAGCATGCCCTAAATTGAGAGATTTAATCCGCATAACTAGGCTTTGAAACGCGCGAGCAGCGCCCAGCGGCGCTCTTTCCGCTTGTTATATTTAGGCAGGGAGCGATAGATTTCCAGCGTCTCGCGGAACGCCGCCTTCGCTTCTTCTTGCCGCCCCATGCCGGCGTAAAGCAAGCCGAGCCGGTAATACGCCTCACAGGAGGAAGACTGCATTTGGCGGAACGATTCCAGCATACGGATCGCTTTCTCCGGGTCTGCCGGCGCATAGGCTTCTCCCAACCTTAAGTAAGGCTCGCCGTAACGAACGCGCGGATTGAGCGTCAGTGCCTTCTCCATATAACGCTCTCCCTGCTCCAAATCGCCCAGTTTTAAATAACATAGTCCCATTTCGGCGTGCAAATCGGCCGAATCCTCCATCGGCCCCTCGAGCTGCTTCATCCATTCGAGCGCTTCGCGGTAATTTTTGCGTTCGATCAAGCAACGAGCCAGTTCGAACTTGGACGAAGCATGATGGGGGTTATTGCGCAATTCGGTCCTCAGCTTGGAAATGCGGTTTGCCAATTTGAACGGTTTCATAAGACTGGGCGACAGCCCGACATATCTCCGGTCCAAGAAATATAAAATGACCAGCAACAGCAAAATCGCAAGCAGCGGGTTTCTCGTTATATATAATAAAATGGAAAAAATAAAAAACTTGCTCAGCAACGCGAACCGCCCCTTTTCTCGATCATCACCCTTTTACACTATAATATTTTACCATATAAAACAATTCCACTGCATATGCCATTGGCGGGGCGTTCCGGCATGGAACATGAGAACGCGAAAGCCAACACCCCGTCAAGGAATATTGGCTTTCGCGCTTTATGATGCGCCGTTCAGGACGGATCGCATTTCCGATAAGTTATCTTTCAATTTGTCCATGCTCATCGTGTCGATCTTTCCGTGGTACGCTTCCTCATATTCCCGCTGTTCGTCGATCGGCAGCGATTGGTACGCTTGCGTATCCGAGCCGACCTCCTGCCGGTAGGAATTCTCCATCTGCCGATTCAGCGGCTCGGCGATTCGTTCGATCTGATCGATTTGCTCCTTTAATGAAGCGATCGATTGGCTGTCGAGCTCCCCGTTGCCCGCCCTTAAGCCGGACAACTGCTTGTCGACTTCGTCCACGGCCTGTTTCAACCGCGCCAGTTCCGGGTTGCTCGCACCGCCATTGCCGTCATGCATATGATTCACGATTTTCATGCAGCCCCGGGCCAATCCTTCAAGCCTTTCCAATGATTGTTGCATCCTGCATTCCTGCCTTTCATGGATGATTATGCCTCTATTCCTGTATTATCCCCGGCTGTAAGGAAGGTATGCGAATGTTGTGCGGATGCGGCCAGGCCTGTCTGCCGGATTCCCGAACAGATCGGATTAACGCCAGCTGCGGACGGTTTTTATCATGATTTTTGTAAATCCCCCGATGCAGCTTACAATGAATCCCGCCAACCGGGAAAGCACCGCCAGCAAAACGATCCCGGCTATACTGGCTAGAATAGCGCGCCATAACGTATCAATCGGAATCGCCATGATCGACATGTCAAATGATTGGTACAAGAACGGAGAAAAAATCATAATGATTGGAATCAAGTAGCATACAAAAACGCCTATAAAGCTGACAAAGCCGAGAATGAACCGGGGAAACATCATGAGTGCTACCGTAAACCAATTGCTCTTGTCCGATATTTCCCTCGTCACTTTCAGCTGCGGATTCCAGCGCACAATCGGCATATCGATCCCTGCATATTTGATCGCCGCATTGCGGTCGATATTCAATAAAGCGGGGATGGTCCGGAAAACTCCGGCCAGCATTGGCACGCCGACAACGGTAAAGCTTACCGCCACGGAAAATATAATGCTTATTAAGTAGAAAGCAAAATATAAAAAGCCGATCAAAAACCAAAGAAGCATGTACGAAAAATTTCTAATGTTGGATAAGATGATTCGATTCATTCAGCAAAACCGCCTTTCTTTTTTGAGTTTATTATCTTGATTTAGTGTCATGACGGATAGTTTCAATTTGTCACTTCTTTTTCATGACTGAATTCAACTATGGCATGTGATAAAATGACGTGGACGATATAGAGCTTAAGGCGAGGTTGTAATATGTATGACATTATAAAAAAATGGTATTGGTTTGACTGGATGGTCTTTGTGATTCGCTCCATTTGGTTCATTTCTGTTCTTATCGGCGTGTGGCATTTCCACCATGATTTATCGTTTCCGCTTTGGATGATGATCGGCATGCCTTTAATCGTTTTTTCCGTTCCGTTTCTGTTCCAGCAGTTTTTCAAGCCATATTACATGTTCGCCGAAATCTTCATTGCGGGAGGCTATTCGATTTTTTTAGCTTTCTTGCTTCACGAGGCTCAATGGCAATTTCTGCCCATCGCCTTTGTGATCGGTTTTTATAGCATCAAGAAATCTTACATCTGGACTTGCCCTTTCACGATCGTCGTCATTCCTCTTTTGATCGGATTGGTGACCGACCAGACTTTGGGATTCATCGTTATGAAATTAATGTTTCATCATGGCGTAGCGTATGCGCTCGGTTACGCTTTTCAATTGCTCGTAACCAATCATAAGCAAGGCTTGATGATCCGCGAACAGAACAACGCTCTTGAGCAGTATGTATATCAAGTGGAGCAGCTAACCGCACTGGAGGAACGACACCGCTTGTCCCAAGAACTGCATCATGCGGTCGGGAATTCTTTGATCGCGATCATAAGAGCGTTAGAGTCCATCGGGTCGTCGTTGGCCGATGAATCGGCGAAAGACAAGCTAAAGTCCGTCATGGAATCGGCTCATGCCGGCTTGCAAGAGATGAAAAGGCTCGTACATGAGCAGGAAGCGTCCGAAATCGATCTAACCCTAGTTCAATATGCCAAAAATGTCATTCGCGATTTCGTGAAAAGCACGAATGCGTCCGTAAAATTTCGCTTTTTCGGAAACGAGTACCACGTGGCAAAGGAGGCAAAATTAACGATCATCCGCTGCATGCAAGAAGCTTTAACGGGCGCCGTCAGGAACGGACATGCCAGCGAGATCAAGGTCTACCTTTACTTCGATCGCTCGGAGTTGCGTTTGCAAGTCGAGGATAACGGGGAAACGGGCCGCGATGAGCTCGGCTTCGGTCTATCCGCCCTGAAGCAGAGAGTGGAAGCCGTACAGGGGAAATTGTCCATTTATACGGAAGGCACCGAAGGAACGGTCATTCTCTGCAACGTGCCAAGAACGTTGGAAAATAACCAACAGACCATGAAGGTCGTACTGGTCGGCGAACAAGGCGTCATTTTGGATAGTTTGAAGACAACACTGGAAAGACATGATCATTTGCAAATTGTAGGGATGGCTGCCTCGGGGGAAGAGGGTATTGCTATGTGTGCCAGCACGCATCCCGATATCGTACTGATGGATGTAAACACGCCGGCCATCAACGGAATGGAAGCCATGGCGGCCATGAAAGAAATCGCCAAAAGCATCAAAGTCGTCATCCTTTCTTCGTCCGAGGACGTCAACCAAGCCGTTTCGGCGCTTCAACACGGAGCGAACGGGTATTTGCTCAAATCCATTCAAACGAATGAACTGATTGAGACGCTGTCCTTCATTCACCGCGGAGATACGATTATCTCCCATGAAATTGCCAATCAAGTGTTCGAAGAGTTGCAAAACCGAAATGTTCCGAATGGAAATCGTTACGGACTCACGCCGAGGGAGATTGAGATCATCACCTACTTGTCGAAAGGAATGCGTTATAAGTCGATTGCCGCCAGGCTTTATTTGTCCGAAGGGACGGTAAGAAACTATGCTTCCGAAATGTACGCGAAGCTTCAGGTCAATAATCGCGAACAAGCGATTCGGAAATGTGTGGAAGAAGGGATCATATAAAAAACTTCAAGCGCCAGGAATTGTCCCGGCGCTTGCGCGCACCTCTATCTATTGCAAGAAATCTTTCTTGTCCAGCGCATGATCGACGATGCGAACTTCGCTGATCCATCCGTTAAACACGCCGTCCAGTTCGTTGGCGTATTGGCTCGCGCCGACAATCCACGGTTTGCCGGTCGAGGCGATGCCGCGCGGCTTCGTGTCGGGATTGCGCAGCACTTCCACGCCGTCGATATACATCATCGTCGATTGCCCGTCGTTGACCAGCGCAATATGGCGCCAGCTGTCGTCCATTTCCCACGACCAACTCGTCTGCTCGCTTCCGTAATTGAGCGGGAAGGACGCCCATTGAATTTCCCGCAAGTTCGACACGGCCAACGTCGCTAGCGGCGCGTCGGCGTCGCCGTCCTTCTTGCCGGCGTCTTGCCCGGTGCCGTACCGGCCCAGAATGCCCATCCAGGAATGCTTATCCGCGTCGAACTCAGGCCCGAGCTTCACGACCGCTTCGATCGTATATCCGTTCGGGAACGTCAATGCATTGAGAGGCGCCTGATCGGACGTTTGCAAATACGAGCCCTTCTCTTGCGATTTGTCGCCGAAGAAACGAATGCCCGACTTGCTTTGCGGATTTTGCGCATTTCCTTTGTACCAGATCATATCGCCCGGCTTGGCGTCGCCTTCGTCAATGCGGTACAAATCGTTGCCGTTGCCGGAAAGATCTTGGACCGCCGCCGTTCCCTTGCCTGCAACGGCTTGCCCTTCGGCGGCCGAACGGTTGTCCATTCGCCAGTAAGCGACCGTACCTTCTACCTTCGGCACTTCCTTATTGACGGAAATAACCGGTTGAAATCCGGAGAATCGTTCCTCGAAATCCATCGCGACGGTAAAATCGTTAAAATCGTCGACCAATCGCTCCTCATCGAACGCGGTTCTTTGTTTCTCCGGCATGCCCATCACCCATGGGGAGAAGGAAGAAATATGAATGCGGTTCTTCGCCATGTCGAATTCGAGCGTTCGCATCAACCCGTTGCCGCCGTGAAAGGCGCTTTGATAATCGACGACCATCATGACGACGTCGCGGCCTTTGTCGTTTTTCTTGACCGTATGGGCATAGCCGTGGTGGTGGCCGTTAACGGTCAGGAAGATTTGATCGTTCTTCGCGATCAGCTTGTCCCATAGAAATTGCCCGTGATCGGTCATGACGGCCGATTTTTTGTCGTTGGAAATGTTCAGCAGTTGATGGGTGAACAGCATGACCGGGTACGTCGGATGCTCGTCGATCGCTTTTTGCGCCCACTTCAGCGTCTCTTCGGACGCTCTCCAATCCAGGAAGAGCGCCATATATTTTTTCCCGGCCCCTTCAAAAATATAGTAGGAATTAAATCCGTTCTCGGAATGGCCGTCAAAGCCCGGGATGTTCTTCATTCGGTCTGTCGAAAAATAGTTCAAAAACGGTTCCTTGGCCACATCCCGTTCGTTGTCGTATTGCCGCGAGTTCAGCACGTCATGGTTTCCTGCCAAAAAACCGTATGGAAGCTTGGCTCGATCGAGCACTTTCATCGCTTCGTCGGCGTTGCGCCATTCGTAATCCTCATCGGCCCGATCGACCAAATCGCCCAAATGTGCCGTGAAAACGATATTTTCTTTTTTCGCGTTCTTCGCGATCCAGTTCGTTTGCGACAGCCAAAGTTCGTTTTTGTAACGCGCATACTTTTGCGTATCCGGCAGGATGGCCATCTTGAAGCTGTCGTCGCTGCCCGGCGAAGCGGCCGGACTTGCGGACGCGCCGAAGCCCGACAACAGCCCCGCAAGCATCGTCGCCGGCAACAGCAGCGCGAGCAGTTTCTTGAATTTGTTCTTCATTCTGTCATGTCCCTCCATCGATGTAATCGGTTGGTGATAGGGACATTGTACGGAATGTATGTTAGCGGAATATTACGAGAGAAACAAAATTGTGTAAAGTGTGCGCCGATGGTTTGCCGTTAGCGGTCAGTTGCCGGCCGCTTCCAGCACGGACCAATCGACCGTATATCGATCCCGGGCATCGGCGAGCAATCGATCCTGGAATTCGTCCATGCCGAACGTGTCGGTAAACGTCCCGTCCTGGCTCAGCTGTTGCATCAGCTTGCCGATATAGATCGTTTTGGCGTATTCGGCGCGGGTATCCTCGCTTTGCCAGAACTCGTCCTCGGACATGCCGGTCATCCGGATTCGATGCGCCATCAGCTCTTGCACCGTCTCCTTATTCGCTCCGGAAACGGACGGATCGTACAGCATGTTCTTTTCCCGGTCGATCATTTGCCCGATCTCCTCGTCGGTCGCCGTGATGCCCGCCTCTTTCGCGTATTGAACCGTCAGCTCTTTTTTGATCATCAGATCGAGCAATTCGGCGTCGGAGAATGTTGCAGCCTTGGCGCCTTCGCCAAGGTTCAGTTCGGCGGCCATCTCAATATTTTTCTTGTAAAAAAAGAACCGTTCCGCGGAAATTTGAAAATGTTCGCTATTCACGAGCGGAGCCCTCTCCGATGGCGATGTCCCTTGCTGCGCAGCATAGGACTGGATTTCGTCAAACGTCTGCCCGATGATCCGCTTGTCCCGCTCCGTCAATGGCGGTTTTACAGATTGAGACGCGTATATCGACGATCCTACCGCCGCGATGAGAGCAACGATGCCCGCCGCTGTGACGGCTATCATTTTTTTATTCATATTTTCCGTCCTCCCCGATCCTTCTGAGTCGAATTGTATTTCTTTCAGTGCGATCCAATCGCACGAAGGTAAGCGATAACGAAGAAAAATCCAAGCGCTAAAATGATAATTAACAAATTGGCCAACTTCATGACCCCTTGCCATGCGTCACGCGCTACTCTATCCATTATAGCATCAAATTTTTACAAATGTATCCATATGTTCCGCCGGGAGCGCCGTTTCAAGCTCATCATTGTTTATGGGAAGGTGAGTATTTCGTTTGCGGTTTTGCTAAAACAGGCGATCCCGCCTAAGGTAACTGCAAAAATCCATTTACATAAGCCACTTTCGGCGATTTTGAACGAAATAGCTGCAATGATCCAGTTGCTACTGCCCCCACAACCGCAAAATCGGCAAAACGAGCCCGATTAACTGGATTTTCGCAGTTGCTATAGGCAAAAAACGGTTTTTGCTCCGAAATTAATGGGTTTTTGCATTTGCGAAAAATGTCGATGAACGCTCAGCAACGATTTCACGGCTAACGGATGTAGGAGACGTTATTTGAGCAAAATCGAGACGTTTCAAAATGTAACGGAACTAAGAAACCTTATTTGCAGTCATTCGTTCATTTCTCGCTAGGTAAACAACGAATAAGAGCGCTCACATCCGTTAGAATCCGAAAAGGCTGCTTTTTTCCCTAATAAGGTCTTCTAGTTCCGTTTGAAATTGGGAACGTCGAATTCGAGCGGCCGCAATTTATCGACAGTCTCGTTTATTGAGTCGCTTCGGGCGAAACGAGCCCCTTTAACAGGATGTTCGAGCAAAAGAAAAAGCCCAAACGATGCGGACATCGATCGGGCTTCTGCCTGTCGTTATACCATCCTATTTCAAACCGGAAGTGGTGTAGTTTTCGATAATATTTTTTTGGAATTTGATAAATATGATAATGATCGGCAGCACCATCAAGGTCGAGCCGGCCATCTGGAGCGCGTAATTTCCGCCGTATTGCCCTTTCAACAGAGCAAGGCCGACGGACAATGTATACAGCTTCTCGTCGTTCGCGATAATTAACGGCCAGAGGAAGCTGTTCCACCCCGCGATAAACGTCAAGATCGCCTGCACGGCGAGAATCGGCTTGGACATCGGCAGCGCAATTTGCAGAAACGTTCTGAATTCGCTGGCGCCGTCCATCCGCGTCGCTTCCAGCACTTCGTCGGGAATGGTCGACATAAACTGGCGGAACAAGAAAATGTTGAACGCCCCCACAAGTCCGGGCAGCACGATACCGATCAGCGTGTTCGTCAATTCCATCTTGTTCAAGATAAGATAGATCGGGATCATCGTCACTTGGCCGGGAATCATCATCGTGGCAAGCACCGCAAGGAATAAGCTTTCTCTTCCTCTGAATTTATATTTGGCAAATCCGAAGCCCGCCATCGCGTTCAAGAACATGCCGACAAACTGGAACAAGACGATGAGAATCGTATTTTTCAAATAAACGCCAAAATTCATATTCGTAAATAAATTTCGAAAATTCTCCATTGTAAACTCATGCGGCCACAAAGTCGGCGGGATTTGCAGCACTTCGCTCTCATGCTTCACCGAAGATAGAATCATCCAAATAAACGGAAGCAGGAACATAATGCCGCCCAACGTTAATATCATTCCAACCGCCCATTGAAACGCCCGGCTCTTCCCGCGGGCTTTGGCCGGTTTGCTTGCTGCGCTCGCTGTACTCATCGGTTCACCTCCGCTCCTTAGTAGTCCGATTCTTTATTTTGCAATTTGAATTGCACTAACGTTACCGCAATAATCGCGATGAACAGAACGAACGATCCGGCCGCCGCATATCCGAAATTGCTCAGTTGGAAACCGTTGCGGTAAATGAACAGCGCCACCGACATCGTGCCGTTCAGCGGTCCGCCGTCGGTCATAATGAACGGCTCTTCGAAGAACTGCAGCCATCCGATCATCGTCGTAATCGAGACGAAGAAGATCGCAAAGCGCAGCATCGGCAACGTAATATGTCTCACTTGCTGCCATGTGGTCGCCCCGTCCAACTGGGCCGCTTCGTAGTAAGACTTCGGAATGCCTTGCAGAGCGGCGATAAAGATGATCATATTCAAACCGATCGCCCGCCATAACGCCAGAAGAATCAGAGATACCTTCGCTACGGTCGGTTCGGTCAACCAAGGAACCGCAGGCAAGTGGATCGCTTTCAGCAAATAATTGAACAAGCCGAAGGTCGGATTGTACAAGATCGTCCAGACGACGGCGACGGCGACGACATTCGTAACGGAAGGCAAGTAATAGACGACACGAAAGGCTTTGAAAATTCGCGACGTTCCCAAATTAATTAAAATCGCAATCGTCAAGGAGCAGAGAATAACGAAAGGAACGCCGATAATGACATAAAACAATGTATTATAGATCGCTTTGAGAAAAACGGGGTCGGTTAGAACGCTCTTGTAATTGTCGAAACTTACAAACTTCAAGTTGGAATAATCGGCCAATCCTGCCAAATCCATGTTGGTAAAACTAATGAAAAGCGCGACCAATATTGGCAGCAGCGAAAATACGAACAGCAATATAAGCGCAGGCGCAATGAAAAAATAAGGCGCTTTGCTCCGGGTCAATCCTTTCATGCCGCATCACTTCCTTTACTCTTGCGTCCGATACGCGAACAAGAAGGCTAACCGGCGGGTTCGGCCGGCCGGTTAGCATCGTTCCAACGCATTATTTATTCAAAATTTGCTCGGCTTTCTTGTTGAAAGCGTCCATTTCTTTTTGTACGTCCGTTCCGCCGCGATAAACGTTCTCGAAGCTGCTCAAGAAGTTTTGCGCGATCTCTTCGAATTGCTTGATAATCGGCATCGGCTCGGCCGTCTCCAACTGCTCGCCGAACACTTTGAAGTTCGGGTCTTCCTTCAGCATAGGATCCTCCCAAGCTTCTTTCGCGGCAGGCAGCGATTTCGTCAATTCCATCCATTTCAATTGCGTTTCCGGCTTGCTCATGTAAGCGACGAATTTTACCGCCGCATCGGCATTTTGCGTATATTGGAATACGGACAAGTTGGATCCGCCAAGCGTAGATTTATTGTTATTTTTGGCCGGCAGTACGGCAGTGCCCCATTTGCCTTCCAAATCAGGCGCTTGTTCTTTAATCAGATTCACCATCCACGGTCCGCTGATGAACATCGGCGCGACGCCATCGCCGCGGAAGCCTTGCACGGCATCCAATCCGAGATCTTTCGGAGCCGAGCCGTTCTCGAAGAAGCTGTTCATGAATTGAACCGCCTCGACGAATTCCGGTTGGTTAAACAACGGTTTGCCGTCGGCATCGAACAATTCCGAGCCGTTCTGACGGGCGAACATGAAGCCTAACGATTGTTCCTTCGTGTCCAAGCTGATGCCGTATTTATTGTCGCCGCGATCGGCCAGCTTTTTGGCGGCATCTTGCAATTCTTCCCATGTTTTCGGCGCTTCGTCGTATCCGACTTCCTTCAACAGGTCGGAACGGTAGTACAGAACGCGGGTATCGATATACCACGGCACGCCTACATACGCATTCTCATATTTTCCAGTCATAATGGAGCCGGGATAGAAGTGGTCCTCGCCCAATTCCGGGTATTGCTCCACATACGGCGCCAAATCCATCAATGCTTTCGCGGACGCGAATTCCGGAATCCAGGTCGTCCCCATTTGCACGACATCCGGACCTTTCTTGGAAGCGACCGCCGTCAACAACTTGTCATGCGCGGTGTCCCAAGGCAATGCCTGTACGTTCACCTTAATGTTCGGATTGTCTTGCTCGAACTGTTCGGCGATCTTCGGAAGCGATTTCGCTTCTTCTCCCATCCCCCATACGTTGAGCGTGACTTTCCCTTCTTTATCTTGGCCGCCGGCAGATTCGTTATTCGAGCTAGACGAACATCCCGCGAGAACCCCCATAACGAGCAACGTTGCAGCTAATACGATAGATAATGTTTTTCGCATTTTTCAACTTCCTTCCGCTAACTTGGTATAACATTCCTTTTAATATTGGTTTTTCAAACGAAAAATATTTACAGATCAATACAGGCTGCGAACACCTCCCGTGACATCGAATCGTCCCCCTCCCGAATAAGAAACAACCATAGAGACGGGTGGAAATGAAAATTGGTGAAACGTTTCTCTAAAGCGTAAATTTTTTTCAAAACGAGTGTAATATCTATATCTAAACGTTTCGATACTCATTATATAACAGAGTGAAATCGTATACAAGTGGTTTTTTTGTCAAATTTGAAACGTTTCGAATTTCAAGACGTGAGGACAAATGCTTGGTTGACTCCGTTGGAAAACGTTATTATAATGAATTTTATAGTAAATCGAAACGTTTCTATTAAATTGTCGATGGATACTGCGAGTGCGATGCAGTGCACAGAAAGGCTATGAAAATCGATCCATGCGATAGAGAGGAAGTTGTACAGATGACAGAACAACAATTGGTCTCGATCCTGAACCAAATGACGATAGATGAGAAAATTGCTCAACTGCTGCAGCTCGCAGCGCCGTTCTACGAAGGAGCGGAAGGCGAGGGGCAAATTACGGGCCCGATGGCGGCCATGGGCATCTCGAAGGAAGTCGTCGCCAATACCGGTTCCGTGCTTGGCTTGACCGGAGCGCAGCAAGTCATTCAAGTGCAGAAAGCCCATATGAACAACAATCGCCTAGGGATTCCCCTATTAATGATGGCCGATATCGTGCACGGGTATAAGACGATCTTTCCCGTTCCGCTCGCGCTAGGATGCTCCTGGGACATGCAGCTGGCGGAGCGAACCGCCGAAATCGCCGCCGCGGAAGCGGCCGCGGCCGGCGTTCATGTCACCTTCGCGCCGATGGTCGATCTCGTAAGAGACCCGCGTTGGGGTCGAGTCATGGAGTCGACGGGAGAAGATCCGTTCTTGAACGGCGAATTCGCGCGGGCGTTCGTCCGCGGCTTCCAAGGGCGCGACTTGACCGGGGACCCGTCGCGGGTCGCCGCCTGCGTCAAGCATTTCGCGGCGTACGGCGCGGCGGAAGGCGGCCGGGACTATAATACGGTCGATATGTCGGAGCGGCAATTGCGCGAATATTATTTGCCGGCGTACCAAGCGGCGCTTGACGAAGGCTGCGAAATGGTGATGACGTCGTTCAATACGGTAGACGGCATTCCGGCAACCGGCAACAGCCGTCTGATGAGAGACTTGCTTCGCGACGAATGGGGCTTTGACGGGGTGCTTATCTCCGACTGGGGCGCGGTGAAAGAGTTGATTCCGCACGGCGTGGCGGCGAACGAAGCCGAAGCGGCCCGCAAAGCGATTCAAGCCGGGGTCGATATCGAGATGATGACGCCGTGCTATGTTCGCCATTTGCGCGATCTTGTCGAAACCGGGCAAGTCGAGGAGGCGCTCATCGACGAGGCGGTGCTGCGCATCCTGAAGCTGAAGCGGAAGCTCGGCTTGTTCGACAATCCGTACCGCGGGGCGGATCCCGAGCGGGAACGCGAAATTGTGATGTGCGCGGAGCATCGGCAAGCGGCGCGGGAAGCCGCATTGAAATCTATCGTTCTGTTGAAGAACGAAGGGGTGCTGCCGCTGCAAGAGGATCGCAACATAGCGTTGATCGGACCGTTCGCGCAGAGCGGAGACATTCTCGGCCCTTGGTCGTGGCTCGGCGAACAAGAGGAAGCCGTCCGGTTGTACGACGGGCTTCGAGCGATATCCGGCGCGAACCGCGTCGTTGCGGCTCGGGGCTGCGGCATCGAGACGGGGACGGATGCGGAATGGGACGAAGCGTTGCGGGCGGCGCGGAACGCCGATGTCATCGTGCTTGCGTTGGGCGAACATTCCGAGATGAGCGGCGAGGCGGGGTCGCGGGCGAATATCCGGCTGCCGCAAGTGCAGTTGGAGCTGATCGCGAAGCTGAAGCCGCTGAACAAGCCGATCGTTGCCGTCTTGTTCAACGGCCGCCCGCTCGACCTGCACGGCGTATTCGATCAAGCGGACGCGGTGGTGGAAGCCTGGTATCCCGGCACGGAAGGCGGAGCGGCGATCGCCGAACTATTGTACGGCAAGCATAATCCATCCGGTCGTTTATCGATGTCTTTCCCTTATGCCGCCGGTCAAATTCCGGTCTATTACAATCATTTCAATACCGGCCGCCCGCAAGGGGCTCCCGATGCGCAAGAGCGTTATGTGTCGCAATATTTGGACATTCCGAACGAACCTTTGCTGCCGTTCGGCTACGGCCTGAGCTATACGTCGTTCGAATATAGCGAACCGGCTATCTCGTCCGGGACGATGACTCCCGAACAACCGGTGCGGATTCGCGTTCGCGTCACCAACACCGGGGACGTTGCGGGAGAAGAGGTTGTGCAATTATATGTGCGCGATGTGGCGGGCGAAACGGTCCGTCCGGTCAAAGAATTAAAAGATTTTCGCAAAATCTCGCTGCAGCCGGGAGAAAGTAAAGATGTGGAATTCATTTTATCGGAGCGGCAATTGCGCTATCATCATACGAATTTGGAGCGGATCAGCGATCCGGGCGATTTTATCGCCATGGTGGGTCCGAACAGCCGCGACACGGCGGAACTGACATTTACACTAACGAAGCAATGAAAGCGAGTGGAAGCTATGACAACGTTGTTACACCCGAATTTTCTCGTTAAGGCGGGAGATTTAGAGTTTACGTTTCTGAACAGCGGCGATATCCGCGAAATCAAGCATAACGACACGATGATCAATCAATGGATCGCGAATCCCGTCGACGGATCGCTCAACAATATTTACCTTCGCGTCCATCGCGGTACGGGAATCAAGGTCGTTCCGTTACTGGGCGTTCGCTCCGGGAGCGAAGTGCGTTATACCGATACGCAAGTGATCTGGGAAGGAACGGCCGAATCGCTGTCATATCGGGTTACGTTCACCTTGACGCCGCGGCGTATTTGGTTCTGGGACGTTCAAATCGAGGGCAGCGGCGCGGAAGCAGACATTCTGTACGGACAAGACGTCGGGCTTGCCCATAAAGGGGCCGTACGTTCCAATGAAGCGTATATGTCGCAATATATCGATCACGCCGTGTTCGAGGACGCAGCGAAAGGGTACGTCGTATGCTCCCGCCAGAATCAGCCGCAGCAAGGCGCGTTCCCGTATATGCAGCAAGGCTCTCTGACGAAAGCGATCGGATATTCAACGGACGGATTCCAATTTTTCGGCCTGACGTATAAAGAATCGAACGAACCGGCCGCACTCGGCAAAGAGCGTTTGGACAACGAAGTGTACCAATACGAATTTGCTTATACGGCGCTGCAATCCGAGCGCGTTGCGGTGAATGGGATAGCGCAATTCGTGTTCTACGGCTTGTTCCGTCCCGACCATCCGCAGGCGATGACATCTCTGGAATTCGAAGCGGATGTGACGGAAGCGTGGAACCAAGCGAATGACGTGGGCGAGCATGCTTTCACTCCGGTTGAACCGGTACATCTTAACGCGAAGATCGGAGCCCCGCTGCAAACGGAGGCGATGACGATCGACGAGATCGATCGGTTGTTTCCGGACCGCCGTCAGGAGGAACGCCAAGACGGAGAACTGCTCGCTTTCTTTACCGGGACGCATGAGCATGTCGTGTTGAAAGCGAAAGAACTGCTCGTCGAGCGCCCGCACGGCCATATTGTCATGACGGGAAACAATGCGCGGCTGAACGAGCAAGTATTAACCTCGACTTCCTATATGTACGGCATCTTCAATTCACAGTTGGTTGTCGGGAATACGTCGAATAATAAAATGATCACCAACGCCCGGAACGCTCTCAATGTGATGAAAACGTCGGGACAGCGCATCTATGTCGAACGGGACGGCCAATATCGTCTGCTGACGATGCCTTCCATGTTCGAAATGGGCTTCAACTACTCGCGTTGGTATTATAAAACGGCCGACGATACGCTTGTCATTACGAACTTCACGACAGTGGATACGCCGGAAGTTCATTTGCAAGTGCGCTCCGAGAGCGGCAAATCGTATCGTTGGTTGGTCACGAACCAAGTGTCCATGAATAATAACGAGTACGATGCGCCGTTCCATATGAAGCAAGATGGTTCGATGCTGACGTTTACGGCCGATGCGGCGTCGGACAGCGCGAAGACGCTTCCTAAGCTCTGTTACCGCATGCAGGTCGCCGGTTCCAACGTGTCGGTGAAGGACGAGAGCGCCTTGGCGGCCGGAGTCCGCTCCGGGGAAGCTTCCCTTGTTGTGCTTGAACTCAGCGAGAGCAGCGCTTGGGCGATGACCGTGCAAGGGTCGATCCATGGCGAGGCAAGACCGTTCGTTCCCGTCGACGCCGACGCGGAGGCCGCCCGCTACCGGGCATTTTACGAGAAGGTAATGAACGGCTTCCGGCTTTCCCGCCGGAACGGGACAGCGGAGGAATTCGACAAAGTCAACGCGCTCGCCTGGTGGTATACGCATAACATGCTCGTGCATTATTCCGTGCCGCACGGATTGGAGCAATACGGCGGGGCGGCATGGGGAACGCGCGACGTATGCCAAGGACCGACGGAATATTTTCTGGCGACGCAAAAATACGACGCAGTGCGCGAAATTTTGCTAACGGTATACAGCCATCAATATGCGGATGAAGGCAATTGGCCGCAGTGGTTTATGTTCGACCGGTATTATCGGATTCAGCAGGAAGAAAGCCATGGGGATATTATCGTCTGGCCGCTAAAGGTGTTGAGCGATTATTTAATCGCAACGCGGGATTACAGCATTTTGACGGAACGGGTTCCTTATACGGACCGACATAGCTTCGAGTTTACGGAAGAACGGGCGGCGATCTCCGATCATGTCCTCAAAGAAATCGACTATATGAAGCGGAACTTCCTGCACGATACGTTCCTGTCCTCGTATGGCGACGGCGATTGGGACGACACGCTTCAGCCCGCGAATCCGCAACTGAAACAATATTTGATCAGCAGTTGGACCGTCGCGCTGACGTACCAAGTATTCCGGCAATTATCGGGCGCGCTCGCGCAAGCGGACGAAGCATTGTCCGCTCAACTGCGGGAGCTTGCCTCCGGCATTCAAGCCGATTTCCAGCGGTACATGCTGCAAACCGACGTCATCCCAGGGTTCGTCTATATGGAAGAGCCGGGGCAAGCGAAGTTGATGCTTCACCCGACCGACGCCGAGACAGGCATTCAATACCGCCTGCTGCCGATGACGCGAAGCATCATCAGCGAGTTGCTGGACGAGAAGCAGGCCGCGGCTCACTACGATTTGATCAAGCGAGAGCTGTATTGTCCGGACGGCGTCCGGTTGATGAACCGTCCGGCCCAGTATGCCGGCGGCGTGAGCACGCATTTCAAGCGGGCGGAACAAGCGGCGAACTTCGGCCGGGAAGTCGGCTTGCAATATGTGCATGCGCATATTCGTTTCGTCGAAGCGATGGCGAAGCTGGGGAAAGCCGAGGAAGCCTGGAAAGGGCTTGAGACGATCAACCCGATCGGACTGCGGGATGCGGTGCCGAACGCGGAACTCAGACAGAGCAACGCTTACTTCAGCAGCTCGGACGGCAAATTCAACAACCGTTACGAAGCGCAGGAACGATTCGGCGAACTGCGCCAAGGCAAGGTGGCCGTCAAAGGCGGATGGCGCATCTATTCCAGCGGTCCGGGGATTTATATGAACCAGTTGATCTCGAACTGCCTGGGCATTCGCCACGAAGGCGATGATCTGATCGTTGATCCGGTATTGCCGCAGGACTGCGACGGTTTGCAATTCGATTTCAAGCTGAACGACGTTCCGGTACGATTCGTATACCGCGTCAGCGGCCAACCGGTTCGCAGCGTGACCATCAACGGGCAGCAAGTGGAAGCGAGCCGAACGGCCAACCGTTATCGCCAAGGCGGCCTACGCATTCGCGGCCAGGAATTGGCCCGCGCGCTGAACGCCGATGCGAACGAGATCGTCATTGAGATGTAAGGCCTTCGCCGGGGCGCCGCCCCCGGGGGGGCTTGCGGCTTGACGGGCGGCGGCGGGTATGTGCGGACGGTTGTATGAGATGCGCCTTGAGCGGACGCCGAGTCTATGGTGTGGCTTGAGCGGACCCTGCTTGGGCGGGTCGGGCAAGGGTCCGCTAATACTCGAACCTTTTGATATCCGGCGGATGAAGTCCCCTTCTCGGTCACCACTGGTCGCCCATTGGATAACATCCAATTGAATTGGCAATTTTTATGTAAAATCTGCAACCCCAATGGAAAACATCCAATGAACCGAACCTTATTTCTCGTATTCGGCCGCGTTTACGAGAATTCCATTGGATAAATTCCAATGAAAAGCCGTTTTACGAGTCGGAAAGATTATTCTATTGGACAAAATCCAATGGACGGATGTAGTGCACAAGGAAACTTTCACATGTAAGTGCGTTGAAAATGGATGGAATTCGTCGGCGATCTTTCGAGATCGCCGTCAAATTTGCTATAGTAAAGAAAATGGTGGAAATGAACGATTGGAGCGGGTGTTGTGGTCAGTATTAAAGATATCGCCAAAAAGGCCGGGGTCTCGATCTCAACCGTATCTTATGCGTTGAACGGGAACCCGAAAGTAACGGAAGAAACGAAAGCCAAAATTTTGGCGATTGCAAAAGAACTGAACTATGTGCCGAACGCGGCGGCCAGAACGTTGAAAAAGCAAGAAACGAAAATTATCGGCGCGTTCTTGACCGATTTCAGCGGCGCTTTTTACGGCGATTTGTTGCAAGGAATGAAGGAAGTATTGAACAAGAACGGCTACGATCTCATCGTATGCAGCGGCTCGCAATCCCACCGCCTTCTCCCGGAGAAGATGATTGACGGCGCTATCATTTTGGACGGATTCTTCGCCAGCGAAGAACTGCTTCAATATGCCGACCGAGGCCATAAACTAGTCGTGCTCGATCGGGAATTAAACCACCCGAACGTGAATCAAGTGCTGCTCGACAACAAAGCGGGCGCAGGCCTCGCTGTTGAATATTTAATCGAGAAAGGCCATCGCAACATTTACGTCGTGTCGGGCCCGAAAGATTCCTTCGATTCGATGCAGCGCATGCAAGCGGTTAAGCAAACGATTGAGAGGAACCAGCCGATTCGCTTCACTTCCATCCAAGGCGATTTTACGAAATCGACAGGCGAGGAAGCCGCCCGGCAAGTGATCGAAGAATATACGGAACCGGCGGCCGTATTCTGCCTGAACGACGAGATGGCCATCGGCGTCTACGATACGGTCGTTCATGCCGGGCTACGGGTAGGCGAACAAATCCACATCATCGGCTTCGATAATATCGAGCTGACCCAGTACACGCATCCCCGCATCGCAACGATCGATTACTCCAAGCGCAAATGGGGAGCCATCGCCTCCGAACAATTGCTGAAGCTCATCGCCGGCGAGGAAGTCGAACATGAGCGCATTTATGTCACACTGGTTCCCGGCGACTCGGTACAATCGGTATAGTGATGAACGATGATATGAGAAACCCGCCGCCGTAGGCATCCAGCCTGCGTTGCGGCGGTTTTTTGCAATCCATGGCCCATTTCCCGAAGACGCGGTAATCGTCTTTTTAATTGCGGTAGACGGCCTAATCCCCTCATATTGGACAAAATAATAGTGAGTACTCACTTGACTGCAAATTCAATCTAAGGTACGATGAGCTTGCGAAAAAAAGTAATTACTCACTCTCATTAAAGGGGGTACACGTGATGAATACAGACTCGAAAATTTGTATCCAAGCCCGGGACGTCTTCCGGAAGTTCGACGATAAGGAGGTGCTTCACGGCGTAAGCCTTTCGGTTCGCCATGGCGAGATTTTCGGGCTGCTCGGTCCCTCGGGATCCGGCAAAACCACATTCGTCAAATTGATCGCAGGCATTGACGAGGCGACAAGCGGACGCATTGAGGTGCTCGGCACAGCAATGCCGAAGCTGGAAATGATGAATCGCATCGGCTACATGGCGCAATCCGACGCGCTATATACGGAGCTGACGGCCAAAGAAAACCTGGAATTCTTCGGCGCACTATTCGGACTGCGCGGCGGGAAACTGAAGGAGCGGATACAGGAAGTCATGGAACTCGTCAATTTAACCTCGCACATCAAACGCTCCGTTCGCGCTTATTCAGGCGGCATGAAACGTCGTTTGTCCTTGGCTATTGCGCTGTTGCACGAGCCGGAAGTCCTGATTCTGGACGAACCGACCGTCGGCATCGATCCAGTCCTTCGCAAATCGATTTGGGATGAGCTTCAGAACTTAAGCCGCAAAGGAAAGTCAATCATCGTCACGACCCACGTGATGGACGAAGCCGATAAGTGTAATCGTCTCGGCATGGTACGCGATGGCAGTTTGATCGCCGTAGGGACGCTGGACGAACTCAAAGCGAAGTCCGGCACCGCCAATATCGAGGAAGCATTCTTGTACTATGGAGGTGTTCACGCATGAGAATCCGCGCCCTGATTGTCCGTATCATCCGCCAGTTCATTCGCGACAAACGCACGATGGCTTTGTTGGTCGTTGCTCCGCTTCTAGTCTTGTCTATGATTTACCTTGTGTTTAACGGCGATACGTATCAACCAAAGATCGGTACGATCCAATTGCCGCCTTCTATTGAACAAAGCCTTAGCGCACAAGATGCCGATATTACGGCTTACCATTCGATAGACGAGGCGGAGGATGCGCTTGCAAACAGGAAAGTTGATGCAATCATCTCATTGGCAGACTCCATTCCCCATGTGAAGCTGGAGGGCAGCGATCCTTCCAAAAACCGCGCGGTTATGATGCTCGTTCAGAATGCCATGCAAGCGCACTTCTCAGCCCCGAATCAGGCCGGTACACCTGCCGCTCCGGTAATTGATTATCTGCACGGCGGCCCCGACATGTCATCCTTTGACAACTTCGGCCCTGTATTAATCGGATTGTTCGCTTTTTTCTTTGTCTTCCTGATTGCCGGTGTCTCCTTTCTCAAAGAACGTACCAGCGGAACGTTAGAGCGTCTCCTGGCAACTCCGCTGCGCCGCTGGGAAATCGTAGTCGGATATATGGCGGCTTTCGGCATCTTCACCGGCTTGCAATCGCTGCTTATTGCGGGGTATACAATCGGAGTATTGGGCAGCTTAATGGCAGGTTCCTTCTGGTACGTCCTTTTAATTATGCTGCTCTTATCGATTACGGCGCTCAGTTTAGGCACTTTCTTGTCTGCATTCGCTGAAACGGAATTTCAGATGATTCAATTCATTCCGATTGTGATCGTACCGCAGGTGTTCTTCTCCGGCTTGTTCGATCTGGACACCATTTCGCCCTGGCTTCGCTGGCTGTCCCATATCACCCCGCTGAAATATGGCGCTGACGCGCTCCGCAACATTATGATCCGAGGCGAAGGCTGGAACTCTATTGCGGTGGATGTCTATGTGTTGGTTGGATTATCGCTTGTGTTTATGGCAGCCAATGTGCTTGCGTTGCGTAAACATCGGAAGATATAGTAACCTTATGGAAAAGCTCATGTATGTGCAAGTGAGAGGGGAACGTAATCATGTCAGATCAGAAAAAGGAACAATGGCTGATGGACTTCATCCGCTTCGTTGAGGATGACGACAAGAAGAAAACCGATAAACAGGTTAAGATTATCGAAGCGGCCATTGAAATTTTTTCGGAGAAAGGCTTCGCTGCCACATCCACCAGTGAAATTGCGCAAAAAGCGGGTGTTGCGGAAGGTACGATTTTCCGACACTATAAGACAAAGAAAGATCTCTTGCTATCGATCGCCGGCCCTATCGCGGCTAAATTATTCGCTCCGTTCCTCATGCGCGATTTTGCCAAGCTGCTCGACCTCCCATATCCGCGCATAGAAGAATTTTTTCGCGCCGTACTCAGGGACCGCCTCGAGTTCGCACGCAATAACGTGAAGCTGATCAAGATTCTGGCTCACGAGGTGCCCTTTCAGCCGGAACTGATGGAGCAAATAAAAAGCATGGCGACGGATATCGTCGTTGCACGCGTTGACAAAGTCGTGCGGCATTTTCAGGAACAAGGCCAGATAATCGAAGGGCCATCCTGGCGTGTCATTCGCTCCACCGCCAGCCTCTTCCTCGGCATGATCATCTTCCATGTATTTTTGGCGCCGGAATTTCCTTTCGACGAAGACGAGGAAATTGAACAAACGATCAACATCCTACTATACGGTATTTCCAAACGAACAGAGTAAACGCGCTCACCGAAGCAGTCAGCGAACAAGCTCCGCCCGATTTAGCTCCCGACCCAGTATGGACGGGGGCTTTATGCTTTTTCTTCCTGTTTGCCATTCATTGCCGTTCAACTGATCTTGTCGCAGTGCGTCATATTATTTCCCGAGCAATGATTTAAGTTGTTGAGATTGCAGGTTTCGGTTTTTTGTCATGCAACTTTATAGTTTCTTATGCTTGACAAGCAACCTTCGAGTTGCGTATACTTGAACTATGAATTGGGACAAAGACGCTATATTTAAAGCTCTTAGCGACTCGACTCGGCGTCTTATGTTAGACGAACTCTCCGAGCGCAACGAGCTGACGTTGTATGAACTTACGGCACGTCTTATTATGAAGCATGACCTTTCCATTTCGCGACAGGCGATTGCGAAACATCTTTCTGCATTGGAAGATGCAGGGCTCGTAAAATCAGAAAAAAAGGGGAAATATCGCATCATTATATTCAACAACGAGCCGCTTAAAAATTTGCTGAAAGGATGGGTAGAGTAATTTTAAGTAAAAATTTCTGACGAATGTATGGGGTTTTCCGATTGGAGCCAGATTGTTAACAGAGCGCCAACGTCGTAACTATCAAAGGAGGCAAAAAACAGTATGAAAATCGTCGTTACCAGTATATTCGTACAAGATCAAGACAAGGCACTGGAATTTTATTCGGAAAAGCTGGGGTTTATAAAAAAGGAGGACGTTCCCGTCGGTGAATTTAGGTGGATAACGCTTGTTTCTCCCGATGAACAGGACGGTACCGAGCTTTTGCTCGAACCGAATGACCATCCTGCCGCCCAAGAGTATCAAAAGAAGATATTTGCCGATGGCATCCCAGCAACCATGTTTGGCGTTGCAGATATTCATCAAGAGTATAAAAGATTAGTGGAAAACGGCGTGAAGTTTACTATGGAGCCGACAATAATGGGCGAACTCACAATAGCTGTCTTCGACGATACATGCGGCAACCTTATTCAGATTGTGCAGAAGTAACTTCACGCCTAGCACTAACGACTTTAAATAACTTATATGTTAACCCTGTCCTATATTAGGGCGGGGTTATATTTATATACATTTTTATGTCTGATTGCCAACGCCTAGACGAACGCCGAATCGGAAGTCGTTTCTTCCCGCAGCGACATCGCCAAATGTTCAACAATGTCCATGTATTTTTTCAGAGTATATCGGTCCGTAAAGCGGCCCTCGATGAAGTAAGACAAATCCTCCCGATTGAAAACAAACAGAACCCGATCGTTACTTTGTTTAAACTCGATCTTCGTCCCGTCGCTCATGGACAAGTCTTCTGCGCCCTCCAGATGATTTTCCGCATTGCTTATCGTCATATCCATGACCTTCTCGCCGTCGTAGGGACCGTATAGGATTTTTCGGTCGGCTGTTTCCTTCTCTTCGTCCGGAATACCAACGTTCGCCCCTTTCTTTTCCGAATAAGTTATAACTAAAGCGGAGTGGTCCCCACTCGAGTTGCCCTTTCCATCGACTAGCGGAAAATGAACATGAACATAGATAGGAACCAGACCGTCAATCTCCGGGATCTCGGCATCGATGCCGTACTACCTGATTTCTCCGTTCAAGTCCTTTACATCCGTTTTGACTGGTGTGCAGCCGATCAAGCCGATAAATACAATAAATATGATCAACCATCTCATTTGGGTCGTCCCCTTCGTTTCCTTTGTTATTCAGGTTTATTTATTTAACGAAGGGAAGAGGAGAAAAATAACGATAAAATAAAATGATGAGGTTTGAGTAATGTGAAAAAATTAATGAGGTGCACGTAGTTATCCAGGACTTTCATGTAAAGGGAGGTTCATCCCTGCTTTCATTCCGTATCTGTATGCTTCCGGTCGCGATCTACAGCTTCTTTGATATAATCCCTTGGCGGAATCTTATGATTAATGTCGATAAGCAAACCTATAATAACAACCAAAAGTGCAGCGATCACAATATTTATTTCTTTCTCCCCCTTCATCATGACTCATTACTTTCACCGATATCACTTTGAAGTGACCTTTATGATCGATTTGTCCTGAGTGATGCCATCACTTCCTAACGCCTAAACAATAATTCCTCATCCCAAGCAAGAATTTTGATTTTCGTTGGAGTTTGTATTTTGAGAGATTGATCTTGACAACCCATAAGCATCATCGTTGCAATACAACAGTTTTTTGTATATAAAAATTACCTATGTAAAACTTAACGGAAGCTTGAATTATCAATAAAATGACGATGAAATAAACAGGTTTTTTTTAAACGACTGACCCAAATACTCATACTCAATTTCTACAGATTGAATTTTATTGGAGTCTTGTACCATTAACGCATAAGTGTAGTTCATCGAGCCATCGCTTTCTTTCACAGAGGCTTTTTTAATTCTCACATCTTCCAATTCGTGAAAAAAGCTAACACTCTCCTTGTCTTCCATTGCAAAGAGAGCATCTGTTGCATTTCGAACTTGAATTTTTACGTAATCCGGTTTCTCCCCATGATTGACATAGGATCAGCTTCTTCATCAATTTACACCCTTTTCTTTAAAAAAAGTAACCATCTGCTGGGTAGGTAACTAACATGTTTCGATTGGTTATTTGCTTGAATCCGACAAAATAACAGGAGTAACCGTTATTTCCGCGCTGCTGTTCGAGGCGTCCGCCTTAAAATCTTGTTACCCGCTTATCTGGTGTCTTGCCTCTACAGTTCATTGCTATATAAAAGACGATTTTCATTACCGTATATTAAGACATTCATTTTTTTCGTTGGTTTGGGATTGGGACTGCTAACAATGATGCCTCTCCTGTTCTCAATCTCTGTCTCTGTTGGCGTTCCATCGAAATCAACGATGATCTTCGCTGCATCGGCCACGAGTTGCGAATCGTTCAGGAAAATGGCGATAAATGAGGGATCTCGATCACTGCCTTTATACGGAATGAACGTGAGAGGATTATCGTTGCCGGTAGTGCTAGAATTTATAACATGTTCCTTTTTAATATTTTCATAGGAAATGAAGGAAACGGTATTGCTAAATTCCGTCCCGTGCAGTACAACGGCCGTATCCTTAAAAAAATGAATGTCTAACGGAGTAATATCCTCCGATCTCAAAAAATCAATCAATTGTTGCTCCGTAGGTACCGAATAATTTGCTACCTTTGAGCAACCTATGATGAAAATAACGCATAACGCGACGATGCTCAATTTTTTCATGAAACTTCACCTCTGCAATCAATTTGGCCCCGGTGTTTCATTGCATGAAATTTATTTTATAAATCCTACGGCATAACCCTGCTTCACCGCTTCAAGGCGAGATTTAACATGTAATTTCTTATATATTTTTGATAAATTCGTCTCAATCGATCTAACGCTCAAGTGCAATTCTGCGGCAATTTCCGAATTCGTGTATCCATTCGATACACATTGTAATATTTGCTTATCCCGATCCGACAAATGTTCCATCCCTATGACCGGATCTTCCGATTTTCTGGAGCGATATGCGTCCACTAGCCAAAGGGGGATGACCGTATCGCCATCGAGAATACTATACAGTAATCTTCTTATTTGCTGCGGATCGGCACTTATAACGAAAACTTCGCTAACGCCAGCTGCCAGCAAATCATTATAGAGGTGATCATCTTCCTTATCGATATATGCTATGATATGCAGATCGGAATAATTTATTTTTATATTTCGTATGATATGTAAATTCTCATGAAACGGTACGGTTAAATCGGCTACTATGAAATGAGGATTATGTACAGTTATCAATTCCGCCGCCTGCCCAACATTCTCAACGATATCCACTACAGTAACATGATCAACTTGTTCTAAAATTGCCTTCATTCCTATACCTATAGCATGAATTGGCTCTGCAACGATTATATTAATCATTTCGTTCATAGCAAAAAGCCCCCTATTTAATTAATTTTTCCCCTTTATTAATAAACGTAAGGAGGTCACAAAAATTGATGAAAGCTTTTACGATACGAATTATTTTTTCCGTTGCTTTGCAATAAACTTATATATCTTTTCTGTTATTGAATCTTCACCCGCTATAGAGAAAATCTTGTTAAAGTAACAGGGATGTTGAGTAACCGAGCTAATTGCGACGCTCGGCAAGCCGAACGGGACAAGGGCTGAGAGGTAGGCAAAAAGAATCTTTTCCCCCAGAAAAGGAAAGGAAACATCGCTTCCCCCAAAAGAAACAAGGGAGTGGCTGTCATCTGTGGGCAAGAGGATATTATGTAAGTACCGCCGGGATAAATAAAGATGTCATTCGTGAATACATCCAGAAGCAAGAAGAAGCGGATACCATCGAAGACAGGTCAGAAAAGCAACCTCTTTTAGGGGTAGCCAGTAATATTGGCTGGCGAAACCGCGCCTTTAAGCGCAGCAAAATACCATGCCCCTTATAGAGGCGATATCAAGCCACCCGTTGAACGGGTGGTCCTGACTGTCAATCTGTATAGTTTGTGCCGACAATCTCTGCAAGCTGCTCTTGCGTAAAGCCTTTCAACTTCTGCAAATATCGAATTCGATTGGGTGCTGCTGTTCTTCGGATTTAGTGCTGGCAGAAAGCCGTCAAGGGCGTATGCAACCCCCTGCATGGCCCGCCCCTTTAGCGTCGGGGGAGGGGGCGTGTGCAGAGGGCGCAAGCCCTTCACGTTCCCCCGTTTGGGGGCGAAGGGGAGCTGTTCGGAGTTGTGAGGTTATGCTATGATTATAACCATAAACTATTACGTAACATTCAATAGTAATTTCGTCGAGCAATTTAGCGCGACACTTGTGCAGCGTGTATAAGTGAAAGACTTGTTTATGTACGCCAGCCAATGGGGAGATATTTTAAAATCGCAACAGCAATTGGATAACGGAAAAGACCAGTTGTTAAAGGCGAAATTGAACCAGCCTATCCAGCTGGATCTCTTTAGCAGCTCCTTAAAAGTCTGATCAACTGCCTTAACTGATATAAAAAAAATGATAAGGTAAACTATGACGCTAGCAAAGCGTTCGGCCCCCATCGGGAAGCTCAATTACAAACGGTAGCTTAAGTCATTCACAGCTTAATAACTCATTCTGTTCCAACGCTTATACACATGTTGATCTTTGATGAACAAATCACGGATAGGCTGGGAGAAATCATCACCATAAGGGCATCGACCCGGGGAGATATGGGAGGGTTAACCGCAAGCTACATGTGGAGATCCATATGCGGCCATACGCTTTTAAAACGAGGTGACTACCACCTCTATTCCGGCAACAGGTCGATCCCATATATTCACTCTTCGTCAAATCTTATCCTCAAGCGCTTCGTACGTCAAAGATAAAAACATGCGAATTAGTGAGAAAAACGGAGAACATTAATTTATTGAGGGAGGGAGGTTTACGATTGATAGGTAAAAAATTATATTATGTCTCTTTGGGTATGGTGATTATTTTTTTGGCGATTATAGCCACTATTGGAGTTATTAATCATGAAAAAAATGGTTGGTTTTTCATAGTTGATGTCTTTCAATATACAACTACCTATATACTTCCTTGGCTTATTTTGATCGTATTATTATTAATTTTAAAAAGCCAAAATAGACGGTAAATTACTGAAAGTCTTTTTGTAAACTCAAAAAGCTAGTAAATAATGGTCAAGCCCCTATTTAATAGACATAAAAAAAACCTGGGATGCAAGCTGATGTCGGTATTCAACCGGCGTCAGCTTATTTAGTTTCCCCTGTGCTCGCCCTCTTTGATTTGGACTGTCAGCATGAAAATTCCGTTGAAGTAGATTCTCCGCTATTCTCCCGTCGAATACAGTTGTAATGTTTAAATTTTTGGCCCTTAATCGCCATTAAAAATGCACCCCTTATAATTCATCGGATTAACCAAGGGGGTTTTCCAATGTCCATTATAAGGGGTGCGCGGAGCTTTTCCTTAGATTTTAAATCAATAAGCGTAGTCGTAACCAATCAGTGTTTCAGTTGAATCATTTCCGTTTGCGATGGAAATGCTGAAGGAACCATCGCTGTTCAGTGTTATACCGGATATAGTTGTCTTATTCCAAGTGTGTTTATAATAAGTTGAAGCGTTGCCACTTGCATTCGCAAATGCGCTTGAATAGGCTAACTTAACGGCAGCTCTGCCAAAGTTATTGGCATATTTCGCATATCCATCATTTCCAAGACCAAAACCTACTGATTTGTCTTGGAACAAGAACATTGCACCGCTGTTACTACTTAAATTGCCTACACGATTAGTTACTTGAGGTGCGGAATAGTCTCCACCGTGACCACCGTTAAAATTGCCGGGTGCATCTGAGTACATCGGTTGCATAAAGAATGATTCTAGTGCTGCTCCATTAGTGCCACCATCTAAATTAATCCCTATAGTATCTACTCCTCCAATATTACCAGTGGGATTTCCAATGCCAAGCCAGTTTTTGGCTTCGTCAAACCAGGCGTTATCATTCGTAAAATGAAAGCCACCCCAAATTTCGTATCTTTTATTAACAGAATCATACGTGCCAAATGGTGTAGTTAAACTGACATCTGATGCTGACGTTGAGAGGATGCTAGCTTGTCCCTTTTTAGGAGCTCCTAATTCGTAATAAACAAGTTCATTTTCTTCTAGGAAGTCAAAAAACTTCTCGGTAAAACGTTCCTCTTGGCCAGATGCTATTAAAGACAAATAATCATCTTTCCTTCTTTCTCTAGCCTCATAGTCTTCATTGTTTAGAGTTTTATTATGGGACTTTGTTAATTCCATAATAAGTGGTTTTACATTCTTTCCTTCTTCATACTTAACTATTTTTCCTATAGGGTTAATGGTTGTGTCTGAGCTAATATCAGCTATGTTCTTGGTGTAGAGGGAAACCTCGGGGGAAGTCTTTTCAGCTGATATATTAGGAGCTGCAATTGAAAGTAACAATACACCAGTAATAAGTACACTGAGTAAATTTTTTTTCATAAAGCATTCCTCCTTTAAATTTTGATAGCGCTACCACCTTTATAATACCTTATTTTCCCAACACCATGTCCACAAACTTCCATGTGGAACTCCACATATTTTCTGATGTGGAACCACGTAAGAAAAACGCCTGACGGCGTCCTTTAAGTTCGTGCATCTCCGTTCATACGTACCAAAGTAAGCTGGGGTATGGGGATCTTCTTCCCCTGTCCCCAGTCTACTTTTTCACATCATTTATCCTGTA